>JAMPEL010000034.1 GCA_023665185.1 Roseburia sp.
TCTTTCGGAAGGATTGATAATATCAGGTATCAAAGAACCTGTATATCCGTATGAAGGTCATGCCTCCTCTATTATCCAGTCCGTGATGGTATACTCCTCACTACTGAAGTTGATGCCCACCCACACTACCGGAAGACCACAAAGGGCGAAGCGGGAGGAATAGTCCCTCAAGTCTATCTGACGCATGGCGACATCCGCACTGCGGTTCAGTTTCAGCTCCACCACATAAAGGGTGTCGTGGGTACGCATGACCATATCAACCCTCCCTTTTGGGGTACGCACCTCCACATCAACATACATCCCCAAGAGACTGAAAATCGTGTACATCAACGACTGGTAATGACCCTCATAGTCGGTGTTGTCGCAGTAAGGCAGCGTGGACAGGAAAGTCTGGAGAAGCCTTAGCGCATCGTCCATACGGCCGTAGTACACAGCCTCATAAAGGAGTCCGACCGTAGTAAGGCCCTCTGTAGTATACCTGTGAAGATAGCATGGGAGAAGGCTCTGCATCAGTCCCACACGCACCTCACGGTTCGGGATGTCAAGCGTATAAAGACCCGTTATCGGAGAGCAGTCCTTGATGGTTATGTAACCGCTCTGGTAAAGAAGCGGGGTGATGTCAGTCATGCGCTCGGTAGGAGCGTCGAAAGAGACGGCATTGGCGCGCCTGCCGCCAATCTGCTGCGGGGCGACACCATACTTGCGGAGCATCTCTATCAGATAGGTAGGAGTGCCACTGCCAAACCAGTAGTCGTTCAGTTCCTCATTGGCAAAAGCGTTCATCAGGCTGAACGGGTTGTATATGTCGGGAGAGGGCCAAGTGAAATGATAGCCGTCATAGCGTTCCTTCAGTTTCTCCATCGCGCCCTCAAAGGTTGTGCCAAGCTTGTCTGCAAGTGCCTTGACTGACTCATGCATCTGCGTGCGGATCTCGTCCTCCGTGATGCCACAGATGGCGGCATAGGACTTCAGCATACTTATATTGGAGATGTTGTTCAGCTCGCTGAAGATGCTCAGCTGGGAGAACTTCGTGATGCCGGTAAGGAACACGAAACGAAGATAGGGGTCACAGGCCTTCAGGGGAGAATAGAAGTTGCGCATCACGTTGCGGAGGACGGGAAGCTCCACATCCTCGTGCATCACGTCGAGAAGAGGAGCGTCGTACTCGTCTATAAGGACAACCACCTGACGGCCGGTCTTGTTGCAGGCATTCCTTATCAAGCTACTCATACGGTCATTCAACGAGACCGCACGCTCAGGAAGACCGTAGTTCTTCTCATACTCATAAAGCTGCATGTCAAGCATCTGCTCCAGACGCTCCTTGTCCACATGCTTCGCCATGCTCATGTCGAAGTGGAGAACGGGATATTCCGTCCACTCCGTCTCCATACGGCTAATGGCGAGGCCCTCAAAAAGCTCTTTCCTGCCGGAAAAGTAGCTGTGGAAGGTGGATGTCAGCAGAGACTTGCCGAAACGGCGGGGACGGCTCAGGAAGAAATACTTGCCACCGGAATGAGCCATACGATACACGTATTCAGTCTTGTCAATATAAAGATAATTGCCGGTCACCAGCTCAGAAAAAGTCTGGATGCCGACCGGGAACTTTACTCTATTATATATGGACATGTCTATCATAACCTGCAAACTTTTTATTTAGACGTAAAGATACAGATTTTCCATGACTTTCAAAGAAATGAAATCATTTTTAGCAAGAAAACAGTTCTTTTTCCACACCTACAAGCCATAAACAACAAACAAAGCCTGTCCTATCATTGCCATGTAGAGAAAATCCTCACTCCGACAAAAACCTTTGCCCTACATTGGCTCACAATACCAACGGGAAGTGCGAAGCATCACTCCAAGTCCCGCTACAGACTTCACAAAATAATATTTTTTGCTCACACGTACCAAATGTCCCGTAAATCCCTTGAACGGTCCGGCTACAATACGTACAGCCTGCCCAACAGTCATTTCACCATTGTCAGGCATCGAAAATATAGACGCTTTACATTTGGGGTCACAAAGCACCCGCATCTCCGTCATATCCCTGTTACGAATCTCATACAGTTCTCTCGTATCCGTCCTACGTATAGGACTGACAGGCACAGGACACTCCCTCAAAAGTCCAACGATTTCCTTTTGAGGAAGAGATTTCTTCAGAAATACAAGATTATGGATAGCGGGAACAAGAATACGCTGTGGTATTTCCTCATCCGTGAATTCATCCGAGAACCTCATGGGGATAAAGTTGTACAGTGACCTACGATTAAAAAAATCGGTCACTTTCTTTTCCTGCTTGTTATAAGTACGCACAGCATACCACGGCTCATTATCCAATGAATAATCAGTGTCCCGAATAATATCCGCCATTATAAATATGATTTTGCTTTTGTAGCCACTACGTCTATCGGCCTTATAAACAAATATATCCCCTCCTTTCTCCGGAAACACCCAAAATGTCCGGCAGTAATTTATAAATCCGAAAGAGTATAGTTTGTTGAAGCGCCACCGCACAAGAGGCATAACCTCGCAGACTTAGCTACAAAATCTATGACGCTGCAAATTTATGAAATTCAATCCAATAAACAAAACTCAGCTGCCAACATCAAATATACACCAACTTATCATTTCATATTCCTCAAACACCGAACACAAAAGAATCCGTGTTTATAAGAAAGCGCATACACACAAGATTTTCAAGACATTAATCAATACAAACAATACTTTCAAAACATATACATCTCCAAACATATTGCATTAACCGTAAGCTATATTTAATAATTAATACAAATAATTAACAATGCTTTTTCTATACTTATTTAGGGAATAATTCAAGCACGATTTACATGATATCCATTTGTGCCATATATTCCACAAAACATATTTATAAAGCATCGGACACTCTATACAGACAGCGGACAAGAGTTATTGGCATTATGTCAGTTTTTTGAGGAGGGGGACAAATAAAGCTTTTGCGTAATTAATGCCTTTTTGTTTCTAATTGGAGTTTGATTTTGAAGTAATCTCGGAAAATATCTGACAATAAAACAGATATATTTTATTAAAGGTGTAATATTAGATAAAAAGAGAAGATATTCAATTGAACATCTTCTCTTTTTCTTCCGACTGTGCGCCTGATAGGACTCGAACCTACACGTCGCAAAACACTAGATCCTAAGTCTAGCGCGTCTACCAATTTCGCCACAGGCGCGGAATACGGGTGCAAAGTTATACATTTTTCTTCATATTCCAAAGAAAAGCCATCATTATTTTGCACTTCCATATTGAATCTACATATTGAAATTATAGAATCAATGGCACTTGGCAAACATCAGTAGAGTCTGTCAGCAATTATGTTGAGTTCCATAGTTGCAGGAAAACTCCCAGCTTGTTCTCTCAACAAGCCTCGTGCAGCCTCGATAAGCGTATCTCGCTTGCGCAGAACATCTTCTTCCGCCAGACAAACAAGTGTATCAGGAGCTATACCAAACTCCGTATGCCTCATATTCCGGTCATAACAAACCACAGCAGAATAACGCACACTCCACCCGTGTGGTATTTCCTGTGTAAAAGGCATTCCGGAACCGCCTCCCGTACTGTCACCCAATAATGTGACTTTCGGGAAAGTACGCATACACTTCACAAAATCATTCGTGGCGGAATAACAGCGGCGGTTAGTGAGCACCACCACCGGCTTCTGCCAGCGCACCCCATCCGATGGCTCGATATATTCCGGTTTTGGAGAAGAGAAGTCATCCCTCCCCTTTCCCGTCTTATGACATATATACCCCGTCAGGCATTTCTCATTCGTAAACCGCGCCGCCAGCCTGTGAGCCGTGGTCAGTTCTCCGCCACCATTATTGCGGACATCGATAATCAATCCATCGCACAAAGCAAGCTCATCCAGCATATAGGAAAGATTTCCCTCGCCAATGCCGTCAGAAAAGCTCTCACAGCGCACATATCCTATATTATCCTCAAGAATCTTATATTTGAGTCCGGAGGCAATGCCATAATCCACGCCTAAATATGAGCGTGCGACAGTCTCATCATAGTTTTCCGGAAAATCCTCATAATAGCTCCAGTTCCGTCCCAAGTCAAATCCCGCACTAAGATTCACATGCCCGTCTTTCAGTTCGGCAAGCATCATGCAAAGCACCTCAAACAGCTGCTTCTCGCTCATTCCGTCTGACAATTTCGCACGATAGCGTTCATGCACCTCATCCCAGTCCACACCAATCGTCTGCCTTTTATATTCAAAGAAGCAATAATGCTCGTCCATAAGCTGCCACAATGCCTCAAAGTTATCACTCGGAGTATCTTCTGTCGGATATTCCTCACCAATGCAGGCTGTCAATCCTACACAGAGAAGCATCACACAGAAAACTCCACTCTGCAACACCTTATTATATAAAGTATAAATAAACTGCTTCATAATCTTCTGAAATACTTGACAAAGCCCAACAAAAAGTTATGTGAATAAGAATGATAGCGAAGATGGTTGAACACTGCCTGATTGAACTGTCCCGAATAGCCTACACGCAGCATGGTTGCCCCATGCCCGACAGGAATGTCCGCTGTAAGCAGATGGCGCATGGACGGCATATTTCCGGGATAAGCAAACACCGCATTACGGTCATAATCTCCCAATGAGAATATCTCGTAATACGACTGTCCGTAGTTTGGAGAGAAAGCCACCCCAAGCATCGGTACGCTCAACTGGTATCGACACACCACCGTCGAATGTGCCACATTCCACAAATATACGACCGTTCCCGACACATCAATCGCCACATCCAGCTTAGCCTGTGCCGGATTGTTCCCATTGCGCGTATTGTACACACCTCCAAGATAGCCCGAAGCAAGCAAACCTCCACGAAACTGTATTCTGCCCATAGGCTTGAAATGATAGTGCCAGCCCATCGAATAACGTATGCCACCCGCCCACTCATGCGCCGTACCACTCCTATTTTCCAGATAAGAGGCATTGGCGTCTATCATTATCTGATTGGACACCCGCCCACGACAAAGCCGTGTCATCCTGCCCGTCTCACGGACAATACGAATCTCCGGCCCAGTATAATTATAAGGTGACAGATAAGTGTCAAGCACATTTGCCGCTCCCGCACCAATCACTGTAGAGTGGACAGCCACAAGCGGGTCGTTTAACGGGCACAGCTTTATCCCACACCCCATCCGCTGTTCAAGCATAGCGGATATATTCTCAGGAAGACTGCACTCTACTTTTGCAGTATCAGTGTCTACCCATTGCTCCTGCGCCACAACACAGAAGTGGACTGACAACAACACTACGGCTGTCATCAGTCCACGCAAACTATAAGTAAAAGAACCATCCATTACCGCACCGAGATTAGAACAGCTTCAATTGTCCGGTCATTTCATCCCGGATGTCGCTCTCGCTCTTTCCCGCATCCGGGTCTTCCACCTCCGGGAAAGTCTCCTCCGGTTCCGGAGCATTGTCCTCAACATCCTCTTCCGGAGCGGGGAAGCGCAACGGCTCAAGCTCCCTCGCACTTTCAGCAGCAAATATCGACAGACGCTTGCCTTTTGCCTTAAAGCCCTTCACTCCCACAAACTGCTCTGCATCAATCTCCACAGGACCCCGGAAAGCATTAGGCTCGGCATAGCTCACCTCCAGACGCGGATATGCCGTATCCGTCAGCAAGAACAGACGCGAATGCGGATTGTCGCCCAGACATGTCTGCTTTCTCGATGTAGCCTCCAGCAAGAAGCGTTTTATATACGGCATCTTATGATTGTCGGCATCCGACACGACAGCCGTCCACACCTTGTTCGGTTTGTATTTTTCTATTCTCAATATATTCTGCTCATAGTGGTTGTTGGCGTCGAAGTTCGTCAGATAAAACTCACCGCTGTCAAGCACCACCAGAATGGAGTCGTTGTTCTGGAACTCTCCAAGAAACTCACCGTGATCATCGTAGTTCAACCGGCTCACATCATGGTCGAACCATACTTTCCGTCCTCCCAGCGTAGAGCCTCCGTGCTGTTTCAGCGTCACACGGAACACATCATTCTTCGACAGGATAAGTCCTTTCACTGAGCGGCTTTTTATAGGCACCTCACTGAAGTCCCGTTCAAATATCAGGCGTTTAATCCGCTCGTGAGGCTTGAGAGTAACCTTCACCACCTCAGCCTCACCATTGGTGTTTGCCGTAAAATAGAGCACGCGTGACTTTGGTGTGCCCTGCGTCAAATCATATTCACGGTCGCGCATTATCGTTGCGATATTGAAACGCTTTATGTAGCTTATCCCTGACTCGCCGTCCCGATAGCACACATTGTAAATGGTGCGTGTGTCATTTTTCTTGAACACCGCAATATGTATAATCTCCACCTTGCGCTTATCACGCTTGCTGCGCTCGGTCTCTCCCACAAACACTTTCTCGCTCACACGTATAACCTTGAAGGTTCCGTCACGGTAGAATATAATTATATCATCTATGTCAGAACAGTTGCAAACGAACTCGTCCTTCTTCAAGCCGGTGCCGATAAAACCTTCCGCACGGTTCACGTAAAGTTTCTGATTAGCCTCAACGACCTTAGCCGCCTCAATCGTGTCGAAAGAGCGTATTTCGGTAAGACGCGGATGTTCCGCCCCATACTTCTGTTTCAGATAGCGATACCACTCAGCCGTCACTTCCACAAGGTTGGCAAGGTCGCGGTCAACCTCCTCAACGTCCGCTTTCATGCGGGCTATCAGCTCATCCGCCTTTTCCTTGTTGAATTTCAAGATTCGCTGCATCTTGATCTCCATGAGACGCAGAATGTCATCCTTTGTCACCTCACGCACAAACTGAGGGTAGAAAGGAGTGAGACGCTCATCCACATACTCACATGCAGCATCCATAGACTTGGCATTCTCAAACTCTCGTCCCTTATATATGCGTTCCTCGATGAATATTTTCTCCAGCGAGGCAAAATGGAGCTGTTCGAGCAACTCTGAACGGCGAATCTCAAGTTCCTTACGAATCAAATCTTTCGTATTGTCGACTGACCGCCTCAACACATCGCTCACAGTAAGGAATTTCGGCATACGGTCGTCTATCACACAGCAGTTCGGCGAGATGCTTATCTCGCAGTCTGTGAACGCGTAAAGCGCGTCGAGTGTTTTGTCTGAAGACACACCCGGCACAAGATGCACCACAATCTCCACCGAGGCAGCCGTATTGTCGTCCACCTTCCTTACCTTTATTTTACCTTTTTCTATCGCCCTCAGTATAGACTCAATCAGTGTGGCAGCCGTTTTTCCGTATGGAATCTCACGAATAACAAGTGTCTTGCTGTCAAGTTTCTCTATTTTCGCGCGCACCCTCACCGAACCGCCTCTCTGCCCGTCGTTGTATTTCGATACATCAATAGAGCCTCCAGTCTGAAAATCCGGATACAGCTTGAACTCCTCATCATGAAGATAATGTATGGCGGCCTCGCACAACTCATTAAAATTATGCGGAAGAATCTTCGATGAAAGACCGACAGCAATACCTTCCACTCCCTGCGCAAGCAGGAGCGGATACTTCACCGGCAGCGCAACCGGCTCGCGGTTACGTCCGTCATACGACAGTTTCCACTCTGTTGTCTTGGGATTGAAAAGCACATCAAGAGCAAACTTCGACAATCGCGCCTCAATGTATCGTCCCGCAGCCGCGTCATCACCAGTAAGGATGTTTCCCCAGTTACCCTGACAGTCAATCAGCAAGTCCTTCTGCCCCAGCTGCACAAGCGCATCCTTTATCGAGGCGTCACCATGAGGATGGAACTGCATGGTATGGCCAACAATGTTAGCCACCTTATTATATCTTCCATCATCCATTCTCTTCATGGAATGCAGAATACGCCTTTGCACAGGCTTCAGTCCGTCTATCACATGCGGAACGGCACGCTCCAATATCACATAGCTGGCATAATCAAGAAACCAGTTCTGATACATGCCGCTAAGGTGATGCGTAATGCCGTCTTTCATGGTTTCCGGATCATAATCGCTATGCGGAGCCATCGCATCATCAATTGTCTTGTCGTTTGTCTCGTCGCTCATCATTTTGTTATCGATCTTTTTTGTCTTTCATTGATAGCACCTAACAAGTACCATGCCGACAAAGTTACGAAAAAAAGAGCCAACAGACAAAATCAAGACTCAAGTTTGGCAAACATCCGCTCATATTAGCGGATATGGCACGACAGCAAATTATCAGCACACAAAAATGACGGCAAGACGAAAATCCGAACCATTCTGCCACACTTGTTGCCGGATGGCAGTATACAGACAAGGGTTACTAACATTATGCTACTTGGCAAAAAGAGAAAAATTTAACATTTCCGCAACTATCCACATTGTATTGACGACCAATTTTTCGAGACTTCATTGTTAAGTAACTGACAATCAAGCAGATGCTATTTTGAGAAAAAGAAGCGGTTTTAGACCAAAAACCAAGTGGCGAGTACAAAATAGGATGTATTGATAATCAGCAAGTTATGTAATTTCGCTGTTAAAACAGTCATTTTTCAGGTTCAAAATCCATTTTTGTTTTTCAGGGCATGGAAAAAGCGGCTCTCATCTTTTTGAGGAAGCGATTCGGAAAAACACCCGATTTTGGGCCGAAAAACAGGCTTTGAAAATTTTGTGCGCCTTGAAAATAAATTTTGTTCACCTTGCGAAAAAAATCAGTGCGCCTTGGAAATAAATTTTCAGCACCTTGTAATTTTGGGCTTTTGTGGGGTTTTGGATGGAAATGGTGCTTTTGGGGTTGAATTTCTATATCTTTTAGTCGGTTGAATTGTCCTATTTGTCCGCTCGAATTTTGAAGGTTTGAAGTCGCCGTAGAATCGCGTTTTTGCAACCGAGGCAAGGTTCGGTTCATTTTGAGGCGATTCTACGGAGTCGGAATTTAACATATCAAGTTGTCAGAAACATTCTATTTTTATTGACTTTTTGAGCAGATTCCCCATCATTTTGTGACACCTCTCCTAACTTAGGGGAGGAGCCTGATTACCGTATACACTGAGAAACTAATATACTGATTGACAAGGTATATAGTTCCTCCCCTAAGTTAGGAGAGGTGTCACAAAGTGACGGAGGAGTCTGTTAGAATACACCCAAATTTCACTTACAAAAAGTCAAGAAATCAGTCAAATCCATCAGCAAAACACAGCCTACATCAAGACTCAAATCTATAAAAAGATAAATCACTCGAAATATCGGATAAAAACATTATTCAGTCCATCGCTTTCCCTCTGCGACAAACAATATATCGTATACGAAGCCTTACAAGAATCAGGTTTGTGTAAACAAAACAAGATTCATATATTTGCAACAGAAAAAATACGGATATGAACGAAGACGAAAGATTTATGCGCGAGGCCCTGCGCGAAGCCGACAGAGCATGGGAAGAGAATGAGATTCCAATAGGGGCGGTAGTCGTATGCAACAACCGCATCATTGGCAAAGGGCACAACCTGACAGAGAAGCTGCACGATGTGACAGCGCACGCAGAGATGCAGGCCATTACGGCTGCGGCAGAGTATCTGGGCGGCAAATATCTGGACAACTGCACACTTTATGTCACCGTAGAGCCATGCGTGATGTGTGCAGGCGCCATTGCATGGTCGCAAATGGGCAGACTGGTCTATGGCGCGGCGGACGACAAGCGCGGCTACATGCGCTATGCGCCGGAAGCACTGCACCCAAAGACAAAGGTGGAGAGAGGGGTTCTTGCCAATGAGGCGGCAGAAAAGATGAAGAGTTTCTTCAAAAGGAAAAGATAAACAGACGGAATATAAATAGAAGCGGAGGCAATACAGGCAAGCTATATGGCTCGCCCGTATTGCCTCCGATGCGTATGAAAACTGTCAGCGGGATTTCAGCCGTGAATAAACAACCTCGTCAGAGCGTTTGCCAAGTCCGCCATGATAGTTGGCACAGCGTACAGAGAAGCAAGCTCCCTCGTATGTTCCTGTCGGCACAACAAACTTCGGTTCTGTGGTAAATGTCAGTACCTTGCGGTCGCGGCATATCGCATAGCATCCTGCCTCGGGAATATCATCCCATGTAATTACCCTTCCGCTTATACGAAGCTGCGGAGGCTCTATCTGCCTTGTCGCATCCTCCGGATTCCATCCGGAGAAGACATTCCGCACCATATAGCCGTCAGCCTCATCGGCAGTAAGCAACGGACTGTAATGCCCTTTCACCGAAAAACCATCCTTGTTCTTAAACTCAGTCCTCCGTTTGCCTGTATCTATGCAGCCGAAGAACTTGTCCATGCTTCCATACTCCGCCAACAAAGTAGGAAGGGTGCCATTCATATCCGTCCATGCCGCCTCGTGGGGAGCAATTTCCATAACGGTATTCAGGAAAACGGCACGCGGCTCGTTTTTCCACGGACTGCCAAGCATGTATTTCCCGTCCTGCATCTGCGGACCGCTTATCGTACAGTCGTTGAACACATAACCAAACCTCAGTCCCGGCTCTGTGGCAGGGGCGCAGATTATATCTCTTGAGTTGGCATTGCCGCGCGCAACAAACTCAATATTGCAACGGTTGAAGTAGATTGTTCCACCTCCGCAAATAAAATCGACCGTACCCTGAATCAGACAGTCCTCCAGATATGTTGTCCCGCCACTGTTGGTGTAATAAGTGTTTTGCGTGCTCAGCAAACTGACATTTTTAAGGATATTGCCCTTGCAACGCTTCTCGTTGAAAGCGACAGCCCGGTTTGCAAACGCATTGAGGTCATTACGGTAATTCGACCACAACTCCAAATCCTGTATATAGGTGCTGTCAGCATGGCTGGCAAACAAAGTAGACGTGATGCTGATGCCCTCATGCTGCGGACAACTCTCCACCTGTGTGTTCTGCCACTCCTCACCAATGATAGAAGTGTTCGGGGCTGTCAGTATGGTCATCGGACTTGGGAACTCTATTTTCTTTCCATTTTCCACTGTCTCAATCATGTTTCCCTCGCCACGTATGCGGTAATTACTTGAACGGATGAATATGCGGAAACGACGCGCCTTGTCCTTACGGTTGTTTGCCGCATGTATCGCCTGGACAAAATTGCCGTTGTCAGGCACAATAAAATCGTATTTCCATTTTTCCTGCGCAAAAGAAGCAGTGTATGCCAGCAGCAGGATAAAGACAAATATTATTCTGCACATAATGTATATCACATTCAAAACATCAAAGAAAGAATATAATAAAAGAATTACTCAAACCATGACGCGCGGTCGAGATTGCGATAGCCTATGGCTTCGGCAAGATGGCAGGAGAGAATCTGCTGCGCGCCTTCAAGGTCGGCTATCGTGCGCGCCACCCGCAAGATGCGGTCGTAGGCCCGTGCCGAAAGATTGAGCCTTGTCATAGCACCGCGCAACATCTTCGTACATTCGGCATCCAGTTCCGCATATTTCTGAAGCAAAGACGATGACATCTGCGCATTGCAATGTACCCCCTTTATCTGCGCATATCTCTCCTCTTGTATCGTCCTGGCCCTGACCACGCGCTCCATTATCATCGCGCTCGGCTCGCCCTTTGGTGCTCTCGACATGTCCTCAAAAGGCACACTTTCCACCTCAACCTGCATGTCGATACGGTCCATCAGCGGACCAGAGATTTTATTCATGTAACGTTGTATCTGCGTCGGTGTGCAGACACATTTCCGGGTAGGATGATTATGGTATCCGCAAGGGCACGGGTTCATGGAAGCAACCAACATGAACGAGCATGGTATGGTAAGGCTGTAACGCGACCTCGACACAGTGATTATGCGGTCTTCGAGAGGCTGGCGCAGTGTCTCAAGCACGGAGCGAGAGAACTCGGGAAGCTCATCAAGAAAAAGTACTCCATTGTGTGCCAAGCAAATCTCACCAGGCATGAATGTACTTCCACCGCCCACAAGCGCCACATCGCTGATGGTGTGATGAGGAGCACGGAACGGACGTATATTGATGAGTGATGTCTGATTTCCAAGCTTGCCCGCAATACTGTGAATCTGTGTGGTTTCCAGACTCTCGGCAAGCGACAATGGAGGAAGGATGGAGGGAAGACGCTTTGCCATCATCGACTTGCCGCAACCGGGACTACCAATGAGAATCAGATTATGTCCGCCGGCAGCAGCTACCTCAAACGCGCGTTTCACATTCTCCTGACCTTTCACGTCCTCAAAATCAAAGTCGAAACTATTCTGGCTGTTGAAAAATTCCTTGCGGGTATCAAATTCTGTAGGATGCAGTTCTGTGGTACCTCCAAGAAAGCCAAGAACCTCATTGAGGTGCGTGACACCATACACTTTCAGACGATTGACGACAGCCGCCTCACGCACATTCTCTATCGGGACAAACAAGCCCTCATAACCCATCTCACGCGCCTTAATGGCAATGGAAAGTCCTCCTTTTATAGGCTGTACAGAACCGTCAAGCCCTAATTCCCCAACAAACATATACTTGGAGATATTCTCCGAGTGTATAAGCTCAAGCGAGAGTAAGATGCCGATTGCGATAGGAAGGTCAAAGCCGGAGCCTTCCTTCCGGACATCAGCAGGTGCCAGATTCACCACTATCTGCTTTTGCGGAATCCGGTAACCATTTACATGCAGTGCAGACAGCACACGGTCCTGACTCTCCCGGACTGTATTGTCCGGCAGCCCGACAATATTGAAACGGACCGGGACATTGTTTGTCACACTGACCTCAATAGCTACAGGTAAAGCATTCAGTCCCTGCAATGTCGCACTGTACACCTTTGCCAACATAATAATATAAGTATTAGACTGTAAGTCCGGTTATTTAATATATTTCTTCAAGTCATCCACCATTTGAGAAGCAGAAGTACCCTTAGCCACTATATTATGCTTTTTGTCAACAAGTATATAGCACGGCAAAACACCCACACCCAACTGTTTGACCGCTGACGAATCCCACGCACGACCGTCACAACAATGCTCTATCCCCAGTGTGTCGTTTCTTGTAAAGTCCTCCCACCGATAAACTTCCGTATCAAGGGATATGGCAATGACACTCAACCTTTCACCATCTTTATACCGGTCATACTCCTGCCGCATCCTATCGGTAAACTCATAGCATCCTTCCATCCATGTAGCCCAAAAGACTAAAAGAGTCCAGTCAGTTCCCGTCTGCCAGATATTTATGTCGTTCTTTCCCCTGTTCTTCAAACTCAGTTCAGGAACTTTTTTTCCGACATTTCCTCTCTTTGAATATTTTATGTCGCTCTCCAGTTTCATTAAAGTACGGTTCTGCGGCTGGCTGCTCATAAGCGTATCAAGCATTGCAGCAAAAGACTTGTCATCCTGGTATTCCGACACAAAATATCGCTCAAAAAGATAAACCGCTACAGGGGAAGCCGGATTCTGCAAGATATACTGCCTTGCCACTTTTTGAGTTTCTCCAGCATTCAACTTGAATGTTTCCTTACGAAAGCGGTTCATGAGTTTATTAAGCTCACTACCGTTTACCACATAGTTTTTAAGGTCGTTGGCAGCCGCTTCATAACGAAGTTCCTCACCTCCGTCTACAAAAATAACCTGCTCCACCCCATTCGGGAATACTAATATATAAGGTGTGGGGACCTGTGCCGTACCACCATAAACGAACTCGCCGTTCTTAATGGTGATGGTGTCGAAGCGTTCCATCCCGCTCACCTTATTGTAGATATACAAGTTGCCCGCTTTCATATCGCGGAATGTACCTTTTATTTTAAAAGAAGAGTCGCTGGAATCGCACCCTGCAAGCAGAAGTGCGACCAGCGACATCATCAGTGATATGTTTATCAAGTTCTTCACTTTATTGAAAATGTCTTATAAGTGACTCTCAGACAGAATATCTTTATTTTACAAGGTCTTTGATGACAGCAGCAAAGTTAGTAAACTCCACGTCATTAGCCGCTCTCTTGGCATATGAGCTGTCGAGGCTGATGGCCTTGCTAAGATTTGCAGCCACATCGCCCTTGTTGTTCATGCGGGCAGCAAGGACAGCCTTCAGATAATAAGTTGTAGCGTCCGCATTGCTGATTTTATCAAGAGAAGACTTTGCAGAAGCATAGTCCTGAGAAAGAATCTGAGAAAGCGCGGCACTGTTTGTATTTACATTCTGAAGCTTGCTTGCAGCCAAATTGTATTTTCCCTGTGCGATGTAAAGGTTTCCAAGAGCCTCATCAGTATTCTTTGAGCTGGCACCTTTGGCAAGATATACCTCAGCGTCCTTAATGGAACCGTTCTGCAAAGCAATAAGTCCAAGATTTGTATTTGCCTCCGCAGCATTAGAATCAAGCGACAAAGCCTTACGGAGATAATTCTGCGCTGTCTCATTGTCGCCCTGACGCATAGCAATATCAGCCAGATTATTGTATGCGCGGAAGTCCTTAGGATAAATCTCTGCCGTCTTCTTAAAGATAGCCTCTTTCTGTGCGTCTGAAGTAGCAAGGACATTTCCCGCATAAATCAACTCCTCTACGCTCAATTTGTTAGGAGTCTCACTGAAAGTGCTGAGAATTTCCTCGTCAGAACGGCCGATAACATCATAATTGATAATCATGCGTGCGCGACGCAATTCCGGCATGACAGCATCAGCCAGTTCTTTATATACAGTAGCCACATTCTTGATTTCCTGTTCGCGCTGTTCCGGATCAGTGTACATAGAAAGAACACGAAGAATAAGGTCTTTGTCTTTCAGATTCGACTGTGACACCAATTCCTGAAATCCTTCCCAGTCCTCTGCTGTATATTTAGTATCCACATCTGTGGTCAACTTCGTTTTCTTCAGTTGCTGGTTGACAAAACCCTCAGAAGTCTGTCCACGCTTCTCTGCCAATTTCTCATTAAAACTGTACCTTCCATCCGGAGAAGCATATGCGCTAATCTCAATATTATTAAGTACAAGGCTCTCCTCATCAGACTTTATATTCTTGAGTGTCTCAATGAAATCCTTTACATTCTGGCTGTTAAGCTCGCTTCCACGCAAATTAGCCTGCGAAATAAGGAACTTGATTGTAGCCGCCTGCTTCTGGTTGATAACGCGACTGAAATTATCGCTCGCCACACCATTATTACCAGTCTTGACAGCTTTTGCCACAAGAGCGGAAGTACTGTTCACACCATATCCAATCTTCACCTCTGGAAGCTTGACAGTCTTCTTGCCCTTCTTTGCGTCAAAAGTCATCCACAACTCACTCTTCTCCATTCCATCCTCATATGGGAAACTTGTTCGCATTGTAGCGTGTCCGCCGTTCTTATATGAGATTACCTGATTGTTGGCTTCCACTTTCTCTCCCTGGAAAGTAGCACTTGCACCAACTTTCTGGCCTCCGTCCCATTTCAAAACAGGAATACAAGTCACCACAGCCTTCTTATTCATGAATTTGGCAGGTACACTCGCGCTAATAGTCGCAGGCACCTCACCAGCAACATATTCCAACGGTGTCGGAGTAACAGTAAAGTCATCAGATGAGAATTGTCCCATCTTGCTACAGCTTACCAGCAACAATGCAGATGCAGCAGGAAGCAAAAGATAATTTTTCTTGTCCATTTTTATAAAATTAATTTGTGTTATAGTAAAATCTGCTTAGATTAAACAAATGTTTTCTTCCTATCAAATAAGTACATATTATTCTGTTGTGAATTTTCGGCTCAGATACCTCACCGGATACCAGACAGAAAGGAAACCGACAATCAATACAGTAATAAATACAATAATTATATCCATTGTATGCACACTAACAGGATAAGCATCTATGATATAGTTGCCGGCAGAGGTTCCAAACTTGACGATGCCAAAATTCTGTTGTATCAAGCACAGTGCAAGTCCTAAGACTATACCGATTACAGCTCCGGACACAGCTATCATCCTGCCTTCTATCAAGAATATACTTGCTATCTGCTCATTATCCGCTCCAAGATTACGCAAAGTCCGCACATCTTTTTTCTTGTCAACCACAAGCATTGACAAAGAACCTATTATATTGAAACACGCAACCAACAATATGAATGTGAGAAAAATATATGATATAAGCTTCTCGATCTTCATAATCTTGAATGTGTCTTCCTGCTGCTCATACCTGTCAAGCACCTTATATTTCTGTCCTAACAAACTCCGGATTTTTTCCTTTGCATCTCCTGCATCCACACCATCCGCTAATTTCAACTCCACAGCAGAAACATATCCCTGTCGCTCAAAGAGGCGACGAGCGAACGACAAAGAGGTTATGGCATAATTAGAATCGTATTTATTCTGCTTCACCATAAATCCCACTTTAGGCGAATAAAGTTCCTCATTATTAAAACTCTCACGCGGATCGTTCAAATTGATGTTCTCTCCCTTTCTGGGCGCATATACCTGAACTGGTGATGTAAAGTCTGTACCGACCCCAAGTTGCATCAACAGATTTATTCCTAATACACCGTAGTCAATCACATCTGCATGTAGCTGAAAGACTCCTCCGCCATATAAAATCTTATCAATGTCCACTTGTTCGTCAAAGTTGTCGCTCACACCTTTTATTGTCGCCATGACCTGACGATTGCCCATCACCAACAAAGCATTATCTTCCAATGTTTCCGTATATACGGATATAAAATCAAAGTCCCGCAATCTTTCCAGTTCCGGTTCATCAGAAGCCATGAATTTTCCTTCATAGGGAAGAACCTTTAACTGCGGATCAAACGCAGTAAAGAGTTCAGCAATCATATCCTGAAATCCATTAAAAACAGACAGGATACAGACCAATGCAGCAGTTGCTACAGCAACCCCACAGACTGAGATTGCAGAAATTACATTGATTGCATGATGCGACTTTTTAGAGAGAAGGTATCTTCTTGCAATGTAAAACGGGAAAAACATGATTGACATCAATCGTTAGACACATCTGAATCCTCACGCTCTTTGTCTTTATTGAGAAGACGGTCTATATTCTCAATATAATCCAGCGAATCATCAAGGAAAAATTTCAGTTCCGGAATGATTCTTAACTGATGCCGCTCTAATGTACCCAGCTCATAGCGAATCTGCCTCATGTTATCATTCACGTTCTTGATAATTTCCTCGGCACGGGCAGAAGGGAAAACGCTGAGATAGACTTTTGCCACACTCAAATCAGGACTCACCCTTACTACGCTGACAGAAACAAGCACTCCCCTCATCTGGCGAGTCTGTGCCTGAAATATATTACTCAAGTCTTTTTGTATAAGACGTGCGATTTTACTTTGTCTCGTTGTTTCCATATTGCTTATTTATAGTCTTTGTACACCGGCATCCAGAAGAGCACCTAAGATACAGATATACAAATTATTCCGTTTTTTCTTTTTTTCTTATAATTGTAAGTCCGTCTCTCAACGGAAGAATAACCTTCTCAACTCTGTTGTCCTGCGCCACATAATCGTTGAAAGCCATTATCCCACGTGTTTGAGCATCCTTTATTGGGGGTGTCTCCAATACATGTCCGTCCCACAACGTATTATCAGCCAGAATATATCCTCCCGGAGACAAGCACTTCATGACCATATCGTAATACTCCACATATTTACGCTTATCGCCATCAATAAAAGCCAAATCAAAGACCACACCAAGTCCGGGAACAAGTTCCAAAGCATCTCCGATATGCATCACAATCTTGTCGGAATATTTTGAATTTTCAAACCACGGGCGGGTAAAATCTTCCTGCTCATCATTTATCTCAAATGTGTGGAGCATTCCGCCTTCCTCCAGTCCCTCAGCAAGACATAATGCCGAGTAGCCGCTATAAGTTCCTATTTCAAGAATATTCTGCGGACGCACCATTTTCACAAACATCTTCAACAAACGTCCCTGAAGATGCCCGCTCGCCATCCGTCCATAAAGGAGTTTTATATGCGTCGCCCTATAAAGGTCGTGCAAATATTTTCCTTCCTCATCTATATGGTCCAGAATATATTCGTCCAGCAAATCGGTTTCTGTCATACCTTATTATTGTATTCTTCAACAATGCGCAAATTCTCATGGACATTGTCAACATTCTAAATCCAGCACATCAAAGATAGCGATTAGAATTAGGCAGAACATAATCTTCCGCATTCTCTATCACATCATCCACTTTATTTATCTCAAGGAATGACGTCTGTGTTCCCTTCTTACCGCTGCTCAGATATACAATCAGATCACTTGGCAGAAGTACACCCTCACGCAGGAGTTTGCGCAGACCAGCAAAATAATAATCTTGTCCGTTATCACGCTCCTCCAGATATACGGCCTCCACTCCATACGAAAGCGCAAGCTGCCGGGTTGCTTTCTCACGATAACAGAGCGCAAGCACTTTCACATTTCCACGAAAAGCGGCAAGATTACGCGCTGTCCTACCACTATAGCAATCAGTGATAATTCGTTTGACAGGCATTTTCACAGTAGCTTTGACTGCCTGCTTTGCCAAGAACTCAGTAACAGTGCAATTCGTCTGCAATGGTATGCGGTTTGACTCACCCTCAAGGTCTTGCTCCGCCTGTTTGGCGATAGTAGCCATCGTTCTGACTGCCTCCAACGGATATTTTCCGTATGCAGTCTCACCACTCAGCATGATTGCATCTGTACGACTGAACACGGCATTAGCCACATCTGTCACCTCGGCCCTTGTCGGACGCGGATTCTTTATCATGCTGTTAAGCATCTGCGTAGCCACAATGACCGGTTTATGCGCCGCAATGGCTTTCTTTATCAGCAGACGCTGTATTCCCGGAATCAGTTCCTGTCTCACTTCGATACCTAAATCTCCACGAGCAACCATCACTCCGTCTGCCACAGCAAGTATCTCCTCTATATTGTCTACTCCTTCCTGATTCTCAATCTTTGCTATGATTCTTATGTCACTATGATGGTCATCAAGAATTTCCTTTATGTCAAGTACATCCTGTTTGTTCCGGACAAAAGAGTGAGCGATAAAGTCTATGTTCTTTTCTATGGCGAAGTCAATGTTCCTCCGGTCTTTCTCCGTGAGCGAAGGAAGGTTTATCCTGACTCCCGGCACATTTACGCTCTTATGACTGCCAAGCACTCCGTTGTTGTCCACTTCCGCCTCAAGCCATTCCGCAGTTTTGCCTGTCACCGTCATGGACAGCTCGCCGTCATCGAAAAGTACTTTCTTACCTACTTCCAAATCTTTCACAAAATCAGGATAAGAAACGCATATACAATCTTTCACGGAATCTTGTTCCGGATTACCCATAATCCGCACTTTGTCTCCTGTGACATATTCTATAGGTTCCGCACATCCCGTTGTCCTCACTTCCGGACCTTTCGTATCTATGAGAATGGCAATTCTATTAGAGACAGCACGCACATTGTCTATCACTTCTGTCATGCCTTCCCGTGTAGCATGGGCGGTATTAATCCTTACTACATTCATTCCTGCCTCAAACAACGAACGAAGAAAATCCACATCACATCGCAGGTCTGAAATAGACGCAACAATCTTTGTCTTTTTAAGCATCATAATAAAATCCTTTATTAATAATGTGTTCTTTTTATTACCTTAAACTAATCTTATTGAGTATTATTCGACAAAGATACGGCTTTTTCCCTTATTCGGAAAAAAACATTCTATTTTCCTGACATCAAAAAGACAAAATGCCATTCAATACTTCCCGCCTGCCTAAAAGCGTGACACCAAACATCACATCCTTAGAAGTGCTTCAACGGCAAGCCGATAAGAATCCAATCCAAATCCGCATATTACCCCTACACACGCACATGAGATCATGGACTTATGCCTGAACTCCTCACGCTTATGTACATTAGATATATGCACTTCCAGCACCGGACAGGTAACTGCCCTTATCGCATCCTGCAAGGCTATCGACGTATGCGTATAGGCGCCGGCATTGAGCACAATGCCATCCCACTCAAAACCCACTTCATGAATTTTGTTTATCATCTCTCCTTCCACATTCGACTGATAATAGTCGAAGGAAATATCCGGGTATTCCGCTTTCAGTTCCTCATAATAATCAAGAAATCCTCGTGCTCCGTATATACCAGGCTCTCGTTTCCCAAGCAAATTAATATTGGGACCGTTTAATATCAAGATTTTTTTCATACTGTTCTTTTAGTCATTTAATTAAGTATCATTTCCATTCCTATTTTCTGTGGCAACATCCCGCATTTCCGGTAAAAAGACATGGCAGACTCGTTACAGCACCACACATTGAGCGTAATATTATAACAGTCTCTCTCTTTTGCCAGCTTCACAACGGCCTCATACAATGTTTTGCCAACATTTCTGCCACGCATATTCTCGTCCACACAGATGTCGTCCACATACAAGGTTCTGATGTCGGTCAGTATATGACTATCCTTATGCCGTACCAGCATACAGAAAGCATAACCTACAACCGCATCGTCATCATCAACCGCCACCAATACCGGAGAGTCTGCATCCAAGAAGATGCTCCTCAATTCCTCGTCCGTATATTTAGTACCCGCCTTGAACAAATCGGGGCGTCCGTCATGATGCAGCGCATTGACCTGAAGGAGCAAAACATGAATCCGGTCAATGTCCTTTTCTTGCGCCATTCGTATTTTCATATCGCTAATTATTATTGCCATTTTCTTGTTCGGACTATAACCACATCCATGCTCATATCCTATGGTATTGCGGCATAATTGCCCAAACAGAAATTCTATTTTTCAGTGAAAGATATATATTTTTTTCGTCTGCTGGAAAAACAGAAATCTATTTTTCTGTTTTTTCCTCAAACTTTGAATACATTTGTACGCATTTATACGATTTTGTAAACACGAATTGCAGAATGAGAGAAACATCCGACCTGAACAGATTATTAAGAAGATACTATCAATATCTGAGACTGGAGAAGTCTTTTTCCGAGAACACGCTTGACGCATACATGCGGGATTTAAAGAAGTTTCTGGACTTCATCGCATTGGAGAACATTTCTCCTTTTGAGGTCAAGCTCGAAGACTTTCACCATTTCTCGGCAGCAATTATCGACATTGGGATACATTCCACCTCGCTTTCACGCATTCTGTCCGGAGTGAGGAGTTTCTATCTTTTTCTGCTCAACAACGACATCATCGAGACAGACCCGACTGAACTGCTTGATTTTCCAAGCAAGGCGCGCCATCTGCCTGACGTTCTGACCACAGAAGAAGTAGACCGCATAGAAGCCGCCATCGACTTGTCGCAACCGGAGGGGCAACGCAATAAAGCCATCATAGAGACACTTTACAGCTGCGGGCTGCGGGTCAGCGAGTTGTGCAACCTGTGCTTGTCAGACCTTTTCCTTGACGAAGAATTTATAAGGGTCATGGGGAAAGGCTCTAAGCAACGCCTTGTGCCAATCTCGCGCAAAGCCATTCATGAATTGGAATTATACTTTATGGAGCGAAACCATATCGACATCAAACCCGGATACGAGGATTATGTATTTGTGAGTAAACACCGCAAAAAAAACCTGTCCCGCATCATGATCTTCCACCTGATAAAGGAACTTGCCGAAAAGGCGGGTATACAGAAGACTGTCAGTCCGCATACGTTCAGGCACAGCTTTGCCACCTCCCTGCTTGAAGGAGGCGCAAACCTGAGAGCCATACAAATCATGTTAGGGCATGAGTCTATCGCCACCACCGAAATTTACACGCATATCGACACGTCGCGGCTACGGGAAGAAATCATCAATTGTCATCCCCGAAACAGAAAAGTCCAAACATCGACAACTTCAGAAAAAGAAAGGCTCTGCACGGATTGACTCCACAAATTCTCCTGACACTCATTCATGGCAGCAGCATTCATAGAAAATGCACAGGTACAATCGTCAGCCTTTTGCCAATCCGGCTTTCAGCGAACGGATGACCGCAGAATTGAAATTCGCATGGTCAAGTTCGTTCAATCCCTTTATCGTCACTCCACCCGGAGTAGTCACCTTGTCTATCGCCGCCTCCGGGTGCATTCCTGTCTCTTTCAGCAACGCGACAGCTCCCTGCATTGTCTGCAAAGCTATCCGCAAGGCATCTTTCGGATAGAATCCCATCTCCACTCCGCCTTCCATCTGTGCGCGCAGATAGCGCATGACGTATGCGATGCCGCAGCCTGCCATCATCATGCCGGCATCCATCAACCGCTCCTCGCACACCTGTACTTCTCCAACAATCCGGAAGAGCGACTCCACTTTTTGCAGATTCTCCGCCGACACTCCTCGCGCTGCCGAGATAAAAGTCATGCTCTCACCATATTCCGCCGCTATATTGGGCATCACATAGAATATAGGGGGCACACCCCTGCGGTGCTCATTCTCCAGTTTCTCGTAATAGCCTCCGGAAAGATTGCCAGAGAAAGGCTCATCCTCCACACTCTTGTCCGCATAGTCATATTCTGTATCATGACCCAACTTACGCTCAAAGCTCTTTATCAGATGCTCCGTAGAGATTCCCGCTGCCACCGACACAATAATCTGTCGCCCGTAATCGAGCGAGTCCTTTATTTCTTCCACCACATCATCGACAAGCCACGGCTTTACCGCCAGAACAACCACATCGGCGTCTTTCACCGCCTCCGCATTGTTGAGAGAAACACGCAAACGGGGAAAGTCCGCTTTCAAACGGTCTACGGTATGTTGTGTACGCGCCGTCACGGTTATATCATACTCTACAGTCTTGTCACAGACAGCCTTTGACCAGCCTCTTACCAATGCGCCGCCCATATTTCCGGCTCCTATAACTGTTATTTTCATAATCTGTTTGTTTCAAAAAGACAATCTCATTTTCCAATTGTCAGATACACATCCACTTTTGTTATCTTTCTGTTTTTATAGTTCGGTCTCACCTTCCACATAATTGTCCATGAACATGTTCTCACCGTCAAAGACGCAGTAAGTAAACAGACTTATCCATTCTCCGAGAATCATCACCCGGCTCGACTTGTTGAGAATGAGATCAAGCTCTATATGCCTGTGACCAAACATAAAGAAATTAATGGAAGGGTGGGTCTTCAAATAATCTTTGGCAAAAAGCACAAGCCCTTCCTTGTCCTCGCCCATATACCCGGGTTCTTTTCCGTCCTCACGCTTGAGTCTGCTGTGACGCGCCCATTCCAGTCCGAAATCAATGAACCAGCGAGGATGAATCATGCGTGCTATATTCCGCAATGTACGACTTTTGAAACAGGCAAACATCAACCGTGTCTTCCATTCTCTGTCACGATAATCAAGCCCATCACCATGCGCCATAAAAAATTCCTTGCCGCATATCTCACAAGTATATTGTTCTGTATGAAGAATCACTCCACATTCCTTCACAAGATAGTCGCCACACCATTGGTCGTGGTTGCCCTGAAAGAAATGTACCTCGACACCCATATCTGTCAGCTCGCTGATTTTCCCCAAAAAACGCGTGTACCCCTTCGGCACCACATTCTCATACTCAAACCAGAAGTCAAACATGTCGCCAAGCATGTACACAGCTTCCGCCTTATGCTTTATGGCATCCAGAAAGTTCACCAGCCTGCGCTCGTTGGTACGGCGGTGAGGTATTGCACGTGAGCCAAGATGTGCATCCGATATGAAATAAATATTCTTCATCCTTCGTGTATATTGATACAGTTACACTTCTCACATGAATCCGAGGTCAAGTTTCGCTTCCTCGCTCATCATGTCTTTGTTCCATTCAGGCTCAAACACCAGATTGATATTTGCCTGTCTCACACCGTGTATGGAGTCAAGCTTCTGCTGAATGTCCTCTATGATAAAGTCCGCCGCCGGACAGTTCGGAGCGGTAAGTGTCATATCTACATTTATGTCAAAATCGTCCGTCACCTCTATCTTATATATAAGACCGAGGTCGTACACATTGACCGGAATCTCCGGATCGAACACTGTTTTCAACATCTCCACCGTCTTCTCCTCTATCGTATATTTAGTTATTTCCTCTGCCATAAAAATCCGTTTATTTGGTTATACTTATTATCTTTACAATCGTCCCTCATCCGCAAAACTGTAATATTTGCCGTCTGTCACAATCAGATGGTCTATCAGCCTGATGCTCATAATCTTTCCTGCCTCACTGACTTTTTCCGTCAGTCTTATGTCGTCACTGCTTGGACGGCATGCGCCCGACGGATGGTTATGGACAAGAACCACACAAGTGGCATCCGAAAGCAACGCTTCCTTCATCAGCACACGCACATCAACAGAAGTCTCTGTCATTCCGCCCATGCTTATCCTCACACGCTTCATCAAACGCGCATTGTTATTCAGCATCAATGCCCAGCACTCCTCATGGTTCAAGTCGCGCATAAGGGGAAGCATATATTTGTATATCTGTGAGGAATCACGAAATTGCAACACATCGGAAAGCGCGTCCTCTTCCGCACGCAGCCTGCCAATCTCCGCTGCCGCTTTCAGGGTGACTGCTTTCGCCTCGCCTATACCGTTGTATGCCATCAATTCCGCCACAGACATCCGGCTGAGACGGCTCAGTTTGTTGTCGCAGTCACGCAACACGTCTGTCATCAGTTCCACGGCCGACTTCTTAGGTGTGCCGGAACCTATCAATATGGCAAGCAGCTCCGCCTTTGTAAGAGCGTCAGCTCCCTTTGCCAGCAGTTTCTCGCGCGGACGGTCTTCTTCCGCCCAGTTCTTTATGCTGAGCTTGCCGGCCTCCGGAGTTTCCTCCACCGGCTCTGCCTCGTTGAAAGGATGAAATGATTTTCTAATCATAGAAATTCTTTTCGTAAGCGGCAAACTCGCCTTTCTTCATCACTCCGCGCTCCCACAAGGCTTTCAGAAAACCGAAACCGTAGCCAAACAGTTGCACGAAGGCAGCCTCTACCGCCAGAAATCCGATGACCATGCTGTGGTTCTGCCGCGAAGCGTCAATAAATATCATGAGCACATACAGCAACAGAGGCAGAAGGGGCAATATCCACCACTCTATCACAGTATGTCCGAAAGGTATTCCGCCAACAGCCGAGAAACGCAGAATCATGGCAAGCAAAACAAGTGATATGACTCCTACCGTGAACACTGCCGGTAACAAGTGTACCAGTTTCATAGAGCCGGGATGCCTTTTCTGCAAGTTTATTCTTGCTATGCCCGAGTTGAACACCTGCTTGAAGAACTTGTCAAGGTCAGTCCTGCGCTTGTGCCACACCCATGCCTCGGGGAACAGCCGGCAGGTATATCCGCCTTTGAATATTCTGATACTGAAGTCGATATCCTCTCCGAAACGCATCTTCGAGAAACCACCAAGTTTCTCATATACATCCCTTCTCACTCCCATATTGAAAGAACGCGGATAGAACTTGTCGAGTTTCTTCTTGCCGCCGCGTATTCCGCCTGTCGTAAAGAAAGAAGTCATGGAATAGCTGATTGCTTTCTGTATCGGGGTGAATGAGGGGTGCGCACAGTCCGGACCTCCGAAGGCATCGCACGGAGACTCAGACAGTTCCTTATCTACCGCCGCCATATAGCCCTCCGGCAGCACACAGTCAGAGTCGAGAATAATGACATATTCGCCGCCGGCACGCTCCACACCATAGTTTCTGGACAGTCCGGGACCGGAGTTTTTCTTTGAGTAATACTTTATGTCCTGCTCCCCTTTTCCTATATATCTTTCAACCACTTCCTTACACGGAATAGCCGAGCCGTCTTCCACGACAATAATCTCAAAATCCCTGAGACTCTGCCGCGCAAGACTCTCCAGCAGTTCGTCAGCCTCATCCGGACGGTTATATACAGGAATCACAATTGAATATTTCATCGACGTTCATTTTATATTGTGTACAAAGATAAGTATTTTCGGATGCCACTGAAAGATTATCATTGTTTTTATTGTCCAAACTCTTACATATTAAGAAAGAGAGTTACGACAGAGATATATCCGTATAGTATATCCATACAATGATTGACAGATGTATCTTCGGCTGGCTCCTCTGCCGCAAGCAGTTCCAGTGACTCCGATACTACAGTCGTCCCAAACTCACAAAGGGAACTCTACATATCTTGTCAATAAGAGCCGTCCTTCTCCACAAACAACAGAGCACAAAGAAACGAAACGGGCCTGCCAAGCACACACTTGACAGGCCCGTTTCCTAAGTTCCTCAATGAGCGATATATTTCTTTCCGTCCCGGATATACAATCCTCTCAGCGGCTTTCCGGAAAGCCTGCGCCCGGTCAGGTCATAAACCACAGCGTCATTGCTATCCGTGCATTCTTCCCGCACAAGCTCAATGCCGACTTTGCTGTCGAAGAACGGGTCTGTCTTGTAGCAGCCGACTGCATGACGCTCCTCCGATGGGTCGCCCGCATATTCCGAAGCCTTGTATATTGTCCAGCCCGGTTCTGTCATCACATACATATTAAGATGAGAACCTATCTCAACACCCGGATGCTCCATGACGTCTATGTAATTCAGCAGCAGGCCACGGCTGTTCGTACATCCGATATTGGCGATAATCTCCAGCGGCTGACAATACTCACCCGACAAGTCGCAGGCATATCTAATCCTCTTGTCCTGCATATTGACAGGCCGCTTGCCTGCCACTTCGTAATATGTCTCAGCCTCATCCGGCATCTTCCATGTAATCCTGTCACTTTCCGACATGTTGAAATCATAGAGCACAAGCTCACCGTCTTCTGTCTGCTCGTATGGCAGACGCTCGCAGACTGCTCCGCTCATCCTCAGATATTCCTCACAATCGACATAGACGCGTCCGCCCTCCTCTCTTATTCCAAGAAGATATTCCGGAGCTGTCACACTGCCTTCTTCCGATGACTTCACGCTATACATCTTGTGATACGTCTTGCCGTTGCTTTCCACTGTACCGTCAAGATAGAACTTGGTGAATGTCACTTCCACATCATCCTCACCGTCTGCACCCTGCATCACAGTATAATATGTCCACACGGGCTGTCCCTCAAACATGCCGCCCATGTAAGGGGTGGTTTCATAGACCACATCTGTTCCTGCCGTGCAGCGCAACAGACTCATGCACACACCGCCTGCCTCAAGCGCGGTGCATGGGCTTAACGGACACACCAATGTGCCGATTCCTTCATACCATCTGTCCTGATATGTATAACCGTTGGAATCTTTTGCGTCAAAACCTATCACAGGCACAACTGTTCCATCGTCACCGACAAACTCATCTCTGTCCGTTACAGTTATCTCTACCGGTGACTCGCCGTATGTCACTTCGCCATCTCTGTCCACACGGCATTCGTACACATAACACACATCGCCCACTTTTGCCCCGAAGTCATACAGTAGCAGTCCTGTCTCCTCACCGGGCTTCACTGCAAACACCTTGCCGCCGTCCTCATACAGCACGGCTGCCAAATGCGTAGCGGCAACTCTGTCCTCATCATTATAGCAATACATCTTCTTACATTCCCGGCCTGCCACCAGCGTATCGCCCTCTATACAGAAAGTGTGCAGAGTCTGCCCCGGCAGTCCGCTGCCATTCGGATAAAAACAGTTCCATCGTTTGCCTTCCACAAGGAAAGGACTCACACCGCCTTTTCCATATTCCACAATATGCGTTCCCTCACTGTCTATAATCTTGAAAGTGGCAGTACTGGGCAATATGGCATCAAATCCGGTGAAAGACAAATCGACCGAGTAAGCTCCCAGCTCGTTGGTATGCTGTCCCGGCACTGCCTTCTCAAAGCGCACCTCATAGCAAGACGCGCCCTCTTCCTGAGCACATACGCAGTAAATATACTGGTTCGGAACGCGCTCTGTCCATATCGTTCCCGACACGCGCAATGTCCGCTCATCCGTAAACTCATATCTCAAATCGTCATGTCCGCACCTGTCCTCCGGAATGTCCGCAGTCACCTCCTTGCCAAGCACTAATTGCTGGCCATGAAGATTGAAGTAGTCGTATTGCTGCGGCATATACCTGCCATCCGAATATGCGATATATGGAACAAGTTCAAGAGACCCGCCTTCCGACAACAACGTACTCTTTTCCGGCTGGCATACAGGGGTATTTCCCCCGATACTTTCCGTCCATATAGTATACACGGTATCGTCCTCCTCATCATCTCTCTGAGGGTCTGAATATAGCGAGGAGAATAAGATTTGCTTCAAGCGCGTCCCGTTTATTTCCGTGTACATCACTTTCTCCACCTTGCAAGCGTAAGTTTCGGTTTCCTGCCATGCCTGCAACTCAAACTCATCGCCCTCGCTCAAAGTGAAGTCATACAACAGAATGTCTCTTTTCGCATGTTCGTCATACTGCCACACCTTTCCGTCTTCCTCCCGCAAGATGGCATACACCTCTCCGTCCTTATGCGGGAAACCATGTCCGTCCCGATAGCTGCCGTTTTGATAAGTGAGCCTCATATATTTCCTGCCGTCCACCAGTGTGTCCGCATCGTCCATAAAGCACAGGTCATAGTCCGCACTCGGACCATCGTTATATGTGCCAAGTACAAGCGTTCCAGAATTATAGGATCTAATATGCCACGACTTGCCGTGCTCAACAAATGGTTTCACCTGTGCGCTCGCCATGCAGGAAAACAATCCCGACAGCGTGAATGCCAATATCATTGATTTGTTCATAAGCTATTATTTTACATGTCATTATCTTACCACATACTTCTTTCCATTCTGTATATACATCCCCTTCTCCGGTTTTCCGGAAAGCCTTCTTCCCGACAGGTCATACACCGTGCCTTGCCCGGCATCATTGTCCTGCGCCACCGAAGATATGCCGTTCTTCACATCAGCCGTTACTGTCACTTCTATATCTCCGTCTATCGTCCGGAATGTCAATGTATACTCATCGTAATCATCAAATCCCGGAAGCGTCACTTCTATCTCATGATAACCCCAGCAATCCACATACGGAGGCAAATCCGCAAGCCTAATGTTCGCCTTATTGCTTTCCAACTGGCATAAAAGATATTGGTCATGGTTGCAGAACATAGGCAGCAGCCCACTTATATGCAGTTTTCCATCGACTATCCGGCAGGACACTTCCGCCTTTTCACCCTCATATTCCTCATCCATAAAGAAAGGACATATCTTGAAATTACGGCTGTCTACACTAAAACCTGCCACAAATTCGTCCATCATGGCATAAGCCACTTTGCACGAGAGAAGCTCAGGCACTGCGACAGGGGTCAGCAATCCGGTATTAACCGACCCTATGCCCTCAACCCACACATCACGGTATCCTGTGCCGTCCACGCTTTCGAGAGTTATCATCTTATGGAGCGAGCGTCTTATATCATGCCGTATCAACGTGTCGGTCTTTCCCGTCACTCTCATCTCCTGACCATATTCACCCACAAACGTGTCGCCTACATTCAGATTATAGTCGAAGACAAGATGCTCCTGCCGGTCATTTTCCGACAACCGGTACACACGGTTTCCTTCCACACGATAGAGGAATTTGCCGAAACGGCAGTCCAAAACCTTGTAAGCGACATCGTTCACGACTGAATCGCACCGGGCATCCGCATTGAAAAGTTGCTCCACTATGTTGCCGTCCGCATCATATATACTTCCATACATCTGCCAAGTCTCAAAGAACTTGCCCGACACTTCCAGATATTCCGCCTTCACATCCTTTATCCTCTTCTCAATGGCTTTACACAATCCGGTGTTCTCATATAGCAACACTCCGTCACGGCTGAAAGACAGGAAGTCCCTGTATCCGCAGTCTGCCAAATATCTGAATATCGCCAAAGGACCCTGACCGTCATATCCGATACCGAACATTATGTCATTTACCACAAGGCACTTCTCTCCATTAAGCAGTTCCATATAATGAGTGTCTCTCACTTCATCCTCGGCCACATGCCCAAGTACCCCGTATCTGACAGTTTTCGTCTCCTTCCATCTGTCGGAGAAATCGTAAAGCAGACAGTCGCCGCCCATCGGCAAAGACCAGTAACAGCCCAAGATGAAAGTGTCTTCCCAGTCCTTGCCTAAATTAATCCATACGCACCCGTCCTCGTCCTCACGCAGATAGTATTGCAAATCCCAGTCTGTCCAGCGCAGATTATCGGTATTGGCCTCCTCAATATTCCAATACACACCCTCCATGCGCACAATGGCATAGCGTTTCCCGTCGAAGATGGTGTCCCCGTCCGTATAGTGGCGGATAACCTCCATCTCCCTGCCGTTCTCCGCAAAATCAGATGCCGAATGGGAGGTATGCACGTCCACCCATTCGATTTTTCCGCCAAGAAAGCGCGGTCTCGTCTCCGTCTCTTGCGAGAAAGCCCCAAGACTCAGCGCAAGCGATGCAATAACTGATAGTATAAGTCTTTTCATAAAGCAATAAACATTTGATTAACAAGCTTCCCAATACATTCTGTCAGAACTTTAATTCTGCATCGGGCAAAGCTATAAAAAAACGGCACACATGCCATTCTTTCACTATTTTTCTTCAAGAAAAAAAGAATACCAGCGGAATAAAGCGACAGGAGAATTTGACATTATGTCACTTGGGAAAAGGGGCATAATTTTAACATTTCATGCAGCTGCCTCTTGGGAGACAGTGCTTGCATTTTTGAAATTTTACCGATAAGACACTGATTATCAATTAAATATATTTTCAGCGAAAAGTATGCGGTTTTAGACGTAAAACGCATGGTTTGAGTCAAAATAGGATATATTGATAATCAGCGAGTTACAAAATTTTTGTCTTAAAATTGTCTTTTTCCGGGTTCAAAATCCATTTTTGTTTTTC
>JAMPEL010000035.1 GCA_023665185.1 Roseburia sp.
TCCGTCACTTCGTGACACCTCCCCTAACTTAGGGGAGGAGCCAGGTTACCATGTTCACAGAGAAACCAACATGTTGATTAACAAGGTATATAGTTCCTCCCCTAAGTTAGGGGAGGTGTCGCTTTGCGACGGAGGAGTCTGTCTAAACAAGAAAAACACGCACTTACAAAAAGTCAAAGAATCTATCTAAAAAACACAACACACATACTTACAAAACGTCAAAGAGCCTGTCAGAACACATCAAAAACATCCATAAAAGCATACTTGCAAAAAGTCAAGCAGCCTGTCAAACCTATCAGCGAAATATCGCCTGTATCAAGACTCAACTCTATAAAGAAACAGGCTCAATCATTCGAGATGTCGGATGAGCAAAAAAAAGGACATATACAAACGATTGTACCGTCCCGAATGTCTGCCGACATCAGGACGGTACAACCACGTTATTCCAACATTAAGACAACATCAAACCCTCATTGTTTTGCCACCTATCATATACAACGCAAAACCTGACACATAAAAGATTATTTCTTCGGATTTGGCGGTGCCAAACGAAAAGCCACAGGAATTGTGAATTTAAATCTCACCGGCTCTCCCTTGTCCATTGCCGGATTGAACGGAGGCAAACTGCTAACCACACGCATAGCCTCGGCATCGAGCGACGGATGAACAGGCTTTACAAGAGACGCATGGGACACATGCCCGTCTTTCTCGATAACAAATGTCACCAGCACCCTGCCTTCCGCATTCTTCTTCAAGGCTTCTGCCGGATACACGATATGCTGACCGAGATAATTCATCAGCCCGTCCATTCCACCCGGAAACTCCGGCATGACCTCGGCCGAAAGATATACAGAGTCGGTGTCTTCCTCCTCCACCATCACAGAGTCGGGCGCATTCAATACGTCCACAGAACTGACGGCCGCAAAGGAATTGGAAGCGACCCACATTACGGACATGCCACATATCATCCGGGCTTGCCTCCGTAAGGCTGATACAATCTTAGCTTTCATAAATTCAGATATTATTTTGTTTGACTTTTTATTTCACCCATCCAAGAGTTTTTCATGTTTAGCCGGATGCGGCAGTATGCCACAAGCAATCACCACATTCGTTCCGACCACAAATGTACAACAAACTTCACACATACGCACCATAACATCGACACAATTCTTGCACTCTATTTATATAAAAAATAAGGGCAAAGGCATTGACTGCGGAATATCCCAAAATCCGTCAGCAATGCCTTTTCCCTCAACCACGAGTCTGGCAAAAAAGCCGTCTCTTTACTTATTTATATCCTTATTGTCAATATACACCTCAAGCACTTCTGTCTCGCCTGCCGCATTGTCAGGAACCAGACGGACATTGGCGCACGCTGCCGGAACAAGGCAACTGTATCCTTCAGGCAAACGCAGGCTGCCGCTCTCCGGCAGTTCCTTACAAGTTCCGCCAAGAATATCGATGCGGCAATCTCCCTTCAAGCACATGTAGACCACAAAAGAGTCGTACACGGACAGATTGCGGCAAGACTCGCGGTCGATATGAAGGACATTGACGGTGAAATACTTGTTTGCAGCAAGCTCCGCCGGTTTGTTCTTCTCACATTCGTAGTCCGTCTTGTAACTGTCATACACCTTGTAATCAATAGCATCCTTCGCCAATTCCGTATGCAACTGGCGCAGCTTGCCGTCAAGTCCGGGACGGTTATAGTCGAAGATACGGTAAGTGATGTCGCTGTTCTCCTGAATCTCGGCAATGAGCAGTCCGCCACATATCGCGTGTACTCTTCCTGCGGGAATGAAGAACGAGTCGCCCCTTTCCACCTCGCATGAGTGGAGCACCTCACAGATTGAGCCGTCAGCCACACGCGCGGTGTATTCCGACGGGGTTATCTGTTTCTGGAATCCGGAATACAGATGCGCGCCTTTGTCTGCACCAAGCACATACCACATTTCTGTCTTGCCCAGACTTCCATGACGCTCTGCCGCCAACGCATCATCGGGATGTACCTGTATGGACAGGTCGGCAGCCGCATCAATAAACTTAATGAGAAGCGGGAACTTTCGTCCGAACATCTCCACAGTCTTTTTTCCAAGCAGAGCCTCGCCATATTCTTCCACTATGTCGGTGAGTTTTTTGCCTGCCAACGTTCCGTTTGCCACTACAGACTCTCTGCCCTCCACGGCACTTATCTCCCAGCTTTCACCCACTTTACAATCATCGGCGGCAAGCCCTTTCAATGGCTTCAGCTTGCATCCGCCCCATACTGTCTCCAAAAAATTATGCTCAAAAAGCATCGGGTATAAAATCTCCATCATGCAATCATTTTATGTTTTCGGTCGGCAAAGGTATCTATTTTTCCCCAACCGAAAAGCCATAAACAAACCAATAATTAGATGATTTGGGGATAAAAGTCGCTTTTGGGCATACTCATGCCAGATTTTGTGCGAAGAAGTGTACAGCAGAAAGAATCTGTTTCTGCGGTTTTATATGGCTTACCGTCCGAAATCCCACACTCTTATGCCACGTTTCTCCAGTTTCAGTCCGCCATTCACAGCTACTGTTTTTCCGGCCAGCACCTCATATGCATAATTCTTCGGCAACACTTCCGCATATACACTCAAGTCTACTTCCACAGGCTTGTCAGTGCCATTGAGTGCCACCGTCACTGTCCGTCCCTCAAACTCACGCGAATAGACATATACCCCGTTGCGTATGTGGAAGTGCCTCAATGTGCCGTAGGCCACAGCCGGACAGGTCTTTCTCCACTGCAACAGTGTGCGCGTGAAATCAAAATATCTCTTCTGGAACTTGGTCCGCCCCTCCTCGGTAAACGCACTCCGCTTGTCCGTTGCCCATCCGCCGGGGAAGTTCTTTCGCAACGCGCCGTCGCCCTTCGATTTGTTGGCATACATTCCTATCTCGTCGCCATAATACAGCTGAGGAATGCCACGGAGCGTGAGAAGCATGGTCAGTGCCTGCTTGTAGCGGTCGATATTGTGCGCCTGAATAGAGTCCTTCTGAAAACGGTCGGTATCGTGGTTATCAAGAAATATAAGCAGATGCAGAGGGTCGGCATACACAATGTCCTGACTGATATATTCGTAGACACACGCAAGCCCCTTGTCCCACTCATTGGTTTCCTCGTCCACCACCGAATTGAGCAATGACATCAGCGGAAAATCCATCACCGTAGGCAGTTCCGAATTGAGCGGGGCAGAGAGTTTGCTGCCTTTCTGCCAATAAGCGACTCCCACATTATTGTTCACCCATGTCTCGCCCACAATGTTGAAGCCCGGATATTCCGCATCGACAGCCAGACACCACTGCCGCATGGCATCGAAGTCGCAATAAGGATAAGTGTCCTGCCGTATTCCATCGATACCGGCATACTCAATCCACCAAATACTTGCTTGCCTCAGATAGTCTCTCACGTAGCGGTTGCGCTGGTTCAAATCGGGCATCGACTCTACAAACCACCCGGCGACAGTATGCTCACAGTCCAGTTCCGAAGCGTGTATATCACTCACAGTGCCGGTCTTATAGCTTGTCTGCACATATTTATCTCCATAGTTGAACCAGTCGTCCGACGGACGGTCTAAAAACAAAAAGTTCATGCTGCCGCAATGGTTGAAGACTATATCCTTTATCACCTTTATGCCATGACGGTGGGCGGTATCCACAAAATGGCGGTACTCCTCATTGGAGCCATAACGCGGGTCTGTCTGATAGTAGTCGGTAATGGCATATCCGTGATATGAGCTTTCGGGCATGTCATTGACAAGTGTCGGTGTATGCCATACTGCGGTGACTCCGAGTTCTGCCAGATAGCCGAGATGCTGTTCCATTCCCGCCAAATCGCCGCCATGACGCGCATCGGGCAATTTTGAGTCGCACACAGTCTCACGCATACCTTTTACCACATCGGTTTTCTCCGAACCATTGGCAAAGCGGTCGGGCATGAGCAGATAGACCACATCCGCCGCATCGAATGTATGCCGCTCTGCCGCCTCACGGCTTTTCAGTTCATAATCCATTTTCAGCTTCTTGCGCCCCGACTTCAGCTCAATGTGGAACTTCTGTGCGGGTGCATGGCGCGTATCCATATAAAGAAGGAGATAGTTAGGGCTGTCGAGCCTGACAATCTCTTTCAAATCCACCCCTTCCGTTCCGGAAAGTGTCACTTCGCAGTCGCGGATATTCTGTCCATGCAGCAATATCTGCAACTCCGGATTCCTCATACCTGCCCACCAATGAAGGGGATGTACATGCTCTATTGTTCCATGCGCCGCCTTCATCCTTGGTGTACAAAGACTCAATAATGCCATAATAAACAATTGCAATTCGTTTCATTACCTGACTCAGTTTAAATAACGGACACTGTGACGAAATTAATACAATCAGCAAGCGGATTTTTTGCTGCAGAACAAAAGCAGAACAAAAGTATAAATAAAAAACCGCATCCAAACACCCTGCTTCCGTATGGAAGAGACTGCTCAGATGCGGGTCACGTTTGGAATATCCTATGTGCCTGCTTTATCTACCGCTATTCACAACTTTCAAAGATGTACAATGTCCGTCACGATAGCGAATCCGCTTAATATATATGCCGTTACCCGGATGCAAAGTCTTTGTTCCATCCAGATTGTAATAGCTTATATCCACTATTTCGGACGACAAGAAAATCTGTCCGCCCACAGACTCCGGAATAGAGCCGGCTGCCACATCATACGATGTATGCAAGTTGGCGGTGGCTATCGTCGGATGATAGAACACATACGTGTCACTTCCTCCATCGGGAAATCTCCCCACCGTCTGCTTAGAGGTATGCAGACCGTAAAACAGCTCGTCGCGCCAGCTGCCGTCCTCCGCCTGCACACAGATATAGCAGTCGTCTGCATTTCGCAGTTCAAACGGCAGATGATATTGGCTTATCGGAATCCGCTCGTCACACCACACAACCGCATGTTCTCCCGGACGAAGAACAGTATTGAGGCCCGGAGAGACATCAAGTTGGTAGTTCGCCGGAGTTGCCGGAACATTACCAAAGCGCAGACTCGCCAAATCGACAGGTTCGTCACTGCGGTTGTACAATTCTATCCAGCCGGAGCGTTGGGAATAATCGCTTATATAAATGTCATTGTCGGCACTCACCTCATTGATACATATCGGTGCCAGTTCACTATTAAATTCCTCTTCATAAACTGCCGTATAGTCGCCACTCTCGGATATGCAACAACTCTTTTCCCGGCTCACCCACTGCTCGTCATGGTCTTTCCAGCCCAAAAAGCGGTAGCCCGCAGCAGCTTCGGTAGAAAGCGATACCGTGCCGAACAGCACTCCTGAGAAAGCGTTGGTCGGAACTATCATCTCATCAATCATGACGCGGGCATTAGAGATGTTCGTGCTCACCCCAACATCGATTCGGTCTTGCAACTGATATACATTCTCCAATGTATTAATACGCTCTGCGCGTTTCACCTCGCCCCACATATCTTCCTTCAACCGAGTGTATGTTCCCAACGTAAAACGTTTATCCATAGACAGTGCAGGCCCCACCAACTTGCAGATACTATCGGCAATACTTTCGCATCTGTCCGGAGCATATACGCTGCCGTGTAGGATGCAAAATGCAGTCACAAACCGCTGCCTGAACCGACTGTTCTGTTTCAAATTATTGTACAGCCGCAACACTTCGTTATTCGTCAGCCCATCTATCGTAGAGACATTGTCTGTCTTGTCCCATGTAAGGTCTTGGTCGAAGAAAACAAAATGGAATTTCCCGTCAAGCCATGTCCGATAGCCTTTCACGTTATTGCCATTGACCAACCAGTCGCCGCTTCCCGTATAACAGGCCGCCGCCATGTAGTTGATGAACTCATCAAGGTCGAGCAACTCGCCCACCTCGTCATATACGTCATCATCACCCGCTGACTCCGACAGAGCGACAAGATGGTCGAAGGCATCCCTCGTCCCGCTCTTTTGCTTGTACTCCCCGCTGTATTCAAAAGCGTCCATTCCGTCCTTCTCATAACCGTAGTTGGCACAGCCGTGGTACTTGTTCGTCGGTTCTCTGACATTCATCATGGCCACGTATCTACCGTTGATGAACACATGGGCAGGCTGATATTCCTGAGTGTCCAGATAGAAACCGCTGGAAGCCACCACCTGCTGCGTGACGGCATCCTGAATGCGCGAGCCGCCATGTGTACGGTTGTTGTTTCCTCCGTTACGGATGAATAGTTGCTTGTACTTACAATAAGGCTTATGGGCAAACATCGGATAGTCGTATGAATTTTCTCCGTTATACACACTCTTTGCATGGAGCTTAAACGATGCGGGGGCAAAATGGCGGCTATATCCACCAGCCACTTCGAAACTCACTTCTTGGTTGATGACCATCCTTCCGTCAGCTGTCAGATACTCAAAGTTTATAGGACGTTCCCAATCCATATTGATATTCGACGGCGAGTCAGAGCCGCGCCCCGGCACACCGTTCTTACCTTTCACATAACACCCTATATAGTTGTCATAAAGATTGCGCGGATCTGTTGAGACCGCCACAATGGGAAGATAATAATCCTTATCCTTGTATATATATGTACGTGTAACAATATTTCCGGGCAAGCGTCCGTCACCGAACAAGCGGAGACGCAAGACTGTTGTCTTCGAGATGTTGAACATTCCGTCCTCACTCACACTGCCATTGGAGAGTGTCGGTGTACTGCCGTTGGTAGTATAATACAAAGTAGCCCCATCGGGGATGTCTACATGCACATAAAAGCTGGAAGTGAACAATCGTGAGTCGCAATCCACTTCCGGAACACCCCACTGTTCCTGTGCGTATGGTCCGCAGTTTTCTGTGCCGGGAGTAGGCTGGCTGCAATATGCCCATTCTCCGCCGTCCATCGTTGTCAGCGCATAACTGCAACGTGAGACAGCAGGAGGATAAGACATTTGGCACACAGCCTTTTTACTCACCCCGTTTGAAAAGTAAATACGGCCGCCATCAATATCCAGTTTGAACCCGACCTGTCTTTCCGCCTGTCCTCCATACACTCCGTCAGCCGCATTATGGTCGAAGAACACACACTGATAGCAGCCCGGATTCAGCATACCGTAACCGGTAAGCTGATGCTTTGATAACAGGTCGGCATCATCGCTGACAAACAATCCATCAAGAGAGATTGGTGAAGCGGTTGGATTGTAAAGCTCAATCCAACCGCCATAGTTGTTTGAATAATCTATTGTCTGGTCTATATTCGCCACACAGATTTCCGTAATGATAAGCCAATCCTGTTCTTCCGACTCCGATTTGGCATACATTCCGGCACTCATCACCATAAATGCCGCTACCAATAGAAATTGAATCTGTTTCATCACTTGCCCAATCTTTTCACTCCGTCCTCAATATATATACCGTGCGCAGGAGCAGCATTCAGTTTCCGCCCTTGAAGGTCAAAAATAGTGTGTGTGGTTGGAGAATCCGCGCCAACACCGCGTACACCGGTGGAAAGTATCTTATCGCCCCAATGCACGTTATAGCTGCCACTGGCAGGTTCAGGCAACCCTTTCAGATAGAAAACATCATTACGTAGTACGTATTCGCCACCATCATAATGAGGCTGTAATTCAATGCTATACGCACAGAAAATATCATCTCCTTTACGAAGATAGCAGCTATAATATCTGGATGGCCAAGAGTAATAGCTATCGTCAATAATCAGCAGACCATCCTTATATTCCAAAGTAGTCTCTTTTTTTTCTTCTCCCCATTCTTCAGCTTGTAACCACCCCGTATCATGTCCAAACAAAGGGTCGGCAGAAAATTCGTTTGTAATATAACTATCAGAACTTTGAGTCCAAAGTAAATGAGTTGTCATTCCTGGTTGTTCTTTCTCTATCATCAGAAAGTTTGTAAATGAAGCTGCTCCTTCCACCCATTTATCCACTCTCCCGTCTCCCACATTAGAAACAATCAACACCTTATGTTCTTTTTCATGCCCTAATTCCGTTATTAATGTGTCTTTAGTTTCTATCACTTCCCATTTCTCACCGTTGTATGTGGTGAACATCTCCCCTTTCTGCAAGTTATAGTCCATACAGAGGGTTTCTTCTCCGGTCTCAAAATCATATAGATACACACGCTTATCATACACAGCAAAGCCATATCTTGACAGAGGGCATTCATCATCATGTATATTTTCCCAAAGCCAAGATATGCAACGAAATTCTTTTCCATTTATAGTTACCCCCTGTTTTGGTCCATATTCTAAAACAGAAAACTCTTGTAGACTTTCATTGTAAGAGGCTATTGCCCATCCAGTAATCTCCCATGGATACTGCGCAAAACAATTTTGTGTAACAAAGAATAACAAAGTTGCAACTACAGTAATAACATTAAGGTTTCTCTTTCTCATAAAACTTGAATTTTATATAAACAAAGACAGGAAAGAATATTGTCCATTTGACTCACCGTAGATACCGCGTTCCCTCCCCATCACGGCCAAATCATAACCGGTTTTACTTCCACACACAGAAAGTGCAGACTCAGGAGTTGATGTACTTGGTGTAGCAATTCCGACCTTTCCATCTGAATAAACTGACAATTGTGCATTTACATTACTGACTATAGAAGCAACAAATGCGATTGAGAAAAGAATGCGTTTCATAATGTATTATTTTTTAGTTGCATTTATTATTGTGTGGCATGATTACAATCTACCAATGAGACAAAGTCCGCCAAGCGTCAATTCAGAGTTAAAACACTATTCACCTTACATTTATGATAGCTGTTATTGTGTTCACGATTGCATGTATTAGTATTACACCGAGATTGATTAACAGTGGACATGCCCAAAGATAAAGAAATTATCAAAAACATACAAGCATTTCTACAAATTTCATAAAATATTGTATGCTTTGATTCTGCGACAAAATCCGTCACTTTTTTACAACAGTCCTACAAAAAAGTCCGGGAACCCGGTTACAGGCATATCGCAGCCATGCAACCAGATTCCCGGACTTGATATAATATTAAATAAAGTACTGGTATTACAGCTCTGCCAACAACATACATCACGACAAGAAACATTTGTCATTTTGTCAGTTCAGAAAAGCACGGAATTTTAACACAACTGATATTTATCCGCTTTTATTTTTCGCTCGATTTTGGAGCGTTTCGAGATAACTTACTGATAATCAAATAAATGCTATTTTCGTAAAAAGCACGCAGTTTTAGTCCAAAAACTAAGGGCTGAGTATAAAATAGGATGTATTGATAATCAGCGAGTTATGAAAATCTGAGGTCAAAACCGTCATTTTTCGAGGTCAAAATCCATTTTTGTTTTTCGGAGCGTGGAAAAGCCGGTTTCCCTCTTTTTGAGGAGATGATTTGAAAAAGCACCCGATTTTGGGCCGAAAACAGGACTTTTCAAAACTGGTGCGCCTTGAAAATAAATTTTGTGCGCCTTGCGCAAAAAATTAGAGTGCGCTGAAAATAAATTTTCAGCACCTTGTAATTTTGGAAAATCCTTGATTTTACCTGAATTTATTATCCCTTTATCCAGCAAGACTATTCTATTTTCCTGTCTGAAGTTTAAGAAATTCAAAGCCCCGTAGAATCGCGTTTTTGGGAGCGAGGCAAGGTTCAGTTGATTTTGAGGCAAATCTACGGAGTCGGGATTTAACATATCAAAATGTCAGAAATTCAGTCACAAATACAATAAACAAACAATTTTTTCCAAGAACAAGTATACAGCATGTCAATTTTATACGTCAGCAGTTCCGACAATGTAGCATACAGCGGGCGAATGCGTATATTCTCTTTTCCTATCGCAACTATAAAAAAATTGGACAGTAGGTGTCCATTTTCTTTACACTTTTATTGCCAAAAGAATATTATTTCACTGATTGTCTGCACATTAATAACTTTGGCACGTACTTTGCCTATACATCACCAAAAGAAATACCCTAACAGAAGAACTCATCAACAATACATAAAACAAAATGAAAAGAATCACACTGTATGCCGCACTGTCCATCATGCTTTCGGCATCGTGCCACGCACAAAAGCAGGCAGACGTAAGCAGACTCGACTCCATATACGAAGCCTTGTCGCTCCATCAAGGAGCCTCCGCAACAGAAGTAGAATATACAGGCGGGGGCAACAGCGAATGCCGCAGCTTCACATGGCAACGGGGATGGGGCACAGGATGGACTAAAGGCACGCGCATCGACATTAAAGATATGGGACGGGAGGAATCGGAACACATCAGACAAATATTCCTGTCGTTTAAGAACATACTCGGGCATGTATTAGTCACTCCCAATATTGTCGCCACTTACGAGGAGGGCAGCAGCACGTTCTATGGCTATGCCACAGACGATGACGGCAAGGCCCATTTCATGAGGGCAGCGACAGAGGGAGAGATTTGCGTTCCCGCCGACTGGACAACACGCAACTATTTCAAGGGAAGTATGCCAAAGGCGGAGGATCTTGCCGACGACAAGACCAAGCGTATACTCGGACTGAGTCGGCTGTGGGCGGGAGTCAGGCAGAACTTCGTGTTCATGAATACAGCACCAGTAGACTGGGACAGCCTCTACGTAGAGATGATACCCCGCATGGAAGCCGCTCTGGACAACAAGGAAGCTGTCCGCCTGCTGAAATATATGGTGGCGCGCTTACAGGACGGGCATACATATATCTTTGGCAGAGGCGGCACACCGCTTCCACTGACCACCAGACTTATCGACGGCAAAGTGTATGTAGACCAAATACTCAGTTCCGAGCTGCTGGAACGGAACATCCAACGGGGTATCGAGCTGACGGACATCGATGGCAAACCGGTAACTGTCTATGCTAAAGAAGAGATTGAGCCATACACAGCCTCTTCAACGCCCCAATGGCTGCGGCACTGCGTATATGAGGATTTCGGACTGACAAGACGTGACTACGGCGACAGTATCGCGCTCAATTTCAAGAACGGCAAGCGGAGCATCAGCCTCAAATGCAAAATCGGTGAATTGAAGTGGGACTTGCAAAAAGAAGAGAGCGTCATCCGGTTTGCCAGACAGAGAAACAGCATCGGTTATCTGAGAATCGCCAACTTTGCCAATCCGCAACTGAGAGACGAGTTTGACAAATGCTATCCGGACTTGCTCCAGACGAGCGCACTCATCATCGACATCCGTGGAAACGGTGGGGGACACTCATCCCATGCCGACTACATCCTGCGCCATCTCAGTGCCGACACGATAAAGACTGCTCCATGGAAGAGTCCTCAATATATACCGGCATTCAAGTCATGGGGCAGAGAAGACAGCTGGTATGAGTCGCCTTCACAAAACATGCCGCCGATACAGGACAAGCCGATATACGACAAGCCGATTGTGGTGTTGGTGGACAACGGCACTTTCTCCGCCGCCGAAGATTTCTGCGCAGTCTTTCTCGGCATGAGACGCGGAATCCTTATAGGACAACCGACAGGCGGAAGCACCGGCAGCGGTGTGCGCATCCCGCTCATCCCTTCCACCAACATTTGGGCGAACATCTGCTCCAAGCATGACACCGCTCCCGACGGGACTGAGTTTGTCGGCAAAGGATTCATTCCGGAGATCACTGTGGAAGAAGACTACAAATCGTACTTTACAGACAAGCAGGACAAGGGTATAGCCACCGCCATCAAGGTGCTCTCACACTAAAAGCGGGAACAGTTTTTTTTCATATACCCTGATTCCGTCACAAAATCCGTCACATTTTTTACAACAGTCCTACAAAAAAGTCCGGAAACCCGGTTACAGGCATATCGCAGCCATGCAACCAGATTCCCGGACTTGCTATAATATTAAATAAGGTACTGGTATTAAAGCTCAGCCAGCTCAACCACTTTGTCGACAGCGGCCTGCAATCCGTCCGCATTCTTGCCACCCGCAGTAGCAAAATGAGGCTGTCCGCCACCGCCACCTTGAATGAGCTTTGCAGCCTCGCGCACAATCTTTCCGGCATTCTTGCCTTCCTTTACAAGGTCATCGCTGAACGCTACTGCGATTCCCGGCTTACCGCCAAGCGCGTAGCCTATCGCCACCACGAGGTTCTCTGCGAACTGCGCGCGCAACTGGAATGCCATGTCTTTGGCTCCCTGAGCGTCCACCGGAGCCACAGCTGCAATCACAGTCACCCCGTTCACAGTCTTGGCACTTGCGATGAGCTTCGCCTTAAACTCGCCCACTTTCTGCGCCTTGAACTCATCCACCTGCTTTCTCAGCTCGGCATTGTCGTCAATATATTTCTTGATAGCAGACACAAGGTCGGGAGCGTTGTTGAACAAAGCGCGGAGATCGGCAATATTGTCTATGAGCACATCCATAGCCTCTTCCACCTTCTTGCCTGTGATTGCCTCGATACGGCGCACACCGGCTGCCACCGAACTCTCACTGACGATACGCACCATGCCAAGACGTCCGGTGCTGCTTGCATGGCAACCACCGCAGAACTCCACAGATGTGCCAAACTGCACCACGCGCACCTTGTCGCCGTATTTCTCACCAAAGAGAGCGATAGCACCCAGTTTCTTAGCCTCCTCAATAGGACAGTCGCGATACTCCTTTAAAGGAATGTCCTGACGAATCTTCTCGTTTACAAGATGCTCCACCTCGCGAAGCTGCTCCGGAGTCACTTTCTCGAAATGAGAGAAGTCGAAACGCAAACTGTCGGCGCATACATACGAGCCTTTCTGCTCCACATGCGTGCCAAGCACCTCGCGCAAAGCCTCGTCGAGCAAGTGCGTACAAGTGTGGTTGGCCTCAATAGCGCGGCGTCGCTCTACATTGACACATGCCATAAACTCAGCCTCCGGATTCTGCGGGAGCTTGTCTACAAGATGAATCGGAAGGTTGTTTTCCTTTTTCGTGTCAAGAATCTCAATTGTCTCGTCCTCGCTTACAAGCACACCGGTGTCGCCTACCTCTCCACCCATCTCCGCATAGAACGGAGTAGTGTCGAGCACCACCTCAAACAATGTAGACTTCTTCTGCTTCACCTCACGGTACTTCAATATGCGGCAGTTGTACTCTGTATAGTCATAGCCAACAAACGCGCTCTCGCCCTCGCGAAGCACCACCCAGTCACCAGTCTCCACAGCAGCCGCATTGCGAGCGCGCTCTTTCTGCTTCTGCATCTCGACATTGAAGCCATCCTCATCAACAGAAAGTCCGTTCTCGCGGCAGATAAGCTCTGTCAGGTCGAGCGGGAATCCGTAAGTGTCAAACAGAGTGAATGCCTTGCCTCCATCGATGACAGTCTTGCCCTCTGCCTTAGCCTCGTCCATCACTCCTGTGAGCAGACGGATACCATTCTCCAATGTGCGGAGGAAAGAGTCCTCCTCTTCCTTAATCACTTTCATGATAAGCTCCTTCTGTGCCGCTATCTCAGGGAAAGCATCCCCCATCTCAGCGATGAGCACCGGCACAAGACGATAGATGAAAGCGTCCTTTTGTCCGAGGAACGTGTATCCATAGCGCACGGCGCGGCGGAGTATCCGTCGGATGACATATCCCGCTTTGGCATTGCTTGGCAACTGACCGTCGGCAATGGAGAAAGCAATGGCACGGAGGTGGTCAGCCACCACGCGCATAGCCACATCTGTTTTCTCGCTGTCGCCATACTTCAGTCCCGACATGTCACCGATTACCTTGATGATTGGCTGGAACACATCCGTGTCGTAGTTAGAGGTCTTTCCCTGCATTGTGCGCACAAGACGCTCAAATCCCATACCTGTGTCTATCACCTTTGCAGGCAGCGGCTCAAGCGAGTGGTCAGCCTTACGGTTATACTGCATGAACACAAGGTTCCAAATCTCAATCACCTGCGGATGGTCTTTGTTCACCATCAGCGCGCCGGGCACCTTCGCCTTCTCTTCCTCGCTGCGCGAGTCGATATGAATCTCGGAGCAAGGACCGCACGGGCCTGTATCACCCATTTCCCAGAAGTTGTCGTGCTTGTTTCCGTTGATGATATGGTCTTTCGGCAAATACTGTTCCCAAATAGACGCAGCCTCATCGTCACGCTCCAGACCCTCGTCCGGCGCGCCCTCGAACACAGTGGCATAAAGGTCTTTAGGGTCGAGCTTGAGCACGTCCACCAAGTATTCCCATGCCCACGAGATTGCCTCCTTCTTGAAATAGTCGCCAAAGCTCCAGTTTCCAAGCATCTCAAACATTGTGTGATGATAAGTGTCATGTCCAACCTCCTCAAGGTCGTTGTGCTTTCCGCTGACACGCAAACACTTCTGAGTGTCGGTCATACGGCGGCACTTCGGCTGTACATTGCCGAGAATAATGTCCTTGAACTGGTTCATACCGGCATTGGTAAACATCAGCGTAGGGTCATCCTTGATGACCATCGGAGCTGACGGAACAATAAGGTGTTCTTTGCTTTCAAAGAATTTCTTGAAAGACTCTCTGATTTCCTTAGCTGTCATTGTATTATTATCTTTTTACTATACTTTCTGTCTCTATTCAGGCAAACAATATAAGATGTCGCCTGCCCTGCCTCACGCATTATTCAATAGAAAGTGCAAAGATAGTCATTTCCGATGACTATCTTCTTTTTTCAGATTCAGAATGTGACTTTACTGTATTATTTTAGTCTGAAAGACTACATTATGTCAGTCATGCGTAGAACGACAAGCATCATCTTACCGCACATTATTGCCGCGCCACTGTAGACGGACAGGGATATTGACATTATGTCACTTTGGCAGAGAGGTGGATTTTAACAATTCAATCCTGAACTTACGGCTGACTGACCCTTGCCTTTTGGTTGTCATACTGATAACTAACTGATAATCAACCAAATGCTATTTTCACTAAAAGCACGCAGTTTTAGACCAAAAACTAAGGGCTGAGTATAAAATAGGATGTATTGATAATCAGCGAGTTATGAAAATCTGAGGTCAAAACCGTCATTTTTCGAGGTCAAAATCCATTTTTGTTTTTCGGAGCGTGGAAAAGCCGGTTTCCCTCTTTTTGAGGAGATGATTTGAAAAAGCACCCGATTTTGGGCCGAAAACAGGACTTTTCAAAACTGGTGCGCCTTGAAAATAAATTTTGTGCGCCTTGCGCAAAAAATTAGAGTGCGCTGAAAATAAATTTTCAGCACCTTGTAATTTTGGAAAATCCTTGATTTTGACTGAATTTATTATCCCTTTATCCCGCAAAACTGTTCTTTTTTCCTGCTTAAAGTTTAAGAAATTCAAAGCCCCGTAGAATCGCGTTTTTTGGAGCGCGGCAAGGTTTGGTTGATTTCGAGGCAAATCTACAGAGTCGGGATTTAACATATCAAAATATCAGTATTTTACAACAAAATCACACATTTGCTATCATAAAGACACAACGCGCTGTAAAAGATGAAGTCGGCGACATATAAGGCAATCGGTGTCAAACCAACCGGATACATTATATATTAGACCAATCAGAAACAAAATCGGGCATGTCCCAACGGTATTCCTTACTGTAAATTGCAGAGAATACCGATGGACATGCCCGATAATTTATATTTGCCCTGATTACCCGTTGCACGCAAACCGTATATATGCCCTGTCGTCAAAAGAGCATTGGTCTGGCATAAGTCCTTTGGTAGCCTTGAAAAGGGAAATCAGCATAGGGTCTTCGTCCAAAATCCGGGCAAGATAAGATTCGGAATCTGAGAGAGTGGGAAAAAGTTCCGGATAACCATCGGATGCCAACACAACCTCCGACACTCCTGCCGCCGGCACCATCTTGCAAAAAGGCAACGGAGAGCCAATGCCGTCAAATACACCATACGCATACTCATTATCGGCTGACGCGTTCTGCAAACGGCACTGCTTGCGCAACAGCGGAAGGATAAACTCTCTGCCACAATCAACGGACGCGGAGGAGAAAGACTCGGACGCGGAGGAGAACGAGTCTGAACCGCCATCAGAAAGTCTATGGTACAGCGACCTCACCTCGGCAAGCAATCCGTCTATGCGCTTCGGATTTGTATAAAGCTTTCCGTCCAGCATACACTGACAATCGCCAATCATCCATATCTCCTGACGGCTCCGGCTATAAATGACGGAACTCGCCGTAATACGATTCTCCGGACACCGCTCCACCATAGGCAGCACTCCCAACCGCAAATAACAATCGTGTATGGCTTCGGACACAATATTCACGGCAGAAGCCATGTCAGCATCCGCAGGCACCAACGAGCGCAACACCGAAGATACAATGTCTGCGGCTACACGTCCCGTTGCCTTTCGAGTATAACGCTCTGTGCCTTTGCTTGTCGAACCGTCAATCACAGCCACAAAATCATCAGTCACCACAATCTCATCCTCACAAAGCTGTCTGTCGGATTTCTTGCCCTGCAAAAACTGTTCGATAATCCTCATAATTTTCCTTTTCTCATTTTCCGCGTGAATATTTCCGACACTACAAAAGAAGCACATGCAAGCAACAGTCCTGCCGTCACCACACCGTCCCATGCCATTAGCTGCCATGCAGTTCCAGCAAGGAACGTTCCCAAAGAACCTCCAACGAAATAGGTGGTCATAAATATAGTATTCATTCTTCCGGCAGCTGACGGACAAAGTTTAAGCACAGCACTTTGATTGCTCAGTTGAATGCACTGCATACCAATGTCTATCACTATGACTCCGAACACAAGTCCTGCATAGGAATCGCCAAACAGCCACATAACAATCCATGCGAGGCACATCAACGAAACCCCAACCCTGTTCAGCTTTAGCGCACCGTAAAGACGGACATATTTACCCACATTAGAAGCTGTCAGCACACCTACAATGCCGCACAGACCAAGTAGCCCGACGGCATCACTTCCAGCATGGAACGGAGCATCCTTCAGTTTGAAAGCCAAACAAGCCCACATGGCAAGGAACGAGCCAAAAGCAAACCCGGCACGTGTGGCATTGACGCGCAAATCCCGATATTGCAAAAGAAGTCCGCGCATTGTCTTCAGCAAATCCACAAAGCGTCCGTGAAATGTCGGTTCGGTCTCAGGAAAGACCCGCAGCACCAGCATTCCTGACAGAAACATAAGCCCGGAAGCGATGAGATACATTTCTCGCCAACCAAGCCACTCCCCTATAAAACCGCTTACAACACGCGAAGCGAGAATGCCCGTCAGCAGTCCTGAAAGCACAATTCCGACATTGCGTTCCTTATGCTCCGGCTTGGAATAGATTGACGCAATCGGCATAAAAATCTGCGGTATCACCGATGTGATTCCAATAACAAATGCTACCGGGATGAGAATGTGCAACGAATCGGAACAGGCAAAAGCCACCAGTGACGCAATAAGTACCGCGATATTCGAGACCACAATTGTCCGTTTGTTGTAAATATCTCCCATAGGAATGACAACAAGCAATCCTACTGCATACCCTATTTGAGTGAGCATTGGTATCAGATTTGCCTGAAACTCATTAATGCCCAAGTCATTGCGAATCATATCAAGCAATGGTTGGCAATAATAGATATTAGCCACCGACACTCCTGCCATTACAGCCAGAAGCAACAATATTGATGAGGGAATACCCTCGTTTTCTCTTAAAGATACAGCCATATTACATTAATGCCAAAACAGAACCACCAATGCCGCAAGACTGGACGGTTCAGACAAGAGTCGCTATTAATTGAATGAATATAATCAGAAACACCATCGCTATCGGATAGACAGTCGCATAGGCAATGCTCGGGATATTGCTGTCTACCATTGAATCGGCAGCGGCAAGTCCCGGAGTACTCGTCATGCCTCCCGTAATAGTGCCCAACAAATCGAGTATGGAGATTTTGAACAAAAGCCGCCCTACAATGACAGCCACAAACATAGGCACGATTGTGATTGCCGCACCTATTCCGAAAAGCAGCATACCACTGCTCTGGAATGTCTCGACCAATGTCCGGCCAGCCGATGTTCCCACTTCTGCCAAAAAGAGCAGGAGTCCCAATTGGCGCAAAAGCTGGTTCGAGGGTCCGGACATAGACCATATTATAGGTCCTGTCTTGCCTATTGAACTGAGCAAGAGAGCCACAATCAGCACTCCGCCTGTCAGACCGGGCGAGAATGAAATGTCATCGCCAAGCGAGATATTGAGCTTTCCGAATATGACTCCCAACACAATACCCATAGCTATAGGAAAGAAATCGGTATCGGACAACAGTTTCGCGTTGTTTCCCAACATACGGGCAAGACTGTTCAGTCCTTCTTTCTCTCCGACAACCATCAGTTTGTCACCGAATTTAAGCTCAAGCGCAGGAGACGGAGCCAAATCAATACCGCTTCGCCTCACTCTTGTCACCGTACAGCCAAAGTTCTGATGCAGCCTCATGTCGCCCAACTGTTTGCCAACCATATTCTTGTTGGTCACCAGCAGCGACTGTATATCCTGCATATCCGCCAAAGGCAACTCGCCCTCCTCGCGCTCGCCAATCAATACAGCCACCTGCTTCAATGCCGCATCGCTGCCCACCACCTGCAACCAGTCGTCCTCGTTCAGCACGGTGTCAGCCATCGGTATAAGGATTTTACTGCCGGTCTTCATTCGCGAGACAACCGCACCGGTCATTCTGCCCACGTTTACTTCCGCCAAAGTACATCCGAAAACCTTCGGATTGGTCACTTTGAAAAGACAGGTGCTCAGTTCAGGATACTTTCCTCTGCGCTGCGCCTCAAGAGTTCTCGCCTCCTTCTCAAGGTCGATGCGCAACACCTTCGGCAGCAATTTGACAAACAGTATGACCCCGATAACTCCAAACGGATAGGCAATACCGTAGGCTATGGAGGCTAACGGCGAGCCTGTACTGTCAATGGCCACAGCAAGTCCCGGAGTACTCGTCAAGGCTCCGGCAATAAGTCCGACAGTACTTGCATTGTCTATGCCAAAGGCATATTTCAAGCCCAAAGCAGTGAGCGACGCCGACGCTATTATCAGAATCGTTATCAGAATGAGCGACTTTCCTTTGCTTTTGAAAGAATCGAAGAATCCCGGTCCTGCCTGAATGCCTATCGTAAAGATAAACAGCACCAGTCCGAAGTTGCCAAGTTCTTTAGGAATGAACACTCCATAATGTCCGAACAACAAGGCTATGAAAATCACGGCGGAAACATCGAGAGAGACTCCCTTAAACTTGATTCGCCCCAGCATGAAGCCTAACGCGACGATAAGAAACAGTGCAAAATAGGATGACTGCAAAAGGTTTGTAAGCATAATATGATTTAGGGTTTTATGAATGAATATTTCACGAAAAGCCTCAACAGGTAAATATATATCAGCATGTATGACACACAGATACAGAACCTGCCGCAAAGATACACATTTGTACCGTACCGACAAACGGGACACATAATATTATCAGCCACCAACTTTTTTCACGGAAAAACAGTGGCAGCCGTTACGGAACGAATACTGCACACAAAGTCCATAGTGCTTGCATATAGAACTGACAATCGCCAGTCCCAATCCCGTAGACCCGTCCTTTTTGCTTCCCTGATAGAAACGCTCAAAAATACGGTCCTTGTCCAAAGGAGACGAAATGCCGGTATTGCAGAAAACCATCTCGTTTTTCTTCATCACAACATGGATACTGCCACCTTCCACATTATGCACATAAGCATTTTTCAGCAAGTTCGTGACCAGCGTGACAGCCAAAGACTCGCTGATTTCCACCTGAAGCACATTTTCCTCCGTCACAGTCAGTGTCACGCTCTTATATTCATACACTTCCCGATAATCGTCCACAAACGACTTCAGCAAATGATTCATGTCTACAAGTCTCGTGTCGGCAAAACGGCCGTTGTCGATTTTCGACAGCAACAACAGCGACTTATTCTGCCTTGTCACCCTTTCGAGTGTGCGGTGGATATTCACAAGCTCTTCCATCTGAGCTTCAGACAACAACTCATCCTCCAACATCATCTCCACTCTGTTGCGGCAAATGGCCAAAGGAGTCTGCAACTCATGCGAGGCATTGCCAATAAACTGCTTCTGTTGCTCAAACAGTTCCTCACCTCGTGTGGCGAAACGGCCTATCGAGTCGTTCAGTATTTGAAACTCCGTCACATCGGTAGGATTATGCAGCGGCACATTCTTGATGCCCGGCTTATAATTGTCGAGCCATCTCAACAGCACATACAGCGGCTTCATGCTCTTACGGAAGACCCACATATTTATCACGATGATAATCAACAACAGAATCACATAAAGACTGACAATAAGATGCAGTATAGCCTCCTTCAAATCGCCTTTCTCAATACTTGGAGTTGACACCGTCAGCTCATGGAAACATCCCTCGCCATCGCGAAAAATGGTAGTCAGTATGCGCGCAGGCTCTTTCTCGTCTTTCTCCGGAATATAGACCATCGAGTCCAGATAACGAATGTCCTCGTGCATATTCGCGTACTCTTCGGTCACTTCGGTAAGAAAATACTGATTGTTCGACCCGTTGTCTTTAGACGGAAGCTCCTCGCCGGCAAGCGCACGTATGATAATCACTTCCGAATAATCCTCCAGACTGTCGTCAATCTCATCATTAATCTCATCAATCATGGCAATATAGAACACGACAGCCCATCCTGTCAAGGCAAGCACAATGCCCAACGAGAGCCTGACCAGTACACGATAGAACAAACTCATAAGCCTACATTATTTTTCCACACTATTCCGCAACCATCTTATAACCAAACCCATACACGGATTTTATCTCAGCTGTGGCACCCGCCTCCTTCAGTTTCTTCCTCAAATTCTTTATTTGGGCATATATGAAATCGAAATTGTCCACTTGGTCGATATGGTCGCCCCACACCGATTCCGCCAACGTACTCTTGTCAATCATCCTGTTCGGACGGTTCATGAAATAATGAAGTATGTCATATTCCTTGCGCTTCAGCTCCACTGCAGTCCCGGCAACCGTCACTTGGAATGTCTCCGGCATGATGCACACATTGCCCAGACGGATGCTCGTATCGCCATCGCGGTGCTTCCTGCGGAGCACACTCTTCACACGGGCTGTCAGCTCTGCGATATGGAACGGCTTGGGCAGATAATCGTCTGCCCCCAGTTCCAGCCCAAGAATCTTGTCTTCCAAAGAGTCTTTTGCCGAGATGATAATGACATTCTCCCGTTTGCGCATCTCTTTCAACCGTTCCAACAGTTTCAGTCCACTGCCATCAGGAAGCATAATGTCCAGCAACACACAGTCATAATCGTAAATCTCGATTTTTTGCAGCGCAGCCGCATAGCAGTCTGCCTCCTCCGTCACATACCTTTCCTTTTTCAGAGCGCGCTGAATCAGCTCTCTCAAGGAAGGCTCATCTTCTACAATCAATATTTTCATTGTGCTATGTTCATTCTGATTTATTTCATGATGCAAAGAAACGGTTTATTTCCGAGAATGCGGATGGAGGAAATGACTTTTTTGCATAAGCGGGAGGATAAAGACTGTCCGGAACAAACAATACGGGGCATTGCGTGCCGTTTTTTTTCAGCGGAAAGCGACATTATGTCAGTTCGGATTGGCGGTGTTTTTTTAACATTTACCGAGGTTTTCCGTCTCAAAATTGAGGATGTTCTTTGAGTGCTCCAAGATAAGTACTTGATAATCAAGCAAATTCTATTTTACAAAAAGGGCGCAGTTTTTAATCAAAAACGCAAGGCTGAGATTAAAATAGGATATATTGATAATCAGAGAGTTACGAGATTTCACCGTCAAAACGGTCGATTTTTGGGAACGGAATTGATTTTTGTTTTTCAGGGTGTGGAAAAGGCGGGGTCGGTGCTTTTGAGGAAACACGCTCGGAAAACGGACATTTTTGGGCAAAAAAACGGGCATTAAAAAACTCGTGCGCCTTGAAAAAAAATTTTGTGTGCGCTGAAAATAAAATTAGTGTGCGCTGAAAATAAATTTTCAGCGCACACTAATTTTGGGAAAACCTTACTTTTGGGCGAATTTTATATCCTATTATCCATCATAAGTATTCTATTTTCACCTCCTGTTTTCGAGAAATCGAAAGTCCCGTAGAAGGGCGATTCTGCGACCTCGGTGGAGTCTGGTTGATTTCATGGCGATTCTACGAGGTTTGAATTTAACATATCATTTTGTAAGCATTCTAAGCGTTTCATCAACATTCTGCATAGTTTATTCAATATATAGCGATGGAGGAGTCTGTCGAAAATACCCGCATAACATCTATCAAAAACATCATAGAGCCAATTGCTACCAATGTAAAACCATCCACCCACCTATTTATATATACCCACCAAGAAAAACTCAAAAAAAAAATGATGTTACACCGCATTTTTCCTGAAAATTCAGATTCTGTTCAGATTCATGTATCATCTTTGCATCACAATTAAGAACAAAAGTAGAAACAGAAACGTTTAACAAACAAAATCATGAGAATTATGAAGAAGTTATTAGTTTTATTCGTATGCCTGTTCACTATGCAGGCTGTGGTTTGGGCAGATGACGACAGACCTATCAAAGTGGAGCAAATGCCTCAACAGGCACAGCAGTTCATCAAGAAGTATTTCCCGAAAAGCTCTGTGTCATTGGCAAAAATGGAAGTAGACTTGTTCAGCAAAAGTTATGAGGTGATTTTCACCAACGGCGACAAGCTGGAGTTCGACAGCAAAGGCGCATGGACAGAAGTGGACTGCAAATACAGTGCCGTACCGACCGAGATTGTTCCCGCTGCCATAAAGACATACGTCAGCCAGCACCATCCGGACGCGAAGATTGTAAAAATCGAGAAGGACACCAGAGACTACGAAATTGAACTGTCGAACAAATGGGAAATCAAATTTGACAAGAAATTCAATGTTATCGATATTGACAGATAAAAAGAAATACAAGAAAATATGAGAAAGTACATATATTTATTGGCGATAGCCCTTTGCAGCGCGCTCACATTAGGAAGTTGCAGCGACGACGATGACAATGTAAGTGTACCGGAAGCTGTACAGACAGCTTTCACAGCAAAATATCCGAATGCAAACAGAGTGGGCTGGGAAATAAAATCCGGATTTTATGTGGCTGAATTTCATGAAAATGCCACTGAAACAGAGGTATGGTTCAGCAAAGAAGGCACATGGAACATGACCGAAACAGATTATGGAAGAAACATTTCATTGATACCGGCAACGGTAAAGTCAGCATTTGAAAGCAGCGAATACAGCACATGGAGCATTGACGATGTCAGCAAGTACGAGCGCGAGGACATTACGTTTTATCTCATTGAGATAGAAAGCAGAGGTCAGAAAGACCGTCATCTTTTCTATGGAGAGGACGGAACGCTTATCAAAGACATTGCGGAAAGTGGAAATGACGACATATTCCCTTTCACTCCGGTTCCTTAATCGCTTATCCGCATGACTGAATCCATACAGACATGCAAGATAGCCAAACGGCAAGTGCCGCCTCCGAAAGCAACCATCGGTCACTTTCAGAGGCGGCACTTTCAGTCGGCAGAGATTGCTGTTTTGCCGAGTCAGAGGCTCAAGCCTACACTACAACGGCATGTTTCCATGCTTCTTCGGCGGATTGCTCTGATTCTTGTTGCGAGTCATCTCCAATGCCTGTATGAGACGAATGCGGGTGTCGCACGGCTGGATGATTTCGTCTATATACCCAAGTTGCGCCGCCGGCATAGGATTGGCGAACTTGCGGCGATATTCCTCGATAGCCGCAGCGCGCTCCTCTGGCGAGGCCTTGCGGTAGAGGATGTTGCACGCGCCCTCTGCTCCCATCACAGCAATCTCGGCAGTCGGATAAGCAAGGTTCACATCGGCACCGATACACTTGCTGTTCATGACGATATACGCGCCACCGTATGCCTTACGCGTGATGAGCGTAATCTTAGGAACAGTTGCCTCGGCAAAGGCATATACTATCTTGGCGCCATGACGGATGATGCCGTGGTGCTCCTGATCTGTGCCGGGAAGGAAACCAGGAACGTCTTCTACCGCCACAAGCGGAATGTTGAAACAGTCGCAGAAACGGATGAAGCGGGCAGCCTTGTCACTGGCATCTATATCAAGCGCGCCGGCAAGGAAATTAGGCTGGTTTGCCACAAAACCGACTGTGCGCCCTGCCAAGCGTCCAAATCCTACGACAATGTTCTTGGCAAACTCGGTCATTACCTCAAAGAAGTACTGCTGGTCGCATACCGGTTCGATGACATTACGTATATCATACGGGATATTCGGGTCTTCGGGAACCACATTATCCAATTCATGACAGACACGGGTAATCTCGTCTGTCACCGGATGTATGGGCGCGTCCTCCATGTTGTTGGAAGGAATGAAGCCGATAAGCTCGCGTATGGTCATCAATGTCTCCTCCTCGTCACGGCAGAAAAAATGGCTCACACCGCTCACGCTGCTGTGTGTCATGGCACCGCCAAGCGTCTCCTTATCCACATCCTCGTTGGTAACAGCACGGACCACGTCCGGACCGGTCACGAACATTTGGCTCTGTCCCTTCACCATAAGAATGAAATCGGTCAGCGCAGGCGAATAGCAGGAACCTCCGGCACACGGGCCCAAAATGGCGGAAATCTGGGGAATCACTCCTGAAGCCATCACATTGCGGTGAAAGATATGCGCAAAACCAGTAAGGCTTTCCACTCCCTCCTGTATGCGCGCGCCTCCCGAATCGTTGAGTCCGATAATCGGTGCGCCGTTTTTCAGGGCAAGGTCTTGCACTTTGGCAATCTTCTGTGCATTCGCGGCACTCAGCGAGCCTCCCAATACAGCAAAGTCAAAAGCGTATACAAACACGATGCGTCCGTCAATCTTGCCATATCCTGAAATCACGCCGTCTCCCTCTATGCGCTTCTTGTCCATGCCGAAATCATTGCAACGGTGTACGACATGTTTGTCCATCTCCACAAATGTACCTTTGTCAAGGAGCATATCTATGCGCTCACGTGCCGTGAGCTTCTGTATCTTATTATCCTTCATTGTTCTCGTTCAGTTTTAATGTTATCAATGTCTGGTCAACTTTCACATTATCGCCTTCGGCAACAAGCACGGAAAGCACCTCGCAATCAGCCGCCACTTTATAGTTTGACTGCATCTTCATAGCCTCCATCGTCAGTGCTGTGTCGCCCGCCTTCAGCTTGTCGCCCGGCTTACAATACACCTTCACAATCTTGCAAGGCATCGGCGCGGCAATCTTGTCGCTCTGCACCGCATCGGCTTTCTTGCGCATACGCATATATTTAGCCTGCGAGTCCAGCATGTCAATTTGGTAAGTCGAATAATTGACATTCACACGGTAATGCTTTCCGCCGTCGCTTTTCACCAGCTCCGCCTTGTAAGAGTTTCCGTTATTTATAATCGAGCATGTGCCGTTTTGCAGCATCGCCACATCCACGTCATATACTTGTCCGTCTATATCAATCCTCACATTGTTTCCGTCTTTGCTCAACAATGTCACATCCACAATCTTGTTTCCTACTTGAATATCCATATAATAGCATTTTTATATTCACTCAAAGCATCACACTCTCAGCACACCTTTCTGCAACCCGAAGGCTCTCCAACGGTTGATAGCCGACGAGTTCCGGCCACCGTCCGACACTGTGCCCGTATTTTCTTCGAGATTCATGAGATAATCAATATATGCCGCAATCACCGCCATCTCCTCGCTCTCGTTCTTGAATCCCGGACGAGGACGCAAGCGTTCCGCATTGCGCTCTATAAAGTGGGTGTTGTAATTTCCCTCGCGGAAGTCAGGCACGTCGATTATGCGGCGCAAATAGCGTATGTTGGTAGTCAAACCCACAATCTTATATTCGTAAAGCACTCTGCGCATACGCTCAATGGCATACTGGCGTTCCGTTGCCCACACAATAAGTTTGCCTATCATAGGGTCGTAATGTACAGGAATCTCATAGCCCTCATACACATAACTGTCAATACGCGTACCTATACCATGCGGCTCCGTCAGCTGCACAATAGTTCCCGGCGAAGGCATGAAATTATGCTCGGTGTCCTCCGCACAGATACGACATTCTATCGCATGTCCTCTCTGGTGTATATCCTCCTGACGGTATTTCAACGGCTGTCCGTCGGCAATGAGCAACTGCTGCTTTACAAGGTCCACTCCGACAACTTCTTCCGTAATAGGATGCTCTACCTGAAGACGGGTGTTCATCTCCAAGAAATAGAAATTATGGTGCTTGTCGACCAAGAACTCAATGGTACCGGCCCCCACATATCCAACGGATTTCGCTGCCGCCACGGCTTTCTTGCCCATTTCACGGCGCAAATCGTCATCAATGAACGGTGACGGGCTTTCCTCCACAATTTTCTGATGGCGACGCTGTACGGAGCACTCGCGGTCGTAAAGGTGGATTACATTGCCATGCTTGTCGCCCAATATCTGGAACTCTATATGGTGAGGCTCTTCTACAAACTTCTCTATATATACAGTGTCATCGCCAAACGAGGACATTGCCTCATTCTTCGCGGCATTATACATTTCAATGACATCCTCCTCGCGCTCGATAAGCCTCATGCCCTTTCCGCCGCCACCCATCGATGCTTTAAGCATAACGGGAAAACCGATTTTACGGCATACTTCCAACGCTTCCTCGCCACAGCTCAACTGTTCCTGAGTCCCAGGAACGACAGGCACTCCCGCCTTTATCATCTGTATGCGGGCGGAAATCTTGTCACCCATCAGTTCCATTGTTTCCGGTTTCGGACCAATGAAAATGATACCTTCTTCCTCACAACGGCGCGCGAACTCGGAATTTTCGGAAAGGAAGCCATAGCCGGGATGGATAGCGTCCACCTTGTGCTTCTTCGCTGCCTCAATTATATGGTCAATATTCAGATAGCTGTCGGCAGAAGAAGCTCCACCGATACACTCCGCCTCGTTCGCAAAAATGACATGACGCGACAGGCGGTCGGCTGTACTGTATACAGCCACGGAATGTATGCCCATCTCATAACAGGCACGCATCACACGAATCGCGATTTCACCGCGATTGGCAACCAAAACTTTTCTTATCATAAATACCTATATTTGGTTTTACACTTTCTTTCATCAAAAAAAAATATCACATACACGATGTCAGAAAGTTATGCTGCACAGTCCGCACTGGTATGCGGATAAATTCACGAAAATACGACATATCCCAAAAACACATCCATACACAAAAGACCGACATTCCTTTCGGAATTTCGGTTTTCACAGCATTTCTGTTTTCCGGCGGCTCTTATTCCCGAGAGCAGCATCTGAACATCGGCATCGGCAGGTCTTCTGACTTCTCCATTGGCAGCACGGCCTTCCCAACCATATTTACTTACAGCTTCACAGCAATAACAAAGGTCAGTGGCACAACAATCATGATGTGTCGCCAAAAAACTGGAGTTACAGCTACGGGTATAGTTACAGACTCACACTGTATTCCCTCTTAGTCTGCCTTCCTTGCCGGGACTTTTATACCATCCCCGCACAGAGGCGGCAGAAACCAAATGCACGGCAAAAGTACATATTATTTCCGAAACGAGGCTGTTTTTACCGTGCTTTTATGCAAAATGTCCCACAAAGTGCCCTGTTCCTCGCGATATAGAGGCAAAAAAACGGGGACTTTCCGTTTTTCAGGAAAGCCCCCTCAAGCATCGTTTATCATCAGTATGTTCAAATCTCTACCTCTTCCGCATCTACTGTCGGCGCATCCTTTTTCTTTGCCAGATATTCCGGCAAACTCAGTCCCGCCATATCGAACAACTCGCTAAGTGGCGGAACAGACTTCATCAGTCCCGACACAAAACCAGCTGTAGAGCCTTTGCCATCGGCACCGCCTGCGCCATTGTCCCAAACAGTCACATGGTCGATATTGATGCCCTTGACAGCCTCCACCTGAGTCTTGACAAGTTCAGGCAGTTTTTCAAGAAGCAAGAGCATATATGCCTTATTGGCATCACCTCCGGCAGCCTGAACCATCTTGTCATAACCGGCAGCCTGTTTGGTCAGCACCTCATACAATCCTTTTGCCTCTGCCTCCATTTTCGCATAAATGGCATCAGCCTCACCTTTCGCATTGACGCGCAAGCGTTCTGCCTCAGCCTCCGCCTCGATAATGAGTCGCCGCTTCTCTATCTCCTGCGGAACGAGTACGTTGGCAGTCTCTGTTGAGCGTTCACGGTCGGCACGCGCCTCTTCCGCCTCGCGCTCTGCCGCATATGCCTCCTGCAAAGCCTTTGCCTGCTGCACTTTCTCCGAAGCAGTCGCTTTGCGCTGTGCCTCGGCCTCTTTCTCACGGCGGTATGCCTCAGATGCCGCAATTGCCACCTTAGCCTCGTTCTCTCCCTTCACGGCCTCCGCATTTGCCTCAGCTGTACGTATTCTCGTCTCACGGACGGCTTCCGCCTTACCAATCTCACCGACTTTGTCCTGCTCTGCCACTCTCACCTTTGCTTCGTTGATGGCTTTGGCTGCCGCCTCGCGTCCGAGAGCCTCGATATATCCGCTCTCGTCCTTGATGTCTGTCACATTCACATTTATCAGACGGAGACCGATTTTCTTCAGTTCCACTTCCACATTGGCGGAGATACTCTCAAGAAACTTGTCACGGTCGTTGTTCAATTCCTCAATACTCATGGTGGCGATAACCAGACGCAACTGTCCGAAAAGAATATCGCGCGCCAGCTCCTGAATCTGTGCCGCACTCAATCCGAGCAAGCGTTCTGCCGCTGCGTTCATACATTCATGGTCGGTAGATATACCCACAGTGAAACGGCTTGGCACGTCCACACGGATATTCTGCTTACTGAGCGCGTTGGTCAGATTGGCATCGATACTGATTGGAGTGAGGCTCAAATAGGCATAATCCTCAATAATCGGCCATACAAAAGCTCCGCCGCCATGCACGCAACGTGCCGACGATTTGCTGCTTTTACTTCCGTAAATCACCAATATTTTGTCCGACGGACAGCGTCTGTAACGGTTCACTATGGACACGAACAGCGCAATTGCCACTACTGCGGCTACTACAATTAAATACATTGATTCCATATTATATTATTAAATTGGTTTTTCACATACAGAGCGGATGCGGAGGAACTCAACGACAGGGACTCTTCATATTGGCATTCTGCCGTCAAATTTCTCATCCTGAATCAGATTTTTTCCACCACCAGCATCTCTCCGCCTACAATATCAATTACCCGTACCTTGCTTCCGGTCGTAACAGACTCGCCCTCAGTCATCGCATCCAGCTCATGAACCGAGCCGTTCACGCTGATTTGAACTTTTCCTCTGCCGGAACGGTTCTCCGGAATGCGCAAATAGACATCCGCCACCTTGCCTTTACAATATTCTATGCGGAACGCACCGTTTGCCTCCAGTTTCCGGGTTTGCCGGTAGATGAAGAAGAACATCCACACGAAGCACAACCCGACAGCAGTTGCCGCAAGGGTCAGCAACAGGGCATTACTGATTAAAGAATGCAGGCAGACACCTGCCCAACCGAATCCCACGAAAAAGTTCACAAGGTTTCTGATGGAGAATAACGAAAGGCCGCCTCCCAAGTCGAGAGTGTCACCGGCATCGAAGTCAATGTCAATGTCGCTTGAGTCCATCCCGAACAATGTCAGCAGAAGCTGTATGACAAAGACTGCCGAACCGGCAAGCGCACATACCCAGAACACCTGCTGCATAGTTTCAAGTCCACCGAACCAAACCGAAAAAGTTTCCATACGCTCATTAGTTTTATGGTTTTACACATACAAGATTTGAGAGATGATTCCCATACTTTATTATAGAGAGGAAACATCTCTCACAAATATAACACAAAAGTCAGACATATTCGTTTTTTCCTCAACTTTTTTATCTTTTACCCCACATTACATCGGGTTTTCCGAAGAACTCGCAATGATTGAAAACTTTGGGATTCGGCTATTTGAAAGAAGCAGACACGAGGAAGTTCTTGAGGGTTCAGAGGATTTCTTCTTAAAAACGCGAAAAATCCCTCTTGAAATTGTATTCCGAGAAATAGCATCATGTCGGTTCATCCGACATTTCGAGTGATACGCGATACACTGTGAGTATAGCCCTTACCAAATATATTGCAGCGGCTCTATATTCATTGCGGCACTTGCACGTACTTTATAAATGGAAGTCTCAAAACCAGAACCATTCTGCCGGACAGCGGTATGCGGGCAAGAGGTATTTGACATTATGTCACTTTGAGCGGAAGGCACTTTTTTAACAATTGCCCTCATTGTCGCAATCTGGTTGCTGTTTGATTTTTCGAGGATTCGCCGATAAACAACTGATAATCAATTAAATACATTTTCAGCAAGAAACATGCAGTTTTAGACCAAAAACTAAGGGTTTCGATCAAAATAGGAAGTATTGATAATCAGGAAGTTATGAGATTTTGTGCTCAAAACCGTCATTTTTGGGGTTCAAAATCCATTTTTGTTTTTCGGGGCATGGAAAAGGCGGTTGCCGTCTTT
>JAMPEL010000036.1 GCA_023665185.1 Roseburia sp.
CCACAAAATTCACATTTCCGTTGAGTTCTCATACACGCATATTTTTGAGGGTTTTAACTAAAATCGGTGTATCCCTGCCGCGTGTAAACTGAAGTCAACCTATGACAACCATTGTAAACCTGTCACGCGAAATGACGGTTTCAGAGCCTCAGACACCGCCTCCGTCAATCCTTGCCAACCATCGTAAACCGATGTAAACTGACCCTATAAAATGACGAAAGCGGAAAGCTTCAGCTTCTCCGCGGTAGAAATACGTTGCAAAAATATGCCTAAAAATCCCAAACACCCAATAACACCACCCAAAGTGTTAAAATCGCTATCTATCTAATAATCAATACATATCTGTTCATCATTCCGTGTTCTTCATAGTCCTTGCCTATGCTCTAATTACAGATTGGGAAAACTCACTTGGAGCAGTACGGAACAATAATTTGACATTCTGTCAGTTGATAAAAAAACTCAATTTTAACATTTCAGACATTCATTTTGCTTTGGAATGCAAACGGAACCGCTTTGTGTTGTGCTAAGTATCAGATAATCAGATAAATACAAAATATCCCAAAAGGGTGCAGTTTTAGCCCAAAAACCAAGAGTTTGATATGAAATAGAATATGTTGATAATCAGATTATTATGATAAAATCCATCTAAAACTGTTGTTTTTCGCCTTCAAAATCAAAATTTGTTTGGAGAGACGCGTAAAACTGTCTGTAAACATAAATTAAGGATTGCCGTAGAACATGCACGGTTTTAGCCCGAAATAGGGACGTTTCAAAACTCGTGCGCCTTGAAAATAAATTTTCAAGGTACACTTCAAAAAATTGCGAGGCGCACGAGTTTTATTTTCACAGTACACTAATTTCAGGAAAAACACGCTCTAATGTGAATAAGTGTATCTTTTTGGAATTGAAATTAGCTTATTTTTACAAATTGTTTTCGGCAACAAAAAGACTCCGTAGAATCGCACAAATGCGACTAAGGTAAGGTTGGGTCCATTTTGAGCGATTCTACGAGGGTCGGATTTTAACATCTCGCTTATTGCAAAAAGAATTTTATTCTTGATGTTTTGTAGCTTATTGATGAATTTCCATGCGTTTGACCGATATTTTGTATTGAAAAGTTCTACAAGCAATTCTGCATGTTTTGCAGATATAGAATCCCTGCCGGATATGGCAATGAAGAAAATCCACAGAAGGAGTCTGCGGATTCCGCACGAGATTAGGCCTTTTTATTCTAATTCCGAACTCGCGCAAAATATGGATTTGTGGTAATAAATGAGATGAAAAATGAGGCTTGCGAAGGGTGGTTTTGACGGCACTTCGCTTATAGACACAAAAAGTGCCTCTTTTCACAAAGAAGCACTCTCTACTTTCAATAGGTATTAGTTTCTAAGGTAAAAAGATTGTTTTCAGGATAACGATTGCAAAGGTGGGACTTTTTATTGGATAAAGATTATTATTTTTTATGCTATAAAACATGTTTCGCGGCTTGTGTAGCATTTTTTATAAAAAAGTTGTTTTTTAATCAGTATAATTGTAATGATGGCGTGATTTCCGTTTGGCAGAGTGGAGCTTGCTGATTTCTTTATAGCTGTTGTTTGTTTTTGCCTTTTGTACAGGCTTTTTTCTCAAAAAAAGTGCCCGAACAAGGTTCTCACACTATAGAAACCTTGTTCGGGCATTTTTTCCTGTGTATGACTTTCAAAGGGTGAGTGCTTTTAGTCTGTGTGCCTTGTATCACACTGGACTGTCAAGCTGTTTTTACAGTTTTGCTGAATAGTTTGATAAGCATACATCCGAGTATTCCTGATGATAATGATGCAAGGAGTACTGCTATTTTTCCGCTGGCTCTCATCATTTCGGTCATAGATGGGTCTAATTCGCCGAATGAGAGTGTGTCAACAAATATGGACATTGTGAAACCTATACCTCCGAGACATGCAACAGCAAAAAGCATTGCCCAGTTTGAGTTGGCAGGCTTTTCTCCAATCTTGCATTTGATGGCGATGAAACTTGCTATTGTGATTCCTATAGGTTTGCCGAGCAGCAGTCCGAAGAATATGCCCATTCCAACCGATCCGGCTTCTGCTGAATATTGGAAAATGTTGAAATAGCTCAGGTCGGGGATTACGACACCGGCATTTGCCAATGCGAATATCGGCATGATTCCGAAATTGACCCAACGGTCTAAAGCGTGTTCCAGACGGTAGCTCATTCCTATGGAGTTTCTTGAGATATAGCTTAGTCGTCGCAGGCAGTGTCGCTGAGGCGCATTTGGGAATGCAATACCTTCTTCACCTTCACAGTTGTCGTATTCAGCCAGTTTTCTTTCATATTCTTTGCTCCGTCGGTTCAGGTACGCTCTTGTAAATCTTGCATCCATTGGGATAAGGAATGCCATTACGACACCCGACATGGTGGAATGGATTCCTGAATAATAGAACAGAAACCATATGGCTATGGCAGGAATCATGTAGAATATCATTCGTTTTTCGCCAAGTTTGTTCATTACGAGCACAACTGCGAGTAACAGCAGTGCGATGCTCAGGAGGGATATGTTGATGCTGCCACCATAGAAAAATGCAACCACAAGTATGGCTCCCAAGTCATCGGCTATGGCAAGTGCGGTGAGGAATACTTTGAGTGATACCGGTACTTTCTTACCCAGTATGGACATGATTCCCACGGCGAAGGCTATATCGGTGGCTGTCGGGATACCCCATCCGCTGCTGGCAAATGTCCCATGATTGACAAATGTGTAGATTAATGCCGGTGCCATCATTCCTCCTGCGGCGGCTATTACGGGAAGCATAGCCTTTCTTACATTGGACAATTCTCCGCACACAACCTCTCGTTTTATTTCAAGTCCTACGGTAAAGAAAAAGACAACCATAAGGATGTCATTAATGAACTTCTCTACTGTCATGTCTTTGGGGAATACCCAATCTATTGTGCGCAATCCTGTTTCAGCATCTGTTGGACTTTGGATGGACATAGACAGTTCTGTCTCCAGTATTGCATGGTAGATTTCGCGAGTGCAGCTAAGGTTTGCAAGCAACATGGCTGCTATTACGCATATCAGAAGTGTCACTCCTGACGCCCACGGCTGACTCATAAAATTAAGATTGCTTTTTCTCATTTTCTTTAGTTCTTTAGTCCATGTGTAAGTTGGAATAAGTTTCATTTTTGTTTGATTTTATCTTGTTCTTGTTTTTGGGGTTTGTTATCGTCATTGCAAAGTTACTCTTTAATTTTTTACCCTCAAAATTGATGTTATACACAATTTGTGGTATTTCTGATTTATAAGTAACAATTTATGGTCTCATTTGCTCATTGTAAATGTCGATTTTTTTTGCGTGGGGAGAAAAAATAAAAATCCCTTCTGATATTTCGCCTGTATGGCAATTATCAGAAGGGAACTTATGAGTATGTATTTTGATTGTAAGTTCAGGAAAAAGTGTAGTAGAGCTTATATAAGTTCGTACAGTCTTTAAGTGAACCTGAAATCTTCGTCTTCGTCAGGCAACTCTGTTGAGCTTCTTCAGGATTATAAAGATGAAGGAAGCCGAAATCAGACACAGTGCTGCAAGTACACCCCATACGACAACCAATGGCTGTCCCCAAAGAAGTGATGGGATACTTACGAGAAGGTTGCCTATGGCTGTGGCAACGAACCATCCTCCCATCATCATACCTTTGTATTTTGGAGGTGCTACCTTCGATACGAATGAGATGCCGATAGGAGAGAGCAGCAGCTCTGCAAAAGTAAGTACAAGATAAGTTGTTATCAGATAGTTAGGTGAGATGCGCATGGCAGACTCTCCTGCCGCCTTCTGTGCCTCAGGGTCTGGAAGACCAATTGATACAATTGTGAGCAGGCAGTAGGCTACTGCGGCAACAAGCATTCCGAGACCGATTTTTAATGGGGCAGAAGGTTCCTTGCCTTTTTTTGCCAAAGCACCGAATATGGCCATTGATACAGGTGTGAGAGCTACTACAAAGCATGGATTGAACTGCTGGAATATTGGCGCGTCCACAATTGTCTCAGCCGGAAGTGTATTGTATTTCCATACAAGGCCTGCCGCACACAATGCGATGACTCCTGCCGATATTGCGCGTCCTTTTCCTGTTGATGACTGGAACAGTCCGAACAGTCCATACACGATGATGATGCAAAGAACAAGGTTGATGACATCGAACAACATGCTTTCTACACCTGTAGATACTGTGGCTGTATATTGCTCTGCAAAGAATGTGAGTGTCGAGCCGTTCTGATGGAATGCCATCCAGAAGAAAATGACTACGGCAAATACAAGGCAGAGTGCCACGATACGCTCTTTGGTTTCCGATTTCGACAGTTCTTCTGTTGCTGTCGCACTATTGGCTTGCTGTGTCTTGTTGTTGTAATCAGCGTGTACGAATGTTTTACGTGCGAAATAGTATATGGCAATGGATACGATAAGCGAGAAGCATGCCACGGCAAATGCAAAATGGTAAGAGTCTTCTTTGCTTACTCCGAAGTTCTCCTGCATGTATCTCATGATTTCCACAGCAGCTGTGGCTGCAAAGAGTGCGCCGATATTTATTGCCATATAGAAAATCTGGAAACCAGAATCACGTTTTGTAGAGTATTGTTTTGCCTCGTAGAGATTTCCTACAAGCACCTGTAGGTTTCCTTTGAAAAGTCCTGTTCCAAGACATACAAGGAGGAGAGCCAATGCCATTCCGCCGATGGCGAGAATGTCATTGCCAAGAGGAATAGACAAGATAAGGTATCCGAGGAACATGATTGAGATACCTATTGTCACCATTTTTCCATATCCGAACTTGTCGGCAAGCATACCTCCGAACAAAGGAAGGAAATAGACAAGTCCGAGGAAGACTGAATAGATTATACCTGCTGTTGCCTCACTGAAAGCGAAATTGTCTTTCAGGAAAAGAGTAAAAACGGCAAGCATGGTGTAGTAGCCGAAACGTTCGCCTGTGTTGGCGAGGGCAAGGGCATATAGCCCTTTGGGTTGTCCTTGAAACATAGTTGAATTTTTTTTATGGGTTTTACTTTTTGATATTTGCTTCTTCAAGTTTATAGCCGTATTTTTTGTCTGCCGCTTTCAGCAGGAATGCGACAAGCAGGGAGAGGCAGGCAATGCCTGTGAAGATAATCATCGGTGTGGTGTAGTCGTAGAGATTCTTTCCGTCTTCTGTACCCACGATGCAGTATTTCTCAAGTACTGAGCCAATCAAAGCTGGTATGCCCCACAATCCAATATTCTGTATGAAGAATATCAGTGCGTATGCGGTTCCGAGCTGTTTTACCGGAAATATTTTTGCCACGGACGGCCACATGGCAGACGGTACCAGAGAGAAAGCGATGCCGAGTATGATCATCAGACCGATAGCGATGAAAGGACTGTGGATGAATGGCAGTGAGTAGACAAAGTGTACTCCTATAAGCATGGCGGCACCAAGCATCATTATGGAGGCAGCTTTGCCTTTTTTGTCAATCATTCCTCCGAACACAGGAGTAAGGAACAGTGCGCCAAGTGCGGGTAGACCTGCAAATGTGCCGGCGAGGTCTTCATTGACTGAATATTTGGTGACCATCAGTTCAGTGGCAAATTTCTGGAAAGGGAATACACATGAGTAGAACAGCACACATAGGGTAGCTATGAGCCAGAATCCCGGATTTTTTACTACGGCTGCCACATCCTTGAAAGAGAACTTGTCCTCGTCCGATGTTACTTGGCTTGTTTTTATTTGTTTGTCAAGTTTGCGGTCCATAAAACTGAATGCAAGGAATGCTATCAGTCCACCTACAAGTACGATTGTTCCGATGAACAGAGGAGTGTCGAGACTCCATGCTTTGGCTACAGGTATGGCAACAGCGTATGCAGCTTGTGAGCCGATACGTGCAAGTGCGACCTGTACACCCATTGCAAGTGCCATTTCTTTTCCCTGAAACCATTTTGCAATGATTTTGGTGACGGTAATGCCTGCCACTTCCGCACCAACTCCGAAGACGGAGTATCCTGCCGATGCCATGAACACATCCAATTTATATCCCATGACAATCTCGGAAGAGTTTGCATATTGAGTAATGGCGATGTATTCTGTGGCTGTACCTGCAACCATGAGAATAGTAGACAGAAGTCCGGTAAAGCGAATGCCGAACTTGTCAAGGATAAGTCCGCCCCATATCAGCATGAGGAGGAAAACGTTTAGGAAACTGTAAGCTCCTGTAAAGAATCCAAACTCTCCGCTTGTCCAGTGGAGTTGTTCTTCAAGCATGGATTTCAATGGAGCCATTACATCATTGACATAATATGCCGCCATCATGGTGAATGCCACAATGAATAATGCTGACCAGCGTGCTCCTTTGGAATCACTTAGATTTTTCTTTATTTCTTCTGACATATTGTTGAGTTGATTAGTTATATATCTTTTTTTGTTAGACTTTCATTTTTTAATCTGATGGACAAATTTTCTTTGTTCCGGACTTTTCCACCTGATTTATTCTCGTTTTTATTTAAGCCATTTATCAAGCCAATTGAAGTATCGGCGTTGCCAAAGCACACCGTTCTGAGGTTTCAGTACCCAATGGTTCTCATCAGGGAAAATGAGAAGCTCTGCTGGTATGCCGCGATAGCGCGCTGCATTGAATGCCGCCATAGCCTGACTTGCTACAATGCGGTAATCCTTCTCTCCATGTATGCACAGGATTGGCGCATCCCATTTGTCTACAAAACGGTGAGGAGAGTTTTCAAAGGTGCGCTTTGTGGCTGCATTGTCTTTGTGCCAGAATGCGCCTCCGAGATCCCAGTTGGCAAACCAAGCCTCTTCTGTTTCCAGATATTGCTGTTCAAGATTGAATATTCCATCGTGTGCGATGAAGCACTTGAAACGCTTGTCGTGATGCCCTGCAAGCCAATATACGCTGAATCCTCCAAAGCTGGCACCCACACAGCCCAATCTGTCAGTATCGATGCACTGGTAGTATTGTGCAGCTTGGTCTATGGCACTCAGATAATCATTCATACAGCGGCCTCCGTAGTTTGTACTGATTTCTTCAAGCCATTCCATGCCAAATCCCGGAAGTCCCCGGCGGTTGGGGGCTACTACTATATAGCCGTTTGCTGCCATAATCTGCATGTTCCATCGGTAACTCCAAAATTGGCTTACCGGGCTTTGAGGACCTCCTTCACAGAAGAGAAGGGTCGGGTATTTCTTTGTCGGGTCAAAGTTTGGCGGGAAAACAACCCATGACAGAATTTTCTTTCCGTCTACAGCTGATGCAATATGAGCGTTTACTTCTCCCCAGTCTATGTGTTCGCGGAAATATTGGTTCTCATGTGTCAGTTGGGCAACGTTCTTTGTGACCTTATCATTTTCGATGTTTGAATCTTCAAAGTCATAAGTGGATTTGCCAAGTCGCATGACTTTTTTATTTTTGTCAATCTTTGTCGCATTGACCTTCTTTCCTTCTGGTGAGAGGGAAGGATTGACCAGATACAGTTCCAGAGATTCTTTCATTGATTGTCTGCCGCACAACAAAAGATTGCCGCACTGCGCAACGGATGTGTAGTCGTACATCCCGTTCGTAATTCGTCGGATATTGCCCTGTAAGTCTGCGGAATATATGTGTGTGGTTCCCGACCATGTACCTACAAAATAAATAATTTTGGAGTTGGAAGCCCAGCAATAACTGTCAACATTGCTTTGGAATAGTTCCGTGATATAAGTCTTTTTTCCTGTGGCTACCTCGTATAAGCACAGACGGTTACGGTCACTCTCATATCCGTCCCGTTCCATGCTCTGCCATGAAATGTATTTCCCATCGGGAGAGAATTGTGGATTGGTGTCATATCCCAGATTAAGATCTTCCGCAGCTGTGGCTGACTGAGTGTTTACAGACTGTTCTTTGAGAGAAAGGGTGTAATCTGTTTCTGGTGCTTTGTAGTCTGTAGGCTTGCACAGATTGATAGTCTTTCCTGTCTCAATGTCGTAGAGGAAAATGTCTGAGTCCGTACTTGTGGCATAATCAAGTCCTGTTTTCTTGCGGCAAGTGTAAGCAACCTTTTTGCTGTCTGTACTCCATGCCAGTTGCTCTATGCCTCCGAAAGGCTTCATAGGACACTCGTATGGCTCATCCTTCAATATGTCGATAGGGTCTGTTGCCAGTTCGTTTCCGTTGAAATGATATATGTATGGATGCGGGATAGTCTCCGTCCATTCATCCCAATGACGGAACATAGCTTCATTGATGACGCGTCCGCTGGCTTTAGGAAGATCAGGATAGATGTCTGCTGTTCTTTCCCCGTATTTGACAGAATGGATAATCAGTACATGTGTCTCATCCGGTGAGAATTGAAAGTCCTCCACATCTTTTGTCAGGTTGGAAATCTGTTTTTTATGGTTTCCGTCCGCATCCATCATCCATAGCTGCATGACACCATTCTTGTCGGGTGCCATGTATGCGATTTGCTTTCCTCTCTTGATGAATTTTGGAGCCAGCTCGCTTGTGATGGCAGACGTCAGAAGCTTTCCGTCTCCTCCGTCTTTGCCATCCGTACCGAGTGTATAAATGACAGTATGGCTCTTGTTCTGTTCCACACTATAGTAGCTTACATTGTACACAATGCTTTTTGCATCGGGAGATACATTATATCCGCCTATGCGTCCCATTGCCCACAATGCTTCCGGAGTGAGCTTGCGCTCTTTCAAGTCCGGTGTCTGCCTGCCTATGAAAGTGCCGCTTTCTTCCGCTTTGGCCTCTGAAAGTGACAAGATTCCTGCTGCCAACATTGCTAAAGTTGAATGGTTCATAAATAATGTATTTATTAATTTGTAGTAAAGATTCAAAGTTTCCAAACAAATAAGAAGAATGAAAAACGGGATTCTGATACTGCCGGATAAAGAAACGTCCTTGCATGTATCATTTTGTCGCTCCCGATTTTCATTCTTCTCTATTCTGTTTTATTTCTTGTTCTGCTGCTGCATTTGTTGCTGACGAAGTATTTCCATCTGCTTTTCCTGCATAGCCTGAAACTTCTCCATCATTCCGGAGCTTTTTTTCGGATTCTGCTTGCGCTCACGATAACGTGCCTCAAGTTTTTCCAAAAGTTTGGCGTCATCTGTCGTTTTGCGCAGATACCACATCATGGCCACACCGATAATGCTTGAAATGAAATAGTAGTAGTTCAATCCGGCTGAATATCCGTTGAATGAGAAGAAGAAGATTATCGGCATAAGATAAGTCATCCACTTCATCATGGACATCTGCTGTTGCTGTTCCTGAGTCATGGAATCTTGTTGTTGGCGCATTGTGAACCATGAGTTGAGCACTGTTGCCACACACCATAAAATACAGAACAGACTGAGATGGTCGCCTATACCCCAAATATGGAAATTCCAGCTGATGACATCGTCATAAGTAGAGAGGTCGTCTGCCCAGAGGAAAGACTGTCCGCGAAGCTCTATTGCATTAGGGATGAAATTGAACAATGCAACCCAGATTGGCATTTGAATCAGCATTGGCAGACATCCGCCCATTGGCGATACACCATATTGGCTGTAGAGTTTCATGATTTCCTGTTGTTTCATCATTGCATCTTCCGGCTTTGGATAGCGTGCGCTGATTTCATCGATTTTAGGACGAAGCACTCGCATGTTTGCGGAAGACAGGTATGACTTGCGCATAAGAGGAAATACGAGAACTTTGATGAAGATGGTCAGCAGAAGCAATACGATACCCATGTTGATGCCCCATCCTGTCATAAAGTCAAACAGGTAGACCATGAAGAAACGGTTGATGAGGTTGATGACCGGCCAGCCAAGATAGACAAGGCTCTGTAAGTCAAGATCCGCGCCGTTGCCGCATATTTTCTCATTTTCTTTTAATGTGGAGAACTTGTTCGGACCAAGATACATCTTCATGTCTGTTGAGGCTTTGCCAGTAGGGTCAAATTTGGCCGACATGGCGGCACCATACATTTTGATATATCCGCTGCCTTCTTCCATTCGGTAAGAAGATATTGTGTCCATCTGGAAACTGTCGCCAGCAATCAGTACCTGACTAAAGAATTGATTTTTGAATGCTATCCATCTGACAGCGTCTTCAATGTCGTCCTCGCTCTTGTCCGCACCTGTCGAACTCAGATTCTCTGTATCATTCTTCACCGTTCTGTAAGCAATTGTACTATGCTGGTTCTCAAAGGAGAAGCCCTTTTCCTGCTGGCGCATTCTCTCATTCCATACAATATCGAATGAACCGCTTTTTGCAGGGAAGAAGCCGCTGATGCCGTTAGCCTGCACATTCATGTTCAGAATGTAAGATTCTGGAATCAGTGAATAGCTGATGTCTAAGCTTCCTTCTGCAATAGGAAGTCGCATTGTTACAGAATTATCAGACGCATTTGTCGGTACGAAATACAGTTCTTCAGTCAGAATGTTATGTTCTTTTCCTGAGAACATGAAATTCATGCTGTAGTCTGTACCGTCAAACAGCACCACATTCTTTCCGTCACGTCCTTTATATGTGTCGTCTTTCAGTTCTGCCTTGCACAACTGACCGCCTTTATTAGAGATTGTCAGTTTGAGCAGTTCGTTTTCAATGACTGTGGTGCCCTCATTTTTTTTATGTGCCAAGAACAGCGGATTCAATGTGTCCGCCTGTTCTGCAAGTTCTTTTTTTGCCTTTTTCTCTGCCTCGATAGCCTCAGCCTGCATTTTCTGCTGTTCGGTAGCCTGATCGATTACCGCCTGCTTTTGCTGCTCAATAAGCTGTTCCTTCCGGGTATGGTTCTCGTATGCCATAAAGCCGAATACAACCAATGCCATAAGAAGAAAGCCTATCAAGGTATTTTTGTCCATTTTCATTATAAGGTGCCTTGTTTTTTGTTTGTTTAATTTGGTTTTAGCTTATAGAAAGTTCTCGCTATTTGAAGGGCAAGTCTTTTTCTTTTCTATAGCTGCTTTTACGAAAGAAAGGAACAATGGATGTGGTTTGAGCACTGTGCTGCTGTATTCCGGATGGAATTGTGTGCCGATATACCATGTGTTGGTCGGAACTTCCACAATCTCCACAAGGTCGCTTTCTGGGTTCAGACCAACACAAGCCATTCCCTTTGATTCAAATTCGTTCTTGAAATCGTTGTTGAACTCGTAGCGGTGACGGTGACGCTCTACAATCTTTGCCGACTGATAAGCCTCGAATGTCTTGCTTCCTTCCTTCACCAAGCATTCGTATCCGCCGAGACGCATTGTACCGCCCATGTTCGTGATGTTCTTCTGCTCCTCCATAATGTCAATGACATTGTGCGGAGTCTTTCCGTCCATTTCGCGGCTGTTCGCATCCTCATATCCAAGTACGTTGCGTGCATATTCTATAACCATCATCTGCATACCAAGACAGATACCGAATGTAGGCTTGTCATTGTTGCGGCAATATTCGGCTGCCACAATCTTGCCTTCGATGCCTCTCTGACCGAATCCCGGACAGATGACCACACCATCCATACATGCCAATTGCTCTGCCACATTTTCTTTAGTAAGCTTTTCGCTGTTCACAAAATGGGTCTTTACCTTGTGGTCGTTGTATGTGCCAGCATGAGAGAGGCTTTCGAGAATAGACTTGTAAGCGTCCTGCAAGTCGTATTTGCCGACAAGTGCGATGTCCACAATCTCTGTGGCATTGCGTCTGCGCTCAAGGAAACTTCTCCACGGACCAAGTCCCGGAGTCTCTCCTATTGGTATCTGAAGCTTGCGGAGAATGGCTGTGTCAAGTCCCTGCTCTTGCATCTTCACTGGCACTTCATAGATAGACGGCAAGTCCAGACTCTGCATCACGCAGTCTTTGTCTACATTGCAGAAGTTTGCTACTTTGCGTCTTAAATTTTCCGACAACTCATGCTCTGCTCTCAAAACAAGAATGTCCGGCTGGATACCAAGACTCTGAAGTTCTTTCACAGAGTGCTGTGTCGGCTTTGTCTTCAGCTCGCCTGCTGCTGCCAGATAAGGCACATATGTAAGGTGTACACATACGGCATTCTTGCCTAATTCCCATTTCAGCTGGCGGATGGCCTCGAGGAATGGTAGACCCTCAATGTCGCCGACAGTTCCTCCGATTTCAGTGATAACGAAATCGTAAGTGCCTTTTGCGCCAAGAATCTTCATGTCGCGCTTTATCTCGTCTGTGATATGAGGCACTACCTGAATTGTCTTGCCGAGATAGTCGCCACGACGTTCCTTATCTATCACACTCTGATAGATACGTCCCGTGGTGATGTTGTTTGCCTTTGTTGTCTGTATGCCCGTGAAACGCTCATAGTGACCCAGATCAAGGTCTGTCTCCTGACCGTCAATGGTTACGTAGCACTCACCGTGCTCATAAGGATTTAGTGTTCCCGGATCAATGTTGATATAGGGATCAAACTTCTGGATTGTAATGTTGTACCCTCTTGCTTGCAATAGCTTACCTATTGAAGACGAGATTATACCCTTGCCAAGTGAACTGGCAACTCCTCCTGTCACAAAGATGTATTTGGTTTCAGCCATACTAATTTGTAGTTTTTACCTTAAATATATTTCAAGTTGCAAAGATAATGCAAACCGTGCGAACAAAGAAATAAAAGATGAATAAAAAATATTTGGTTTCAGTCTGCAATGTCTTTATCATACAAACATTTAGTTTTCTGAATGTCTGTAAATGAGTGCGGTGTATGAGCCTATATAAGTTTGCTGGACATATAGTCCGCATTATTTGTAAAACACAAAATATACTGCGGCTATCAGGCACACAAATGCTGCATAATGGTTCCAATGCAACGACTGACCTTGAAACATGAAGTTTGCCATTACAGTGAATACCATGAGTGAGATGACTTCTTGGATAACTTTTAATTGCATGAGGTTGAATGGACCTCCATTGCCTTCAAATCCTATTTTGTTTGCAGGTACTTGCAGGCTGTACTCAAATAGTGCGATAGCCCATGAGAACAGGATAGTTCCAATTAGAGGCCAATTGTTGCCCACATTCATCTGGTGTAGTTTCAAATGCCCGTACCATGCCAAAGTCATGAAAATGTTTGAGCCTATCAGCAGCAAAATTGTATATAGTCCGTTCATCTTTTCTGTATTTGTCTTTATATATAATATGGTGTTATTCTTTTTTTATTATCCCGTAGTGAAGTGGCGGCTTTTCTTTTTTTGCCGCGCAAAAATACATAAAAATCATGACTTACAAATTGAATGATTGCTTGTTTCTGTAATTTGGGTAATACAATCTGTAATGAGCGTAAGCGTTGCCTCTGGATTTTGGGCTAATTTTGCACCAAAAATAGAAAGGGACATTAATGAAAAAAGAAGTTTTGCTGCTGGCCGGAGCCGGACAAATAGGTATGGCGATAGCCCGTCGTATAGGCTACGGAATGAAAATTATTGTGGGCGACAAGAATGTTGGCAATGCTAATAATATATGTAGCATCATGAATAATGCCGGATATGATTGCGTTCCTGTTGAAATGGATTTGTCAAGTCGCACGTCCATACAGAATGTCATAACTGAGGCACAGAAATATGGCGAGATAACCATGATGGTCAATGCCGCAGGAGTTTCGCCAAGTCAAGCGTCTATAGACACTATCCTTAAGGTCGATTTATATGGCACGGCTGTATTATTTGAAGAAGTTGGCAAGGTGATAAAGCCTGGTGGAACGGGAGTCACAATCTCCAGTCAGAGCGGACACCGTATGCCGGCTCTGACTCCCGAACAAGATCGCTTGCTTGCCACTGTTCCCGCCGACGAGCTGCTTTCGCTCGATATGCTCCAGCCCGAGAATATTGCGGACACTCTTCATGCCTACCAAATGGCGAAGCGGTGCAATGTAAAGCGGGTGATGGCTGAGGCTGTACGCTGGGGTGAGCGTGGGGCGAGAATCAACTCTATCTCGCCGGGTATCATTGTCACACCGCTTGCCATTGATGAGTTTAACGGACTCCGAGGCGAATTTTATAAGAACATGTTTGCCAAATGTCCGGCTGGAAGACCGGGTACGGCGGATGAGGTTGCCAATGTCGCAGAATTGCTCATGCGCCCGCAAGGAGCGTTCATCACCGGTGCCGACTTCCTTATTGACGGAGGTGCGACTGCATCCTATTTTTACGGACCGCTAAATCCTAATGAGAAATGAGAAAAATAATTTGTATGACCTTTATGCTTGTACTGTCGGCACTGCCAACAGTATCTTGTGCGGGCACAGGCAATAAGCAACAGAAAGAAAACAGCAGTATGAAAACGGCAATATCGGGCAAAAAGTCTCTGGTGGTATTTTTCTCCCATACCGGAGAAAATTATGGAGTCGGCAACATTAAAAAAGGAAATACGCATATTATCGCTGAAATGATTGGCGATGCTGCTGGCGCATCTCTTTTTGAAATTGTACCGCAAAAATCTTATCCGCACGATTCGTATGATGCGGTAGTGGAGATAGCAAGGAAAGAGAAGGATACTCATGCCCGTCCTGTAATAAAGGGCGATATAAAGGTGGAGGATTACGATGTCATTTTTATTGGCTATCCTAACTGGTGGGGTGATATGCCTATGCCAGTTTACACATTCATTGAAAGGCATGACTGGAAGGACAAGACTGTTATTCCTTTTTGTACGCACGAAGGCAGTGGTCTCTCAAAAACAGAAACCTATATAGCCGACGCATGTAGGGGCGCTACTGTTGGTAAAGGATTGGCAATCAAAGGTACCACAGCACAGAACAACCAAGAACAGGCGCGTAAGTTAGTTGCAGCGTGGCTTGAAAAATTGAAATAAACGGAAGCTGGCGGATGAATGTCATACGTACATGACTGTGATGTGTATCCGTAAGAAAAGGAGCAGGACAGAAAATATTCCTGCTCCTTTTTGTCATTAATTATTTCCTTTCTCAAAAGAATTTCTATTCTTTATTCTTCCGATGCAGGAATATCATGATTTTTGTGTACTTTTGTCTTCAGATTTTCAACAAAAACCAAAAATACAATTATGAGAATAATCAGATTATTGCTGCTTGTCATGATGGCAACGTTTGTTTGTAGTGTCAGCGCGAAAAAGTATCCGGAAATAAAATTTGAGAAGACAACGATTGATTTGGGTGTGTTTTCTCAGGACGATCCTGTCCAGAAGTGTGTATTTAAATTCACTAATGTGGGAAAGGGAAAACTTGTGATTAATTACGTACATGCCTCATGTGGATGTACGGTGGCTGAATTTCCGAAAGATTTCATCTCGCCAGGCGCGTCGGGTGAGATAACTGTCACCTACAATGGTACAGGAAAAATGCCCGGCCGTTTCAAAAAGCACATACAGATATTTACCAATTGCAAGGACGACCTTACCCGTATTTTTATTCAGGGAGAAATGTCTGCTTTGAAGAAAGATGTGCTGAAGAAGAAACAAGACAGATAAAGTTTCTGTCTTTGTGAATTAAATTTTTGTGTCGGATGCCTCACAAAAATTGGCATCATAATAGTTCTATCCTCAACCAATATGTCGGTTGGGGATTTTTTTGTTCATTCTACATTTCGAGTGATTTTGTCTGTTGCAAAGTTGAGTCTTGATGCAGGTGATGGCTCGCTGATGGATTTGATTGGCTACTTACTTTGGGGAAAGAAGCTTTTGGCGGATTTTTTTTTGATGTATTCAGATACAGTCCTTGACTTTTTGTAAGTATGTTTTTCGTGTATTCCAACAAACTCCTCCGTCACTTCATGACACCTCGCCTAACTTAGGGAGGAGATGTATACCCTGTTAATCAAATTGTTAGTCTCTTAGTGAATACGGTGGTCAGACACCTTCCCTAAGTTAGGTGAGGTGTCACAAAGTGACGGATGAGTCTGTCAAAAATATCAGCAAAACTCCAAAATATCGACAATTTGATATGTTAAATCCCGACTCCGTAGAATCGCCTCAAAATGAACCGAACTCCGCCGAGGTTGAAAAAACGCGATTCTACGGAGGGTTTTGAATCCTGAACTTCAAGTAGACAAATAGAACAATCCGACCGACTAAAGGATTCATAGAATCAAGCGAAAATGTGCCAATTCAGCCCAAAAGCCCAACAAAATCCAAAATTACAAGGTGCTGAAAATTTATTTCTAAGGCGCACTGATTTTTTTCGCAAGGTGAACAAAATTTATTTTCAAGGTGAACAAAATTTTCAAAGCCCGTTTTTCGGCCCAAAATCGGGTATTTTCCCGAATTATTTTCTCGGAAAGACAGCAACCGCCTTTTTCATGCCCCGAAAAACAAAAATGAATTTTGAACCTGAAAAAAGACAACTTTAAGGCAGAAATTTCATAACTCACTGATTATCAACACATCCTATTTTGAGTCCAACCATGCGTTTTTGATCTAAAACTGCATGGTTTTTACTAAAAATGTATTTAGCTGATTATCAATAATTTGTCAATAAAATATTCAAAAATCAAGCACCGAGCCAAAGTCTGTAGCCGCCAAAATGTTAAAAATGCGCCTTCCCGCAAAAGTGACATAATGTCAAAACATACCTTGCCCGTATACTGTTGCCCGGCAATATGTGCAGCAGAATGGTTCGGGTTTGGGGCTTCTGTTTATAAAGTACGTACAAGAGGCGCGATAAATGTTGAAACGCTGCAATATCTTTGCTAAGGGCTATATATACAGTGTGTCGTATCACTTGGAATGTCGGATGGAGCAATTCTGCATCCGGAACAATATGGGATTCATCGTAAAAAAACAGCAAAAGAAATGGTTTTGCAGGGATGAGCGAGGAGGGAAAAGAGTGATATGTTCTTGAAGAGTGTAGTATGAGTATTTGTGGCTTCTCTACCGCAAATCTCCCGAACAAATGTGTGGTAAAAGTAGTGGAGGGTTTGCGGCAGAGAAACCGGTATCAGAATGTTCATCCCTGCTTGATTATCTGGTTATAATAAGGATAAGGGATTTCTATATTTTCATTGTCGAATCTTTCCTTTATGGCTTTGAAAGAGTCGCATTTGAGTGTGAAGGATTGGCTCGGAGTGCCAGCCCATGCGTATGCGCGCAAAGTAATGGCTGAATCGCCGAGGGCGATGACGCGTATCAACACTTTGGGTGTGCCTGCGTCAATTTCTGATTGTGTGCGGCGGTCGATGAGCAAAGGATGCTTTTCTATCTCATCACGCATGACGGCGATGCATCGGTCCAGATTCTCCGTATAGGCAACTCCCACCTCGATGAAGGCGCAGGTGGCAGTGTCTCCGAGTGTGCTGTTGAATATGGCACTGCTGTTGATTTTTGAGTTAGGCACAATGACCAGCCGGTTGTCGGAGCATCTGATGACCGTGTGGCGCAAGGTGATTTCTGTGACAGTCCCGATGATTTTTGAGTCAAGCTCTATATAGTCGCCGATGCGGAACGGTTTGCCTATGATGATGAATATGCCTCCGACAAAATTGGAAAGAGCTTCCTGAGAGGCGAGACCGACAGCCATAGCAAGGATTCCCGCGCTGGCAAGTATGGACGTTCCTATTTTCTCAAGGGCGGGAATAAGTGACAGTATGGATGCCACTCCCAGTATGTACACAATGGTTGTCACCACCCGCATCAGGAATTTGCCGCTTGTCTCGTCGAGTGCTCTTTTGGCTTTTCTGCTTTGCCATCTTTTGTACATGAAATTGGCGAACCAAAGGATTGCTTTGATGAAAACCAGTATGACAACTGTTTTGATGCAAAAAATAATGGGGTCTTTCAATGAAATCCCCAAAAACTGGTAGTCGGACAACTCGTTCCAGTTGTCGAGTTTCTCTAAAATGTGCATGTTTTTTTATTTTTATGAGTAATACGTTTTTTATAATGGCTCTATGACCATTATTTTCGTTACCTTTGCAAAGGTAACAAATAAAAATGAAGTTTGTTTATTCTTTTAATGAGGTATGGACTATAAGGCTATAATAGATAAGTACTATCCGGAGGATAATGAATTGAAACGCATATTGACAGTACACAGCAGGGCTGTGGCTGATAAGGCATTGAGTATTGTCGATTCGCATCCTGAACTTTGTGCTGACAGGGATTTTGTGGAGGAAGCGTCGATGTTGCATGATATTGGTATATTTGAATGTGACGCTGCCGGTATATGTTGTTTCGGCTCCAAACCTTATATATGTCATGGTACGATAGGCTCGGAACTTATGCGTGCGGAGGGTTTTCCCCGCCATGCGTTGGTGTGCGAGCGTCATACGGGTGCCGGTTTGTCATTGGCGGATATTGAGTCACAGAAACTACCTGTCCCGCATCGCGATTTGCTTCCCGTGACGATAGAGGAGCAGATAGTCTGCTTCGCCGACAAGTTTTTCTCGAAAACAAAATTGGACAGGGAGAAAACAGTGGAGGAAGCGTTTCGGAGTGTGTCGAAATTTGGCGGTGAGAGTGCTGAAAGATTCCGGATATGGTGTGGCTTGTTTCTGTGATTGTTGTATTATAGCGGCAAAAATCGGTTAAAAAATGATTTATACCAATGTTTTTGACCGATAATATGTATTTTTGCAAAATGTTTGTGAACTGACAGGATTGTCTGGCTGGTGAACAAATATTTGGTTCGTGTATGTATGGACAGGTGTATGAGGCTTTCTCTTGGTATGCAATAAAGAAATATTGTCGGTTTGCCTCTTGTATTCACTTGTCCTCCAATAAATAAAAGGACGTTTTGAAACATCGTTTATATATATTTGTAATAATATTGGCGGCTGTTGTGACGATGGCCCAAAGTACGGAAGTGTGCCCCTCGGCAACGGGGGGCGGCAGCTTGCGCTATGTGCCTTTGTATGGTGTGGACGACACGGTACCGGCATTGCCTGCGGCAGTTTTGGAGCAGAAGCCTGTTCTTGACACTATCAAGGATAAGTCTGCAAGTGCCGATTCCATATATTTGTCCACTCTCGATTCGTTGAAAAGAGCGTTTGATGAGGCTCATGGAGGCAATCCGGCGGCGGTTCAGTGGAACGACTCCATTGCCCAAGTAGAGGACTCTATTAAAAGGACGAAGAAGAAAAGTCCGCTTGAAGCTCCTGTCATCTATGAGGCGAAAGACTCCATCGTGTTTTTTATGGGTTCTAAAAACGCTTATTTGTATGGCGATGGAAAGGTTGACTATCAGAATATTAATCTTACGGCAGAACAGATAACGATGAATATGGACAGCTCGATTGTCCATGCGGTAGGTGTTCCGGACTCTTTGGGCAAACTTGTCGGAAAGCCTGTGTTCAAACAGGGTAGTGATGAGTATGAGCAAGAGACGATGACTTATAATTTCTCCACCCGTAAGGCTTTCATTACCAATATTTCGACACAGCAGGAAGACGGTTTTATTGTCAGTGAGGAGGCTAAGAAAGGTGACGGAGATGAGGTGTATATGCGTCATGGACGTTATACAACTTGCGATGAGGAACATCCGCATTTCTACGTAGCCATGAGCCGCGCCAAAGTGCATACTGGAAAGAGCGTATTCTCCGGACCCGCATGGCTGGTGGTGGAGGATGTGCCCCTGCCTCTTGTTATTCCTTTTGCTTATTTCCCTTTCACAAGTTCTTATTCATCTGGATTTATCATGCCGAGTTATGGTGATGAGTCGTCGAGAGGATTCTATTTGCGTGATGGAGGATATTATTTCGCCATTAACGACAATGTTGATCTCAGGCTGACGGGCGAGATATTCACAAAAGGCTCATGGGGACTTGCTGCCCAGACAACGTACAAGAAAAGGTACAAGTATTCGGGCAACTTCTACTTTAACTATCAGGTGACGAAGGAAGGCGAGAAGAACATGCCCGACTATAGTGTGGTGAAGAACTTCAAGCTACAGTGGTCGCATCGTCAGGACTCGAAGATGAATCCTAACAGCACGTTCTCCGCCTCGGTCAATTTTGCCACACAAAGCTATGAAAGGAATAACCTGACGAGCCTGTATAATCCGACATCTTATTCGCAGAGCACAAGAACTTCGAGTGTGAGCTACTCGCGCACATTCCCGAAGATAGGTCTTTCCATATCAAGCAGTTTCAATATTGCGCAAAATATGCGTGACTCCACACTCTCGCTGACTTTGCCGAGCTTAAGCATCAGTTTGAGCCGTCTGTATCCGTTCAAGCGCAAACATGCTGCGGGCAAGGAACGTTGGTATGAGAAGGTGGCATTGACATATACCGGTTCGCTCAGTAACAGTATAACCACCAAAGAAGACCAGTTGATGAAGTCGAATCTCATCAAAGACTGGCGCAACGGAATGAAGCACTCTATACCTGTTTCCGCTTCGTTCAACGTGCTTAACTATATTAATGTGACTCCGTCATTTAACTATACGGAGAGATGGTATACGAACCGGATAGACCAAACATGGGACGAGCGTTCACGGCAGGTGGCTCGTGATACGATATACGGCTTCAACCGTGTGTATGACTATAATCTGAGTCTTTCGGCAAATACAAAGATATACGGCTTCTACACACCGTGGAGGAAACTTTTCGGTGACAAGATACAGACTGTGCGCCATGTGATTACTCCGTCAGTGACATTCAGCTATGCTCCTGACTTCGGAGCGGATAAGTATGGCTATTGGAAAACATATACGCGCACAGATGAGAACGGAAATGTCTCGCTTGTGGAATACTCGCCTTATGCCTCATCTCTTTATGGTGTGCCGTCGAAAGGAAAGACCGGATCGGTTAGCTTCGATCTTTCTAATAATATAGAGATGAAAGTCAGGATGAAGGATGATTCTCTAAAGAAGATAAGTATCATTGATGAGTTGGGAGCCAGCCTTTCTTACAATATGGCGGCAAAGACACAGCCGTGGAGTAATCTGTCTACCCGTTTGCGACTGAAATATGGAAAGTTCACTTTCAACATGAATGCAGTGTTCAACACGTATGCGTATGAGTTTGACCAAAGCGGAAATGTAATTGTCGGCAATCGTACAGAATGGTCTTACGGACGTTTCGGACGCTTTCAGGGTATGAGCAAGAACCTTTCCTATACGTTCAATAACCAAAGCTGGAAGAACCTTCGCGACAAGTTCCGCAAGCTCTTGGGCAAAAAGGTGGATACCACTGATGAGGAGGATAAGGATGAAGAGGATGAGGATGTTGACATTGCAGAAAAGAATGGTAGTGAGAAGAATACGGACAACGGAACCGGACTTGACGATGACGGATACATGAGGTTTACTTTGCCGTGGTCGTTCTCTATTTCATACGGTATCACAATGGCAGAAGACCGCAGCGCGCAAATCAATGTGAAGTCGATGCGCTATCCTTATAAGTTTACCCAAAACCTGAACTTTTCGGGAAATGTGAAGTTGTCGAGCAACTGGAACGTCAATTTCTCTTCCGGATATGATTTCACCAATCATGCCATATCAATGACAACGGTAAATATCTCGCGTGATATGCACTGCTTTAATATGAGTTGCGGACTTGTTTTGGGTACATTTACTTCATACCATATATCTTTGCGCGCAAACGCAAGTACTCTTACCGATGCTTTGAAGTATGACAAGCGAAGCAGTTATTCCGGTTCGATACAATGGTATTGATGGAATAGGTGAGGGAACTGCAATCCGGCATAGGTTTTGGCGATGCTCTTTTGCAGTCTGTTTTCTGGCTTTTATGGAATGTATATAAAGCTGCTCTAATAATCTAAACACGAAAGGATGATGAAACATTTGATACGTAACATTATAATATGCTTGTTGGTTTCTTTTGTTGTGTCAGCAACAGCGGAAGCGCGCAAGAAAACAGGTAAATATGACAGGCGGGAACAGGGTGGCGACCTTGCCCTGATTGAGCCGGACCCAATATCGCATAAGTCGAAACCTGATTTTCATCCTAAAGGCCTGAAACAGCCGACTCTTTATGTTGAGAGTGACGTCAGTCATATACATGGCCTTGACCTGAGTCATTATCAAGGCAGGGTGAATTGGGATATGGTGGCGACAGACCCTCATGCGGGCTTCATTTATTTGAAAGCCACTGAGGGTGAAAGGCTTGTTGATGATACATACAGATATAATTTTTCGGAAGCCAAGAGAGTGGGCTTGAAAGTGGGAAGCTATCATTTTTTCCGTCCGGGAATCTCAGCGGTCAGACAGTTTGACAATTTCATCAGTGTGGTGGATGTGAAGAAGCAGGACTTGTTGCCGATTGTTGATGTGGAGGTGACGGCAAGAGGTGTGCCAATGTCGACATTCTATAGTAGGCTGGAAGAGTTTTTGAGACTTGTGACACAGGAGTTTGGCAAGCGTCCAATTATTTATACAGGAAAGAACTTTTACAACAAGCATTTTTCAAACAGACGGTTTAAAGACTATAAGTTTATGATTGCAGCATATACTCTTGATGAGCCTGAACTTGATAATAATGATGATTATATAATATGGCAATATACTGGTAGTGGAAGTGCAAACGGAATACGCGGACACGTGGACAAGAGCCGTTTCAGAGGCAAGCATTCCATATCTGAGATATTGTTTTGAGTCACAGAGCTTGATAATTTGTAAAATATAAAATCTCATGTCGGTAATACTTTTTCTCCTATTTTTTGGGCTGCATGGTTTGTCTGTAAATGCTGTTTCTGCTCGATATGCGGCATCCGATAGCCTGATGGTTGAGAAACTGCTAAGAGAAGGCAGTACAAAGCGGTCTCCTTTGGAAAGCAGAATGGTTTATTACGGAAAGAAATTCATAGGTGTTCCGTATGTGGCGCATACCCTTGAGGTGGGAGACGAGGAAGAATTGGTGGTTAATTTGCGACAGATGGATTGTACCACGTTTGTGGAGTATGTTGTCGCGTTGTCTATATGCGATATGAAGGAAGAGAGAAAGTTTGAAGATTTCTGTCGTCATCTGACTACTATCCGCTACCGGGATGGATTGATTGAAGGCTACGTGTCGCGCCTGCATTATTTTACATTGTGGGGAGAAGATAATGTGAAAAAGAACGTGGTACAGGAAATCGTATCTGATAGCGTGCCTTTTACAGCTGTGCAGACAGTACAAATAAATTATATGTCTTCTCATCCTTCGCTTTACAAACGTTTGAAAAACGATGCCAGTCTGGTGCCGATTATAAAGAAATATGAGGATGTCACGAATGGGAAACAGTTCAGATATATCCCCAAGTCTCTTCTGAACGGAAATTTCGAGCAACTTGGCGGAGTGGCTTCGGGGGATATAGTCTCGATAATTACAAACAAACGGGGACTTGATACAAGTCATGTGGGTATTGTAGTATGGCAGAATGGACGCTTGCATCTGATGCATGCTTCGAGCCTGAAAAAGAAAGTGGTTTTGGACTCGGACACTTTTTATGATTATTCCATGAAACAACCGTCACAGTTAGGGATAAGAGTGTACAGACTAAGGTGAAATTTGAGTGCCGAAGAATATGGACCGCATCTACGAATCTGGTGTCAGACTTGTAGATGCGGTTTTTAGTTTCAGAATAAGTAATCTGTTTTTCCTGACTTAACTCTCTCATGTTCTTATGATAAAAATATGAATGCAGATTGCTGCTTTTACGTTGATATTGCTTACCTTTGTCGAAAATTTTGAATCAAAAACTTTTTAGCCGTGGATAGCAATCAGAGATACATGATGCGCGGAGTAAGCGCAGCAAAGGAAGATGTGCATAATGCCATCAAAAATATAGACAAAGGTATTTTCCCGCAGGCTTTCTGTAAGATTATACCGGATATTTTGGGCGGCGACCCTGAGTATTGTAACATTATGCATGCTGATGGAGCAGGCACAAAGTCGAGTCTTGCGTATATGTATTGGAAAGAGACCGGTGATATTTCTGTATGGAAAGGCATTGCACAAGATGCGCTCATTATGAATACCGACGATTTGCTATGTGTCGGTGCTGTGGACAATATACTTGTTTCTTCAACTATTGGAAGAAACAAAATGCTTGTTCCGGGCGAGGTTATAAGTGCGATAATCAACGGTACAGACGAACTTCTTGCAGAGATGCGCAAGATGGGAATCGGCATCTATGCCACAGGCGGTGAGACTGCTGATGTGGGCGATCTTGTACGTACTATCATTGTCGACTCTACTGTGACATGCCGTATGAAGCGCAGCGATGTTATTGACAATGCGAACATACGTCCTGGAGATGTGATTGTCGGACTCAGCAGTTGTGGGCAAGCTACATACGAAAAGGAGTACAATGGCGGAATGGGAAGCAACGGACTGACTTCAGCCCGTCACGATGTGTTCTCTAAATATCTTGCTGAGAAATATCCTGAAAGTTATGACAAGGCTGTGCCGCAGGAACTGGTGTACAGCGGAAGTTACGCACTGACAGACGAAGTTGAGGGCGCGCCTGTAAATGCCGGCAAGCTGGTGCTGTCGCCGACACGCACATATGCTCCTGTTGTAAAGAGACTGCTCGATGAGATGCGCTCTGATATACACGGTATGGTACACTGTACTGGTGGCGCGCAGACAAAAGTGCTCCATTTTGTCAATGACAACTGTAAAGTTGTAAAAGACAATATGTTCCCTGTACCTCCATTGTTCAAGGCTATACAGAAGGAAAGTGGTACGGATTGGGCTGAAATGTACAAAGTGTTCAATATGGGACACCGTCTTGAAGTGTACCTCTCTCCTGAGAAAGCCGATAAGGTCATTGAAATATCGAAAAGTTTCAATATTGACGCACAGATTGTAGGACATATTGAGGAAAGCTGCAAGAAAGAACTTGTCATCAGAAGCGAGTTCGGTGAATTTGTATATTAATCCTGAAGAACGGGCAAAAGCTGGTTGAATTAAATGGCAGACAATAATAACATTCTTGACAAACTTGACGGAATAGTCAGCAGATTTGAGGAAGTTTCCACACTTATCACAGACCCAAATGTGATTGGTGATCAGAAACGCTATGTCAAACTTACTAAGGAGTATAAGGACCTTCAGAACATTGTGAATGCGAGGAAAGAGTACATTGAGTGCATTTCCAATTTAGAAGATGCCAAACAGATGTTTTCTTCTGAAGACGATTCTGAACTGCGTGAGATGGCGCGCGAGGAAATTGAGGCGAATGAGAAACGTATTCCTGAGCTTGAGGAAGAGATAAAACTGCTGCTTATACCGGCAGATCCTGAGGACGGCAAGAATGTGGTGATGGAAATTCGCGGAGGAACGGGAGGAGACGAAGCCGCTTTGTTTGCTGGTGACTTGTTCCGCATGTATTCAAAATATTGCGAGATAAAAGGATGGCATATCACTATTTCGAGCTTTTCAGAAGGCGCATCCGGCGGCTACAAGGAAATTATATTCAATGTGACTGGTGAGGGTGTGTATGGCATACTTAAATACGAGTCGGGTGTGCATCGGGTGCAGCGAGTTCCTGCTACCGAGACTCAGGGTAGGGTACATACATCGGCTGCCACTGTGGCTGTACTTCCTGAGGCGGAAGCTTTTGATGTTCAAATCAATGAAGGCGAGATAAAGTGGGATACGTTCCGAAGCAGTGGTGCCGGAGGACAGAACGTGAATAAGGTGGAGTCGGGAGTGCGCGCCCGCTATATGTGGCGCAATCCGAATACTGGCGAGATGGAAGAAATTCTGGTGGAGTGTACAGAAACGCGCGACCAGCCGAAGAACAAAGAACGCGCGTTGGCGCGTCTGCGTACCCGGATTTATGATCGTGAGCATCAGAAATATATTGATGACATTGCGTCCCGACGCAAGACAATGGTCTCGACTGGTGACCGTTCCGCAAAGATACGGACTTACAACTATCCGCAAGGGCGCATAACAGACCATCGTATCAATTATACAATTTATAATCTTGCTGCATTTATGGACGGAGATATACAAGATTGTATCGACCATCTGATTGTGGCGGAAAATGCGGAGCGTCTGAAAGAAGCCGAGTTGTAATACATTGCGTATATAGAATATCGGGCACAGAGATATGGAGTTTTGTTTTTCAGGAAAATGGAAAGTGAGCCATATCTTTGTGCCCTGTTGTTTATAATTGACTAAAAGAAATAATCATGAACCTTGAATCTTCATCAAAACTGATTGCCGGGATTCTTCGGAATTGTATCAAACGTTTTCCAGTTTCTGTCGTGTATGTGGTTGCCTTGACGGCTGTTTTGTTGGTAAAAATCAACTGTACGGATGTGTTTGACGAGCGTTTTCTGTATGTGGCATCCTATTATCTGTCTGTGGGATATTTATTGTCGCTCACACTTCATCTGTGGCAGGAAGAGACACGTGGCAAACTACTTGTAAGTGTGGTCAATGTACTGGCACATGCAGCATTGATAGCTGATGCCGTATATCTGTATAATCTTCCCGAATCCCATTCTTTTATGGAAACGGGGATTGCGCATGTGTCCGCCATATTTGCATTGTGGCTTTCCTTGTTCTTCCTTTCATTTCTGAAAGAAAAGGACAATGTGGCTTCGTGGAATTTCACCATGAGAATCCTGTCGCAATTTGCCGTGTCGCATGTTGTCGGACTTGTCATGTTTTTAGGTCTGAGCCTGCTTGCTACCTCTCTGTTATTCCTTTTCGGAATAGACGTGAAGAGTGACTGCTATTTGAGTCTTGCCGTGGTGTTCTGCCTTTTCCTCTCCTCATGCCTTTTTATAGGGCTGATTCCTGAAGGAGAAGCCAAGCATGACCGTGTTCCTGTCATTTCGAAATTCATGAACGGAGTGATGCATTACCTTTTTCTTCCATTGATAGGATGCTATCTTGTAGTGCTTTACGTGTACGCTTTCCGTATAATCCATGCATGGGAACTGCCTGACGGGTGGGTTTCCTATCTTGTTGTCGCACTGATGGCAGGTTGCATCGGTATTGAGTTCGGACTGTATCCGGTAAGACAGAAAGAGCACAAGCTTTTCGATGAGTTTGTTCTCAGGTGGCTGCCCTTAGTTATATTGCCATTGCTTGCGCTGATGACGGTGGGGATTGTCCGCCGTTTTCAAGATTACGGCATCAGCGTCAACCGTTTGTACCTCGCCACACTGAATGCTTGGTGCTATTTTGTGTGTGTCGGACTTTTTATAACGAAGGCAAGACGTATAAATTGGATAACCATTTCTTTCAGTCTGGTGTTTCTTCTGACATCTGCTTTGCCGATGAATTATGTCAGTATCACTCGCGAGACAATGCGCCGGAATGTACTGGACGATTTGCAAAAGCTGGGAATGACGTGCCTTCCGATGGGACAAGAAGAATACAAGGCATTTATGGATAGGATTCCGGAGGAGAAAATGGTGTCGGTCAGCGGACAGCTGGAGTATATGCGCGATTGGTTCGGAAAAGAGTTTGTTGCAGATATTGCAGACGAGGACATTCCTTTCTGGAACTATCGCAACAAAGGAACACGAGTGGACGGAGTTTACTATGCAGACTATTCGGCAAAGATTGACAGTTATTCCGAAGTGGAAATTCCCAAAGGATACAGCCGGATGGTGGAGTACGGTTTTGAAAGCTCAGACGAGTTTTCTTCCGATTATGAAGGTATTGTGAAGTTTGTCGCTCCAATAAACAAATCTGCGACAAGTGATACTATATATCTGGATATAAAGAAAATAAAGAATATCAAGAAACCATATAATAAACCTCTGGTAATGAAGTGCAGCGCGCCGGAAGATTTGTTCATGCTGACACAGTATTCCCTTACGCTCTATAAAGGAGAGCGGAAGACAAGGATATATGTCAGCGGCTATTTGTTTAAGAAATAAAGAACTGCATGGCGGTGGTTCTCTATATGGAAAAATAGCAGAGATGTTTATTGAAAAATCATTACCTTTGCACTGTAATTCTAAATTTGAATCGTATGAACAGACAAGAACTTATCAACCAGATTCGTGAGAAGAAATCTTTTCTTTGCGTAGGACTCGACACGGACATCAAGAAAATTCCTGAGCACCTGCTTGGTGAGGAAGACCCGGTGTTCGCCTTCAACAAGGCAATCATTGACGCTACAGCTCCTTATTGTGTGGCATACAAGCCAAACCTTGCTTTTTACGAGAGCAACGGTGTGAAAGGATGGATTTCGTTTGAAAAGACAATAAAGTATCTCAATGAGAACTATCCTCATCATTTCATCATAGCTGATGCGAAGCGTGGTGACATTGGCAACACTTCTGCCATGTATGCGCGTACCTTCTTTGAGGAAATGAACATCGATTCCCTTACTGTTGCGCCTTATATGGGAGAGGACAGTGTAAGTCCTTTCTTGCAGTATGAAGGCAAATGGGTGATTCTGCTTGCCCTTACTTCCAATAAGGGAAGCCATGATTTCCAGCTCACAGAGGATGCGCAGGGAGAGCGTTTGTTCGAGAAAGTGTTGAGAAAAAGTCAGGAATGGGGAAACAAGGACAATATGATGTATGTGGTCGGTGCCACACAGGGACGTATGTTTGAGGACATACGCAAGATTGTGCCCGATCATTTCCTCTTGGTTCCTGGAGTAGGAGCACAGGGGGGTAGCCTTGAAGAGGTATGCAAATATGGCATGAACAAGGATTGCGGACTCATTGTCAATTCAAGCCGTGCCATTATTTATGCTGACAAAACTGAGCGTTTTGCTGAAGTTGCCGCTGAGAAAGCCAAAGAAGTGCAGCAGCAGATGGCAAGTCTGATGGAAATTTGAAAATAGGAGAGTTATCTGTTCTCTGAGTAGTTGAGAGCGATGACAGGCAGATTCTGAATAATCGGTTGTACCGGGCGATCATTTTTATGGTCGCCCGTTTTTTTGAATATGCCAAAAATGTCCTGTTTCTGTAGTTGAGGTGATTTTTAAAATGCACCTCCTTTATGCGCTGAATTAATGCTGCCTATTTATCTCTTTCATGGTGTTTTTCTTGATTATCAATTTGATATTGATTTTTCCTACTTTTTTACAATTTGGCTTAAAACTCAATTTGCAAAATAATGGCAGGGCTTTATGCAACTTATTGTAAACCAACAAAAAAGGAGCTGTAAAAGCTCCTTTTTTCAGCGGTGCGTACGAGACTCGAACTCGTGACCCCATGCGTGACAGGCATGTATTCTAACCTACTGAACTAACGCACCATTCAATTTTCATTTTGAACAGACCCGGCTTATTCTTTTCTTTTTCTCAGCGGTGCGTACGAGACTCGAACTCGTGACCCCATGCGTGACAGGCATGTATTCTAACCTACTGAACTAACGCACCGTTTTGTTTTGGAAGTTATCGCTAATAACCTCGTTTTTGTTTTGCGAGTGCAAAGGTACGCATTTTTATTTTAACAGCAAATATTTCCATGAAAAAATGAATCTGATTATGAAAAAAACTGTTTTGGTAGGAGCTGACAACACCAATGGAGGCGGGAAACTCTCCTGTTTTCTTACGAAAAAGCTTTGGGGCATCCGACATTCGAGTGATATGACCACCTCATGTCTATACTCCTTAGCAAATATATTGCGGTGTTCCTGCATTCATTGCGTCTCTTGTCTGTATTTTATAGCAGAAGCCCTCAAAGCCCAATTTGTTCTGCCGCACATATTGTAAGGCAACGGTATGTTGGCAAGGGTGTTTTGACATTATGTCACTTTGGACGGAAGACACTTTTTTAACATTCCGGGTGGCTGCCGACTTAGACCCGGTGCTTGATTTTTGGATAATTTGCTGGTAAGTAGTTGATTATCAATTAAATGTGTTTTTTGCGAAAAGTGCGTGGTTTTTGACGTAAAACGCATGGTTTAAGTCAAAATAGGATGTGTTGATAATCAGAGGGTTATGAGAATTTTGTCTTAAAATTGTCTTTTTTCGGCTTCAAAATCCATTTTTGTTTTTCGGGGCATGG
>JAMPEL010000037.1 GCA_023665185.1 Roseburia sp.
GTACAAAGATTAGCTAAGTTAGGGGAGGTGGCGCGTAGCGACGGAGGAGTCTGTCAAAACACATCACAAAACACACTTGCAAAAAGTCAAGAAGTCCACCAAAAGCACACTAACAAAAAGTCAATAAACAAACCCAAAGCACATCAGCAAAGCATCTTTCAAATACATCTGTAAAAGAAAGCATACGGACGAACAGGCCGTACCTCATCTCCCCGATATGTCTTCATACAGGATTTGAAGAATGGCTTTAGCCTGTTCCACTCTGGCAGTGTCACCACATAATGCGCCCTCATTGCCTGTAAAAATCACTTTCCGCATGTCGTTGTCGAATGTGGACACCCCCGTACTGTCCATGAATGTCATTCCATTATTGAATGTATGAAAAGCTGAAGGATGTCGGTAGGTTTTGCTGAAAATGTCGCGGCTGAAAAGAAATCTCTCATGAGAAATGTGCAGCTGCCCCAACAGTGTGGCTGCCATATCCGACTGTCCCATCAGTGTGTCCACCGACTTTCCGCCTTTGACAGCCCCTCCCGTCCATATCATAGGGATATGCGCTATACGGTAGTCGCTGCCCAGCTGCCCGTCATCTTTCTTGATGCCGTGGTCCGGAACAATTATCACAAGCAGGCTGTCCCACACCTCGCTCTTTTGCAGACGGTTGATGAAAGTGCCCACACAACTGTCCGTATAGGCAAAGCTGTTCCGTTTCTTCTCCTTTAGTCTGTGATACGGCACATCCCACGGCTCATGGCTGCTGAGCGTGAGTGCCGTTGTAAACCACCTTCCGCCTTTCTTACGGCTTAGAATGTCTGTGGCAAGACAGTCCAGCATCAGGTGGTCGGGCACACCCCACTTGCTGTAATTCCTGTATTCCTTTGGAAAATGAGTGTCACCATACAGTTTCTCATATCCCGACTCGTAGAGATAGCTTTTCATGTTGGTGAATCCGATGTCACCGCCATACCAGAAGTCTGTATGATAGCCCTCATTGCCAAGCGACAAGGCTAAAGAGGGCAAGGTTCTGCTCTTTTCCGTCATCTTCATGATGGAGGCAGTGGGAAGTCCCAACCATCCGTTGAGAATACACACCACCCCACGGTCGGTACGAAAGCTTCCAGCATGGCAGTTGGTGAATGACACTCCCCTGCGGGCTATGTCGTTCAGGCATGGAGTGACACCTTTCTCTCCTCCCGTTGCCTCCACAAAGTATCCGGCGCAACCTTCCCATATTATAAGAAGGATATTGGGACGCGGACAGTTCAGCAAGTTTTCGCCTCCGATGCTTTCCGTGGTGAAAATGTCCGCAACCAGCGTGCGCGCCTCTTCTAAAGGAAAGAAATTGAATGTCTTGTCAAATTTTTCTGATTTGCTGAGGGAGTAGAAAAAATAAAATGCCGGATTGACTGCCGAATGATTGAGAAACTCCTTGTCGGAGTAGTACACATCGCTGATATTTGAGGTCGATTCATCCGTTCCTCCACGTATGAACAGAAACATCAGTGCGGCAATGGGAATCATGACGGATGTCCATGCCTTTCTGGCTCTGAAAGCATGGAAACGCACCGGAGTCAGTACACAAAGGGCATATACATATAATGCTGTGAGAAACACCACCGCAAGCACACCTGCTGTCAGAAAAACGGCAGAGACACTTGCAACAGCTTCTCGCGGATGCTCCGCATAGAAAAGGGCTGATGAGTTAAGCTTGAATCCCCAAAATGTGTATATCACCATGTCTGCCACAAATATAAGCGACAGTACGGATGCAATACTTATATAATAAGGTGTCATCCACTTTCTTATATTGACAGGATGGAAGAAACTGACAAACACAATGACAAGGGGAATGACTGTGAGGTAAGCCGCAGTAGCCGCATCAAGCCGCAATCCGTAGACTGCGACATCAAGAAAATCAGACAAACCCACTTCAGACATGTCTGCCGCGCTCTTGTTATAGAGCATGAACAGAGGTTTCTGAAGCACAAACGACACAATGAGAAAAAGGAAAAGCTTGAAAATATAGCCAATGCGTTCTTTCATTTTGCGATTTGTCTGACTTTTTTGAGTCAAAGTAGAGACATGAGTTACAACGACTGCATATCATTCAGTTTCTTGTAGTATCCGCCGGCAGCCAGCAGCTCCTCATGGGTGCCTTTCTCCACAATCCGCCCTTCGTGCAGTACATATATCTCATCGGCATTCTTTATGGTAGAAAGACGGTGGGCAATGGCAATGGTCGTGCGCGACCTCATCAGTTTTTCAAGAGCGTCCTGCACCAGTTTCTCCGACTCAGTGTCGAGCGCGGACGTGGCCTCATCAAGTATGAGGATTGGAGGATTCTTGAGTATGGCACGCGCAATGCTGATTCTTTGCCGCTGTCCTCCGGAAAGGCGGCATCCTCTGTCGCCCACCTTTGTCTGGTAGCCATTCTCCATCTCCGTGATGAAGTCGTGGGCATTGGCTATGCGCGCGGCAGCCTCCACCTCCTCCTGTGTGGCATTCTCGCTGCCGAAAGCAATGTTGTTGAATACAGTATCGTTGAAAAGTATCGCCTCCTGGTTCACATTTCCTATGATGGAGCGCAAAGAACGGATGGACATATCCTTAATATCGACTCCATCAATGGAGATGGTGCCGGAATTGATGTCATGATAGCGCGGAATCAGGTCTACAAGCGTAGATTTTCCTGAGCCCGACTGCCCGACAAGTGCCACAGTCTTCCCTTTCTTGATGCTGATGTTGATGCCGTGCAGTATCTCACGGTTTTCATTATAGCTGAAACATACGTTTTGCAGCCTTATCTCGTTGTGCAGCCCGTCAATAGACTTAGGATGCGCCACCTCCTTTATATGATTCTCCGCTGCGAGAATTTTGTTGATTCGCTCCATCGACGCCATACCCTTCTGTATGCTGTATCCGGCTTTTGACAAGTCTTTGAGCGGCTGGAGAGTAGTGTAGAGGATGACAAGATAGTAGATGAACGCGCTGGCGTCAATCGGAGAGTTTCCGTTAAAAATGAGGTATCCGCCAAACCACAGTACGATGACAATCATGCAAGTCCCGAGAAACTCGCTCACCGGATGGGCTGCCGACTGGCGTATGGCTACACGCATGGAAGCGTCCCTGAACTCATTGTTCACAGCCACAAAGCGGTCTTCCATCTTCTTTTCCGCGATGAAAGCCTTGATGATTCGGAGTCCTCCGAGCGTTTCTTCTATCTGGCTTATCCCGTCACTCCATTTCGACTGCGCATAGAGCGACTTGCGTTTGAGTTTCTTTCCTATACTTCCGATTCCCCATGCAAGGAACGGCACAACAAGCAAGGTGAACAGGGTGAGCTGCCAGCTTACTGCCACCAATGTGCCTACGTACACCACGATAAGTATAGGGTTCTTGATTGCCATGTCGAGCGAGCTGCCGATGGACGCGTCCACCTCGTTCACATCGGTGCTGACCCTTGCCAGAATGTCGCCTTTGCGCTCTTCGGAGAAGAACGAGAGGGGCAGGTTCACAATCTTACGGTATATGTCGGCGCGTATGTCACGCACGATTCCAGTGCGCAAAGGCATCAGACAGGCGGAACCGCCAAAATAGGTGGCAGTCTTAAGCAGGGTGAGCGAGGAAAGTATCACTCCGAGCAGAAGCAAAGTGGTCGAAGGGCCGTAACAGTCTACCAGCATCTGCGAATAGTAATAGATGTTGTTCATAGCCGTTTCCTTCAGTCCTTCCGTTCCCCACGGAATAAACTCATACCTCTCGTGCTTTGTGTCGAAAAGTATTTCAAGTATTGGAAGCAATACGCTGAAAGACACCACATTGAACAGTGCCGACAAGATGTTGACAAGCAATGTCCCGACAATAAACTTTTTGTATCGGGCAAAGTACTTGCCCATAACCGTATAAAATTCTTTCATTGATGTTGTTTGTTACTGCTTTTGCAGAGTCAGAATTAATTGGCAGACAGAGGAGATGCGCCCGATGTGTCTTATGCAAGTGTGTTCTTGACTGGATTGTTTGCTTTTTTCAACGTATTCTTGGCAAATGCCCACTATGTATTTCTGACAGACTCCTCCGTCGCAAAGCGACACCTCCCCTAACTTAGGGGAGGATCTATAGACCTTGCTAATGAGCCTGCCAGTGTGGCAACCTGACTCCTCCCCTCAGTTAGAGGGAGTGGCGCGAAGCGGCGGAGAAGTCTGTCAAATACACATCAAAAATCAAGCAAATGCATCAGAAAATCTGTTGAGAACACATTAGAAATTCTGTCAGGCACACGCGCCTTATTTTCTTCCAAAATCAGCCGGCACCTCACCCCATTTCTCTGTCTGCCATTTCAGTATGGGGTTGGAATAGGCATTGGTTCTCAGCCAAGCCTCAGCCCGTCCGATAAGCTGGTGCAGCTGTTCCGTTTGGGCATTCCGCACAAGAGTAGTCTTGCATTTGCGCTTTCTCACCCATGTCTGGGCTGTCATGCTGTCGCTGTATATCGTCATTGACAATCCCTTTTTCTGGCACAAGGCAAGCGCGTGTACAATAGCGAGAAACTCGCCAATATTGTTTGTGCCCATTACCGGACCGAACCGGAATATTTCCTGCCCTGTCCGCAAATAGACACCACGATACTCCATCGGTCCGGGATTGCCGCTACATGCGGCATCGACGGCAATAGCATTCGACTCCACCTCCATCGGAAGCGGAAGAACGGTATCGTTTCGGTATGATGGTACGTCCTGAAGCATTTTCATTGACTATGATTGACAGACAGACGGACAGTCTCCAACCGGCTGAGAGCCGATGCAGACTGCCCGTTTGCTATGTTATGATTACATCCGTTCCGGCATCTCGATTCCGAGGAGTCCCATGCCAAGACGCACAATCTTCGCCACATTCTTTGAAAGTGCGAGACGGAACAGTTTCTTGTGCTCGTTCTCCTCACGCAGGATGCTGAAGTCGTGGTAGAACTGGTTAAACTCTTTGGTCAGCTCATAGCTGTAATTGGCAATGCCCGAAGGACTATAGTCCTGACCTGCCTGACGCACAGCCGACGTAAACTCATCGAGTTTCTGTATCAGCTCCGTCTCTTTCGTGTCAAGTTCTATGTCTGCCGGAAGAACGTCCGGCACGCTTATTCCTGCCTCGGCAGCCTTGCGGAGGATGGATGCGATACGCGCGTATGTGTACTGGATAAAAGGTCCCGTATTTCCGTTGAAGTCAATACTCTCTTCCGGATTGAACAGCATGTTTTTGCGTGCGTCTACCTTGAGGATGAAATACTTGAGTGCGCCAAGACCCACCTTGCGTGCTGTCTCGCGCGCCTCTTCCTCGCTCACATCATCAAGTTTCTTCACCATTTCTTTCGACACCTCGTAGGCATTCTTTATCATCTCTTCCATCAAGTCGTCAGCATCGACCACTGTTCCCTCACGGCTCTTCATCTTTCCGTTAGGAAGCTCCACCATTCCGTAGGAGAAGTGTACGAGGTCCTTGCCCCACTTGAATCCCAGTTTGTCGAGAAGAATGGACAATACCTGGAAGTGGTAGTTCTGCTCGTTGCCCACCACGTATATCATCTTGTCGATAGGGAAATCCTGAAAACGGAGCTTGGCAGTACCGATGTCCTGCGTCATGTATACTGAAGTGCCGTCACTGCGCAGCAGCAGCTTCTCGTCCAGACCCTCCGCCTCAAGGTTCGCCCACACCGAGTTGTCCTCCCTGCGGTAGAAGAATCCCTTCTCCAGTCCTTCCATCACCTTCTCGCGGCCTTCAAGATAAGTGTCCGATTCGTAGTATATCTTGTCGAACGACACACCCATCATCTTGTAAGTCTCATCAAATCCGGCATACACCCACTCGTTCATGCGTTTCCACAAGGCGCGCACCTCCGGGTCGTTCTGTTCCCATTTCACAAGCATCTCGTGCGCTTCCTTAATGAGCGGAGCCTCCTGCTTGGCTTTCTCCTTAGCCTCTTCCTCGCCCATTCCCTCAGCAATGTATTTCTTCTGAAGCTCATCGCACTCAGCCTTGTAGTGCTTGTCAAAAGCCACATAGTAGTCGCCGATAAGGTGGTCGCCCTTCTTTCCGCTCGACTCAGGAGTTTCGCCATTACCCCATTTGAGCCATGCCAACATCGACTTGCAGATGTGTATTCCACGGTCATTCACAATGTTTGTCTTGACCACCTTGTTGCCGTTTGCCTCCACGATGCGCGCGAGAGCTGAGCCGAGGAGGTTGTTGCGCACATGACCGAGATGGAGCGGTTTGTTGGTATTTGGCGATGAGTATTCTATCATGACAAGCGGAGAGTTCTCCGTAGCCGCCTTGAATCCATAGTGCTCATCAGCGTTGATTTCGTTGAGCAGCTCTATCCAGCTCGTTGAGCTGACCACGATGTTGAGAAATCCTTTCACCACATTGAAATCGGCAACCACAGCGGCAGCCTCCTTTTTCAGATATTCTCCAAGCTCCTCACCCACCTGTTCCGGCTTTTTCCTTGCCATCTTCACGAATGGGAAAACCACCACTGTCAGGTGTCCCTCAAACTCTTTCTTTGTTTTCTGGAGTTGCACCTGTTCTGCTGTCACATCCTCTCCATAGAGAGTCTTCACACCGTCGATGACGACAGCGATTATCTTGTCCTTTATACTCATTGTAATGATATTATTTGCTTCTTGTTTATAGAAACTACTGTTTCAGACTGCAAAGATAGCGAATGCCCGACGGAATGGCAAATTATCTAACCATGTAATTGTCACTGCATAATCAGCTTTTGTCACAGCGTTTGTCATCAGATTTTGTTGTGGCGGGGAAGAAAAAGTGAAAGTTATTCGGATTATTGGTCTGGAGGCAGATTGACGTCTTTATCAGCACGGCATAAGTTTTTTATCAGTATGGCGATGATGTTGTGACGCGGCGGCAAATAAATTGTTTGTGTAGTGTCATAGTCTTATAACGGCGAGGTAAACAAACAGGTTGGTGCGTGCTCCATAACATCGTCACCACACCATCACAAGACTATGAAATCATGCCGCACCAACAGGGCACTTATCATACTTTCAAACATTTTTCAATAAATTGGAATGTTAAAATCCAAAGCCCCGTAGAATCGCGTTTTTCCGAACAAAACTTGCCTCGGTTCCATTTGGCGCGATTCTACGGAGGTTTCTAATTTCCCAAAGCCAAGTGGGAAAACAGAACAATTCGACCGACTAAAAGATATACAAAATCAAGCAAAAACGCGCCAATTCCGTCAAAAGCCCAACAAAAGTCAAAATTACAAGGTGCTGAAATTTTTTTTGCAAGGCGAACCAATTTTTTGCGCAAGGTGCTGAAAAAATATTTTCAAGGTGAACGAATTTTTTTCAGCACCTTTTTCGGGCAAAAATCGGGTGTTTTTTCAAATCATCTCCCCAAAAAGACTGTGACCGACTTTTTCATGCTCCGAAAAACAAAAATGGATTTTGAGTCCGAAAAGCGACGGTTCTGAGAGCAAATTCTCATAACTCACTGATTATCAACATTCCCTATTTCAATCTAAGCTATCCGTTTTTCATCAAAAACTGCTCCATTTTTACAAAACAGTATTTTGCTGATTATCAACCACTTATCCCTAAGCATAAAATACCAGATAACATTTAATAACAGCTCAGCCCCAAATGTTAAAATCGCTCCGCTCAATTTTCCGGGGACTTATCATAAAAGTCAGCATGAAAATCCACCCCAAAAAGACCGCATTTTCATGAGGAAAACTGAACGGACATACCTATGCGGATTCTTAAAAAAATGACGGAAAATGACGGTCAAGCCCCCACATGCCCATCCTCCTCATGGCTGATTCTCATCTTGCGAATCCTGCTCCAGACAGCCGTTGTCAGAATGTCCGCACCTAATATAAAAGCATTTATGTGGGAAAACATTTTGTTATATCGCATAACTTTCGGAAATTTGCAGGGCATAAAAACGCTTATTTTATAAGCAATATGACAGGCAAATAGATTAATCACATAAACAAATTAATTATGGCAGAAGAATTGGAGATTAAGGAACTGGCGGACGTTGTTGTCCGCTTCTCCGGAGATTCCGGCGACGGTATGCAGCTTGCCGGAAACATCTTTTCCACAGTATCGGCTACTGTGGGAAACAGCATAAGCACTTTCCCTGACTATCCGGCGGACATACGCGCCCCGCAAGGCTCACTGACAGGTGTGTCGGGCTTTCAGGTGCATATCGGTGCCGGACAAGTGTACACGCCGGGAGACTTGTGCGATGTGCTTGTAGCAATGAATGCTGCGGCATTGAAGACACAATACAGATATGCGAAACCCAACGCTGCCATCATTATTGACACCGACTCTTTCGGTCCGAAGGACTTGGAGAAGGCCGCTTTCAAGACTGACGACCCTCTGACTGAGATGGGTATCGACAGCGACAGGGTCATTGCGTGCCCTATCTCGCAAATGGTAAAAGACTGTCTGGCAGACAGTGGCATGGACGTGAAAGCCATCATGAAGTGCCGCAACATGTTCGCCCTCGGTCTGGTGTGCTGGCTCTTCAGCCGCGACCTCGATGTGGCGTTCAACTTCCTCCGCGAGAAGTTCGCTAAGAAACCGGCTGTGGCAGAGGCAAACATAAAGGTCATTCAGGCAGGCTACGACTACGGTCACAACACCCATAGCTCGGCTGCCAACGTATATCGCATTGAATCGAAAGTGAAGACTCCGGGAAGATACATGGACATCACCGGAAACAAGGCTACCGCATACGGATTTATCGCTGCCGCTGAAAAGGCAGGATTGAAGCTGTATCTCGGCTCCTACCCTATCACACCGGCAACTGACGTGCTGCACGAGTTGTCGAAACACAAGTCGCTGGGTGTGACAACCGTGCAGTGCGAGGACGAGATTGCGGGATGTGCCTCATCAGTAGGCGCGTCATTCGCAGGCGCGCTTGCCGTGACATCGACATCAGGACCGGGAATCTGCTTGAAGTCGGAGGCTATGAACCTTGCAGTCATCATGGAGCTTCCGCTGGTGGTGCTCGATGTGCAGCGCGGCGGTCCGGCAACAGGTCTGCCGACAAAATCAGAACAGACCGACCTCTTGCAGGTGCTGTTCGGACGCAACGGCGAGTCGCCTATGCCGGTAATGGCAGCCACCTCGCCAACCGACTGCTTCGACGCTGCCTACATGGCTTGTAAGATAGCTCTTGAGCACATGACACCTGTGGTGTTGCTCACTGACGCGTACATCGCCAACGGCTCAGGTGCCATCAAGCTGCCTGACCTTGCCAAATATCCGGCTATCAACCCGCCTTACGTGCCGGAAGAGCTGCGTGGCGAGTGGACACCGTATATGCGTCAGAAAGAGAATGGTGTGCGCTACTGGGCTGTGCCCGGACGTGAAGGATTCACCCACATTCTTGGCGGACTGGAGAAGGACAACAAGACGGGTGCCATCTCTACAGACCCTGAGAACCACGACCTCATGACCCGCCTGCGCCAGAAGAAGATTCAGAACATACCGGTGCCAGACGTAGAGGTGCTTGGCGACAAGGATGACGCCGAGCTTCTGATTGTCGGCTTCGGCGGAACTTACGGCCATCTCCATGCCGCTATGGACGAGATGAGAGCCGATGGAAAGAAAGTGGCTCTTGCACATTTCAAATATATCAACCCGCTGCCGAAGAACACAGCCGAGGTGTTGAGAAAATACCCGAAAGTGCTTGTCGCAGAGCAGAACATGGGACAGTTTTCCGCTTATCTCCGCATGAAAGTCGATGGTTTCGTTCCGGCCCAGTTCAACCAAGTGAAGGGACAGCCTTTTGTAGTCAAGGAGATTGTCGAGGCCGCAACCGCGCTCATCGAGGGTTAAGGACAGAGAGAGCTTTGGCGGCACGTCCGTCCTCTCTTCCCGCTGAATAAACAGATTAAAAATAAAAGAAGAAAGAGTTATGCAGGCCTTGTGCCGCTCTTTATTCCCAACCATTAATACAAAATGTACACAGTAAAAGACTATAAGAAAGGACAACCGCGTTGGTGTCCGGGATGCGGCGACCATTTTTTCCTCGCATCCTTGCATAAGGCAATGGCAGAGATAGGTGTGCCTCCATATATGAATGCTGTAATATCCGGCATCGGATGCTCAAGCCGTCTGCCTCACTATATGGCCACATACGGCATGAACACGATACACGGCCGCGCGGCAGCCATAGCCACAGGTGTGAAGGTGGCAAACCCTGACCTGACAGTGTGGCAGGTAAGCGGCGACGGTGACGGTCTGGCTATCGGTGGAAACCACTTCATACATGCCAACCGCCGTAACATCAACATCAAGATGATTCTGCTCAACAACCGCATCTACGGTTTGACAAAAGGACAGTACTCTCCGACAAGTCCGAGGGGATTTGTCAGCAAATCAAGTCCTTACGGTACGGTAGAAGACCCGTTCCGTCCGGCAGAGCTATGTTTCGGCGCGCGCGGACACTTCTTCGCGCGTGCGGTGGCTACCGACGCGCAAGGTACGGTCAGCGTACTGAAAGCGGCATACAACCACAAGGGAGCAGCCGTATGCGAGATTTTGCAGAACTGCGTCATCTTCAATGACGGGACTCATGAGAGTGTGTACTCAAAAGAAGGACGCGCGAAGAACGCTATCTATCTGGAGCACGGCAAACCGATGATTTTCGGCGAGAACAACGAGTACGGACTCATGCAGGAGGGATTCGGCATCAAAGTCGTGAAGATTGGCGAGAGCGGTGTGACTGTCGATGACTTGCTGGTACACGACGCACACTGCGAGGACAACACCTTGCAGCTGAAGCTTGCCATGATGGAGGGTCCGGATTTCCCTGTGGCTCTTGGTGTCATCCGCGATGTGGAGGCTCCGACATACGATGATGCCGTCACAGCGCAGATTGAGGAGGTGAAGGCAAAGAAGCCTTACCACAGTTTTGCCGAGCTTCTTGAGACAAACGACATCTGGGAAGTGAAATAAAAACCGGATACAGAGACTTATAAGGCGGAAAAGATTCATTGACGGTCTTTTCCGCCTTGTTTTTTTACCGTCACTCATTGCGCGGAACAACATGATAAGCGTATCTTTGCAGGTATCGCCACTACCAACAATAAGGATACATCCGGAGAGTGTGGAATAAAAATATAGAACCAATCAGAATATGGCAAACTTCAATTCATATATAGACGCGCTGGACATGGATTTTTGGCTGGAAGTATGTTCCCGCACAGGCACATTGCGACATTACAAGAAAGGAGAGGTGTTTGTCAAGGACGGAGAGCCTGCCAAATATTGGGGTGTGGTCGTGCGGGGATACTTCAAGTATGTCATTACCGATGATGCCGGCAACGACCACGTCACGGGATTCACGTTCAGCAATAACCTTGTGGGCGACTTTCTGAGTATTGTAGGCAAGAGCCGGGCAAGGGCCTGCATAGTCGCAGCAACCGACACCGATGTCATGCTCTCGCCTTTGGCTGTCATACAACAACTATTCGACAAGAATCCCATGTTGCGCCAGACACTGTCGGAAGGGCTTTTCGAGCAGGCATACACACAATATCTGGACATGTTCCGCCTGTCGCCTAAGGCACGCTATGTGGCTCTGTTGAAGCGTTGTCCGGACATATTACAGCATGTAACCCTCAAGGAACTGGCATCTTTCCTGCAAATCACACCCACCCATCTCAGCCGCCTCCGGAAAGAACTGACTTTCGCAAAAGGTTTGTAGTTTCTTTCCTCCTTGCTTTCAGTTCTCAACATTTGTTGAGAGTTATCCGCCTTTTACTTTTTATATTTGCCGATATAACCAATATTTATATATTATGAAAAAGAAAAAGGCATTATTGTGCATGTGTGCCGCTCTGACCGTATTCGGAATGGCGGTGGTCAGTTCCTGCCAAGTGGCGCAAGTGATAATCAGCGGAACCACTTATTATGAGACGGAAATCACAACCCACGACGAGCGGCTGATTTCCGGACTGATAGGCGGACAGCGTTCTTCCAGTCTTCCTTCTGGTTCCAAGACCATCAGTATCAAGACTGACGAGGGAAGGAAAAAGATTAAGAGCGAGCAAATCAAGTACATGACTCTTGCCCGCAAGGCGCATCCGGAGAAGCGTCAGACACTGGTTTATATGGACTACAAATATCCTTATAACAGAAAAGGCGAGCAGAAATACCGCATATTCAAGTGCTGGCAAGTGCTGAAGAATGCCGGCGACCACCTTCTTATCACGGCATACGGACACACCTACAGCTTGTCGAAGGACGGAGCCTTGATTGTCACTTACAGTCGGGACGAGGGAATAAAGTATTGCATACAGCGCAGAGGCGATGAGTGTCCGATACTCATCGGCAGAAGCATCTCCAGCCGTTCCCACATGCGCAAGCAGTGGCAGGCATATCTGTCCGATGACCCTGTGCTATGCCGGAAAATAAAAGACAAGGAGATTGACGCTTTCGACTTCACGACCATTGCCGAACAATACAATCCGTCCGGAAAATGAATGCCGTCGCAAGTGGTGGCATCAAGCGTGTCCTTCTTTTCATTGCCAGCTTTCTGTACTTTTTTTGTGCCAACGCTCAAGAGCATGAGCTTAAAGACGGGGCGGCACTCTACAGCTTCGGATTGGGATATGAGCGTATGCCGGACGCATATTCCTCGAAAGGGATAGCCCTTGATGTGCGTGTGCGTTTCTACACATCGGGCAGACTGTTCATAGAGATGATGGGGCACTGGGGCAGCCACGAGGGCGACAAGGAAGTGATACAGAACAGCAGGCCGTTCAGCATTCAAGACGAGCGGCACTGCCTTTTGGGCGCATTCGGACCGGGATATGAGATTTTTCAAAGCGAGAACGGGCTGTTCGACATTTATGTGAAAGGATTGGCCGGATATGGTGTCAGGCACGCTGAATATGACGACTACCAGCTTTCAGGAAACGAAGACGGAACGGTCATACTTGGATGCCAGAAAAACAAGAAAGGGATAACCTTTGTTGCCGGAACGGGAGCAGACCTGCGTTTCAGAAGATGGACGCTTACCTTCTCTGTCGATGCGCTCTACGTAGGAAACGGATGGGACATAGCCCCGATGGTTTCCTTCGGATTCTTCTTGTAAATAGCTTTGATATTCAACGCAATTTGAGTAACTTTGCCCTCATAATGGAAAAGTTTAATACTCATACACTTAGCAACGGACTGAGGATTATTCATAAAACCTCACCCACCAATGTGGCATATTGCGGAATGGCAATTGATGCAGGCACCCGGGATGAAGAAGAAGCCGAACACGGAATGGCGCATTTCTGTGAGCATCTGATGTTCAAAGGAACGAAAAAGCGCAAGGCATGGCACATTCTGAACCGCATGGAGCTTGTAGGAGGTGACCTGAACGCATATACCAACAAAGAAGAGACGGTGGTATATGCGGCTTTTTTGAAAGAGCACTTTGCGAGAGCCGTCGAACTCATCAGTGACATTGTTTTCAACAGTGTGTATCCGCAACATGAGATAGACAAGGAGTCGGAAGTCATTGTCGATGAGATTGAAAGCTACAATGACTCGCCTTCCGAACTCATCTTCGACCGATTTGAGAACTTGATATATAACGGACACCCGCTTGGACACGACATACTCGGTACTCCGGAACAGGTGCGCGGCTATACGACGGAAGACGCGATGCGCTTTGTGCGCCGCATGTACCGTCCTCAGAACATGATATTCTTTGTATTCGGCAAACTGCCCTTCGACAGAGTTGTGGGCACAATAAAGAAGTATTGCGAGGATGTCGTGATAAGCGAGCCGAAAGATATGCCCGACGGTAACACGCACGGTGATGTGTTGAGCGGGAACAAATGGAGACTGCCCTTGCCTGAATATGTGCCCAAGCATATAGAAGAGGAAAAAGGCACGCACCAGGCACATGTCATGCTTGGGTGCAGAGCGTATCCGTCGGACGATGAGCGCAGGACAGCCCTCTACTTTCTGAACAACATCATTGCGGGCCCCGGCATGAACTCGCGCCTGAATGTGGCTTTGCGTGAGCATTGCGGACTGGTGTACACTGTCGAGAGCAGTTTGACGAATTATACCGACACCGGCACTTTCGGCATTTATTTCGGATGCGACCAAAAGGACATAGACCGTTGCCTGCATATCATACGCAAAGAACTCAACGTCTTGATGGAAACTCCAATGACCCGAAGACAGTTTCAGATGGCATTGAAGCAGATAAAGGGTCAGATAGGAGTGGCGTGTGACAATTTCGAGAATTACGCGCTCGACATGGCGAAATGCTTCCTTCATTACAACAAGTTTGAGGGTATAGAAGACACTTTCCGCCGCCTGTCCACCCTCACTCCTGAATTTATATGCCGAGTGGCGAGAGAAACTTTCATGGAGGAGAACATGTCGGTCATTATTTATAAATAGAACACAGTTATGAGCAGTATGTCAGACCGTGAGATTGTGCGTGCGCTGATAGAGCGCAACCGATTTGTCACCCGGCAGTTCTTTTATGTAAACTGCCGCCCATTGTTTACCAGCATTATCCACCGTGTGTTCGACTATCCTGTTGAATACGATGAGTTTGTCAATGAGCTGTACGGGATGCTGATGGAGAACGACGCGAGAAAACTCCGGATGTTCGATTTCAGAAGTTCCGTCTACCAATGGATAAAGACGGTGGCGATACGTCATTTCATGTACAAGAAGGATGAGATGATAGATAATACATCCAAACAGCCTCTTTCTAATATACAACCGACAGAGTCGGATAATGTTGGCGCCACAGGCAAACCGGAGAATTATATGGATGCAGAGTCGGAGATTGCGGCGCGAATCGACTTTGAAAACATTCTTGCCCGAATGACAAACAAGCGGTATGCCGATGTCATCCGCAAGCTGACAATCGAGGATACAGAGCCTAAGAAGCTGGCAGCCGAGATGGGTGTGACAATTGAGAATCTCTATAACATAAAGAAGAGAGCTATGGCGGCATTTACAAATATAGTTCTCGGTGACATTAAGAAGTATAATAATAAAGAAGGTAGATGATATGCTGACAGATGAACTTATTTCTGCTTATATGGACGGGAATGCCGATGAGGCGGAAGCAATGCAGGTTATAGAAGCAATGCACTGCGATGCCCGTCTTCGGGAATTCATGGAAATGTCACAGGAAATAGATGAGGCATTATACAGTGAATATTCCTGCAAGGCGGACGGAAGCTACAGGCTGACAAAGGATATTCCAATGACAGCGGTAGCCGCTTCTGACGGAGGAAGCAATCTGTGCGACATACAATGCGAGCACTTTATCATGCAGCGAAAAGGCATACACGTCAGCGACAAGATACTGGCGGAGGAGGCAGAGAAAAATGAGTGGCTGCATTCGGAGGGCACTCCTTTATATCATATAGGACGCTTGCTCAAGCTGATGAACTTTCATGTGGATTCCAGGTTTCATTGCAGCCTGTCGGACATTGACAGTGCATTGGAGAAAGGACATGACATCATCGCCGTGGTAGACGGCGGAGAGCTTGTGGGCGACCGTGAGAAAGAGAAGTTTGAGGACATGTTTATTGGAGAGATACCCGACCATGCTGTGGTGGTTACAGGTCACGACCGGGAAAAAGGTACTGTGGAGGTGCATGATCCTCAGAGCCAATCCGAATACAATGTCTATCCGGAGGAACAGTTTCTGGATGCTTGGGCAGATTCGTGCAATTATCTTGTCACCTGCGAGTTTTTAGGCTCATAATTTTTTCTTGCAACCGACAAGCATGACTTATAAACCAATAATAAATTCAATCAGATGCTGAAAGAATATATCACGGCAGTTCTTTCCCATATAGGATTTGTGTGGGCAGACGCGAGTCTTGTATACAGGACTATATGGGTGTTGCTTATACTGTTGCTGGCATGGCTGGCAGACTTGCTTTGCCGGAGAATCATCATTCCGCTGATAAAAGCCATTGTGGCAAAGACCGAAGTGTCTTGGGATGATGTGGTTTTCAACGACAAAGTGCTGAAAAACTTCTGCCATATCGTGCCTTCGATAGTGGCATATATGCTGTTCCCATTTGCCTTTTCCGACGCGCCGGTAACATTGTCGTTTCTCATGAGAATATGCGAGGTGTATATCATAGCCTCATCGCTCCGACTGGTCTCCGGTTTCATAGGCTCGCTCTATCTGATAAGCGAGACAAGGAATGTGTCACGCACACGGCCGCTCAAAGGAATATACCAGATGCTGCAAGTGCTTGTCATCTTTGTCGGAGTCATACTGATTATCAGTGTGCTTATAGGGAAATCACCGCTTGAGCTGTTTGTCGGACTCGGTGCCGCCGCCACGGTGCTGATGCTGATTTTCAAAGACACCATCGTGGGACTGGTGTCGGGTGTGCAGCTGTCTGCCAACGACATGCTGCGTCCGGGCGACTGGATAAAGATGCCCAAGCACGGAGTGAACGGCATTGTGTTTGAAGTGAACCTCACCACGGTGAAGGTGAGGAACTGGGACAACACAATATCCACCATCCCGCCTTATACTCTCGTAAGCGAGACATTCGAGAACTGGAGGGGAATGGCGGAAAGCGGCGGCAGACGTGTCAGCCGTTCTGTATATATCGACATGAGCACGGTACGCTTTCTGTCACCCGAAGAAAAGGAGAAATATCGCAGAAACAGGCTCATCGGGGAAGAGGAACCATGTGACGAGCTGACCAATCTGACCATGTTGAGGCGGCATCTTGTGAGGTATATCGAGAACAATGGGCGCGTCAACACCGACATGACATTCATGGTGCGCCATCTCGATCCTACTCCTCAGGGCATACCTTTGGAACTGTATTTCTTCTCGGCAAATAAGGAATGGGTTAAATATGAGAATCTTCAGGCAGACGTGTTTGATTATGTCATGGCTATCGTACCTGAGTTCGGGCTGAAGATTTTCCAGACTGTAATGCCAAAAGTTTAGAACAGAATGAGAAAATTGAAAATTACGGAAATGAACCGCATGAGTGCGGAAGAGTTCAGAAATAGCGACAAGATGCCATTGGTGGTGGTACTGGACGAAGTAAGAAGCATGTATAATGTGGGAGCCGTATTCCGCACGGCAGACGCGTTTCGCGTGGCAGGCATATACCTTTGCGGAATCACGGCTGTACCTCCCCATCCGGAGATACACAAGACGGCTCTCGGAGCGGAAGACACTGTGGAGTGGCGGCATTTTCCTACCACCCGCGAGGCGGTAGACAGTCTTCGTGCCGATGGTTTCACAGTGCTGTCTGTGGAGCAGGCGGAAGGAAGTACAATGTTGCAGGACATGAGAATAGAGAAAGGAAGGAAATATGCCATTGTAATGGGCAATGAGGTGAAGGGTGTGAAACAGGAAATTGTGGATATTTGCGACGGTTGTCTGGAGATTCCACAGTTCGGCACGAAACACTCGCTGAACGTGTCCACTACGGCAGGTATTGTGATATGGGAGTTCGCAAAGAAACTTTGTATTGGTTGAGTCCCTGTAATATTTTTAGTCTCGGGATTATTGAAGTATATAAGATTGTCCGTAAACACATCTGTCATTATGAGGAGTAGTGTATAGAATTAATATATCATACCCTTATAACGACAGATGTGTTTACGGACAATCTTATATACTCCACCCTCATGACAACTAAATATGGATAAAAAGAAATACCACAATCGAAAAACCGCCCTTTTGAACAGCGGAATCATGACCGTTTTTTACAGGCAGCGCAAAACAATAATTTGACATTCTGTCAGTTTGCAAAAAAGCTCAAATTTAACATTCCGGGCATTCGCTTCTGCTCCGAGATACGCACAAATTTGCTTCACATCATGTTAAGTATCAGATAATCAATTAGATACTATTTTGCCCGAAACAGCGCAGTTTTAGACCAAAAACTAAGGGTTGAGTGCAAAATAGGAAGTATTGATAATCAGATAGTTACGAAATTTCATCCTTAAAATAGTCTTTTTTCGGGTTCAAAATCCATTTTTGTTTTTCGGAGCATTGAAAACCCGGTTGCCGTCTTTTTGAGGAAGTGATTTGGGAAAATGCCCGATTTTAGCCCGAAAAACGGGCTTTGAAAATTTTGTGCGCCTTGAAAATAAATTTTGTTCACCTTGCGCAAAAAATCAGTGTGCCTTGGAAATAAATTTTCAGCACCTTGTAATTTTGGGTTTTGTTGGGCTTTTGGGTGAAAAAGGTGTGTTTGGGGTTGAATTTATATATCTTTTGGTCGGACGAATTGTTCTGTTTATCCACTTAGATTTTAAGGTTCAAAGACCTCCGTAGAATCGCGTTTTTGCAACCTCGGCAAGGTTCGGTTCATTTTGAGGCGATTCTACGGAGATGAGATTTAACATATCAAATTGTCAGAATTTTTAAGTTTTCGGGTATTTTAAACAGGATTTCCCGTTACTTCGTGACACATTCTCCAACTTAAACTGCACCCAGAGAGTTGGACTTGTTGAACAGCCTCTCCGCACAGGATTGCCCTTTTCATTCTAATCCCGAACTCACACATCTACAACAAATCGGGCAGCTCAAACAAACGTGTACTGTTTGAGCCCTTGATGAGAATGGTCTTGTCGCGCGGCTTGTCGGCAGCAATGACAGTCTTCACCTCATCCACATGACTGAACAGGCGGATATTGTCGGAAAGAGGCAACGTATCCTCATGGCTGTTGTCAGCAAAAACTTCGGCAAACTCCTCGCCTACAAGCCATATAGCAGTGAAACCGCAAGTGAGCAGTTTCGCCACAAGAGCATGATGCTCTTCGTATGAGTATTTGCCAAGCTCACCCATCTTGCCCAAAATACACATCTTGTTGTCCGCATTCATATTGCGGAAATTGTCGATAGCGGCAGCCATACTCGTCGGGTTGGCATTGTATGTGTCGATGACAAGAGCATTGTCGGCAGTGCGCTTAAACTGGGAACGGTTGTTCGACGGAGTATAGGCAGAGATGGCATGGCAGATGGCATCTTCCTCTACCCCAAAATAGGTTCCAATAGCAATGGCAGCCAATGCGTTGTCAATATTGTACGCGCCGATGAGCCGGGTTGGCACTTCATGTCCGTTCCATTCAAGGGCAAGGAACGGATTGCAGTCCGACAGGCATCCCCTTGTATAAAGCCCGGAGGCCTCTTTCTGCCCGTACCTTATAAGTTCAAGCCCGGAGGATATGCCAAGAAGCAGGTCATTGTCGTTGTTGATGAACACTTTACCATTATGCTCACGAAGAAAGTCATACAGTTCTCCCTTTGTCTTGACCACTCCCTCGAATGAGCCGAAACCAAGCAAGTGACCTCTGCCCACATTAGTTATCAGCCCATAGTCAGGCTCGACAATCTCCACCAGCGTCTTTATCTCTCCAGGATGGTTTGCTCCCATCTCCACTACAGCCACCTCGTGATCTTTGGTCAGACGGAGCAATGTTTTCGGCACTCCGATATGGTTGTTGAAGTTGCCCTGCGTGTAAAGCACGTTGAACTTCTGGGACAGCACAGCCGCCACAAGTTCCTTCGTGGTAGTCTTGCCGTTGGTTCCGGTAATGCCTATGACAGTAGTGCCCAAATGGCGGCGGTGGTAATTCGCCAGACGCTGTAATGTGTCAAGCACGTTGTCTACAAGGATGATACGTTCTTTGTCAATGCTTCCCGCACAGTCTACGGCACATTCAGGCTCATCGATCACGGCATAGGAACATCCTTGTTCCAAAGCTTTTACAGCATACGCGTTGCCATTGAACGTGTCACCTTTCAATGCGAAAAATATAGAGCCTTCGGGACAGCAGCGACTGTCAGTCGTTATTTCCGGATGCTCCGTGAATATCTGATACAAATCCTCTATTTTCATAACTTGTTTTTTTACCGCTGCAAAATTAGTGTTTTTTGCAAACTAAAAGGAAAGTATAGGGCTTGGATTTTTCCCACCGACCGTTCGCTTTTCATATTTTATATCGTATCTTTGCAACTAAATAAATCTCCCGTGCGCTTGTGGGCACGGATTGAACAATACATCTACCGGAAATGAAAGGACTGCTACCATATACTATCAATGTGAAGGGGCGACTTGTCGACCTTTCCGAGCCGCAGGTAATGGGCATACTCAATGTCACTCCCGACTCATTCTATTCGGGAAGCCGGAAACAGACGGAAGCGGAAATAAGAGCGAGGATAAGCGAGATATTCGATGAAGGAACGTCTATGATTGATGTAGGTGCCTATTCGTCGCGCCCTGATGCCGATGACATATCGCCAGAAGAGGAGATGAGGCGGCTGCGACACGGGCTGGGAATTGTACGCGAGATGTATCCCGACGCCGTGGTGTCAGTCGACACGTTCCGGGCAGACGTGGCACGCATGTGTGTAGAGGAGTATGGGGCAGACATCATCAACGACATATCGGGCGGGGATATGGACAAGAACATGTTCCGCACTGTGGCAGAATTGGGTGTACCGTATATCCTGATGCACATGAAAGGCACTCCGCAGACGATGCAGTCAGCGGCAAGCTATAACGATTTGCTGAAAGAGATGCTGCTCTATTTTGCCAAACGCGTGCAGCAACTGCGCGATTTGGGACAGAAAGACATTATCATCGACCCGGGCTTCGGATTTGCGAAGACGGTGAATCAAAACTATGAATTGATGCGGCAGCTCCACAAGCTGGGTATTCTTGAACTGCCGCTCCTTGTGGGCATATCGCGCAAGAGCATGATATACCGTCTTTTGGGAGGCACTCCGGCAGACGCGCTCAACGGCACGACCGTACTCAACACAGTCGCGCTGCTGGAAGGGGCGAACATTCTTCGGGTACACGATGTGAAAGCGTGTGTGGAGGCTGTGACTATCGTAAAGAAAATACATGAAAATATCTGATGATTGATTTTGGCATAAAGGACGCGATAGACATATTATGTGTCGCTTTCCTGCTTTATTATGTTTACAAGTTGATGAAGGACTCCGGCTCATTGAATGTGTTCTACGGAATCCTCGTCTTCATCGTCACTTGGATTCTCGTGTCGCAAGTGCTGGAGATGAAACTGCTGGGCAGCATTTTCGACAAGCTGGTCAGTGTGGGAGTGCTCGCGCTCATTATCCTTTTTCAGGAAGACATCAGGCGATTCTTCCTTACGCTTGGCTCACAACGCAAGCTCTCACTTCTGCGACGTTTCTTCAGGAAGGAAAGGAACAAGGAGCACGAAGACCAGAATCCAGAGATTTTGCAGATTGTAATGGCATGCGACTACATGAGCAAGAATCTTGTAGGCGCACTGATTATCCTTGAACGGGGAATGTCGCTCACAGACATCATCAAGTCGGGAGAGTTTATCGATGCCAACATCAATACGGAGCTTATCAAAAACATTTTCTTCAAGAACAGTCCGCTTCACGACGGGGCAATGATTATCAGTCGCGGTCGCATCACTGCTGCCGGATGTATATTGCCGGTATCGCACAGCCTGAACATACCAAAGGAACTCGGACTGAGGCACCGTGCCGCTTTGGGCATTACCCAACAAAGTGACGCCATAGCCATCATCGTATCGGAAGAGACCGGAGCAATATCCATCGCGCAGCGCGGGGAATTTAAACTGAGGCTTGCCGGCAATGAACTTGAAAGCTATCTTGTAGCAGCCACAAAATGAACTGTCGGCTGTTGATTGACGAATCATATAAACCTAACACTAATAACCCAACTAATTATTATGAGAATAACTGGATTTCTGAGATTGTCTGTTGCCGCAATATGTATGGCGACAAGTAGTTTGCTTGCCGAAGCACAAAATGTGCTGGGACGAAATGATATTTTGTCTGCTATGGAAAAAGCCAACGACTATTTCCTCGCAAAATATCCGGATGCGGGAGCACCGACTTTTGTAAAGAAGATGCGTCCAAGCAACTTGTGGACACGCGGAGTGTATTTTGAGGGGCTTTCCGCACTGATGGATTTGGAAAATCAGCTGGCGGAAAGCGGCAAGAACGCCAACGATGAAGCGGAGAGCAGAAAACGCAAGGATAAATTCAACCAATATTATAAGTATATCAACGATTGGGGCACCGCACACCAATGGACTCCACGCAACGGTGTCACCACCCGTGATGCCGACGACTATTGCTGCTCGCAGACTTATCTTGATATTTATATGCTGCATAATGAGCAGACTCCATCCGGAGAAAACGACAAATATCTGCTGCCGACAGTGGAATGTATGCGGAATCTGATGAACAACGATGCCACTATCGGCGACTGGACATGGATTGACGCCATACAGATGGGACTGCCGGTATGGGCGAAACTCGCACGCATATCCCATCTGAAAGGCAATGACTCAGAAGCCGCAAAGTACATGGAAAGAGGCTGGAAGATGTATGCTTACAGCCGAAACGACCTTGCCGGCGGACTGTGGAATGCGGAAGACGGACTGTGGTGGCGCGACAAGGATTTCGTTGCCCCCTATCGTGAGCCCAACGGAGAGGACTGCTATTGGAGCCGTGGCAACGGTTGGGTATATGCCGCACTGGTGCGCACAATGGATGCCATGATGATTGGAAAGAAAAGCCAGACTTATACGGAATCACTTGATGAGAAGAAATGGAAAAAGATAAAGGCGATGTCGGCGAACTACAAAGACTATGAGGCAGATTTCAAGGCAATGAGCAAAGCATTGCTGAACTGTCAGCGTGAGGACAGATTCTGGAATGTAAGCCTGCATGATGGGTCGAACTTCGGTGGAAAGGAGCTTACCGGCACTGCCCTGTTCATCTATGGCATGGCATGGGGTGTGCGCCACGGCATACTTCCACGCGGCAAGTATCTTCCGGTTATTGCCAGTACATGGAACACGATGGTGAAGGAATGCCTGCACGACAACGGCTTCCTCGGATATGTGCAAGGCACAGGAAAAGAGCCGAAGGACTCACAACCGGTGGGATACAGCAACGAACCTGACTTCGATGACTTCGGACTCGGATGTTTCCTTCTTGCCGGATACGAAGTGTACAAGTTATTGTAAGATTACGGGAACAAATACGGTACGCAGCGTGTTATGCTTGTCGGTAGAAAGAAAGTACGTTTGCAAGAATCCCGTTTCATCTGAAGAATAATTCTGCTCTATCTAAAGAATGCCTCTGCTCTACCTAAAGAAAAATCCTGCTTTACCTAAAGAATAAATATGAAGAATATACTGTTTATTATCGCAGCCTTGATGCTTGTGTCGTGTGGCAACCACGAAAAGACAGAGAGTCGGCGCACTTATTCTAATAAGACGACATCGAGCGCACCATACGAGCTGCTTGTTGTGGCTAACAAGGAATGGCTGAAGACACCTTCAGGTACAGTCCTTACCGATGTGGTGACATCTGAAATCCCCGGACTGCCTCAGATTGAGCCGAGTTTCCGTATGACAGCCATTAATCCTGCCAGTTTCAACAACACATTCAAGGTGTATGCGAACATTATTACAGCCGAAGTGAACAAGAAATACAAAGTGCCGGAGTTGAAGATTGTGCGTGATGTGTATGCGCGTCCGCAGATTATCATGACTATCTGTGCGCCGGACAATGCCGCTTTCGTGAAACTTGTCAGTGAGAACAAGGAAAACATTCTGGACATATTTACAGAAGCGGAACTGGCAAGAGAGCGTGAGTATCTGAGACGCACGCACAGCGGGAAAGTGCTTACGCAGGCGCGGAAACAGTTTGGATGCACCATCTATGCGCCCAAAGACATCAGTGCCCTGAAAGCCGGGCAGGATTTCTTCTGGGCTTCTTCCGACGGGCGCGACAACAAGCTGAATGTCTGCATCTATTCTTATCCTTATACTTCTACAGAAACGTTCACTTTGGACTATTTCCTGCAAAAGCGCGATTCTTTTATGATGGAAAACATAAAAGGGGCACACGACAACCAGTATATGTCTACCGACCACCGCTCCGTAATGTCGCGCAACAGGGAGTTTGACGGACGCTTCGTACAAGAAGTACGCGGATTGTGGCAAATGGAAAACGACATGATGGGAGGACCTTTCGTATCGTATGCGCAAGTGGACACTGTCAACAACCGCGTGATTGTAGCCGAAGGATTCGTGTACGCGCCGGAAAAGAGCAAACGGGAGTTTATAAGGGAAATGGAAGCAAGCATACAGACACTTGTGCTGCCCCGCAAGAAACAGTGAGAAGACTCTTGGAACACATCCGCACAATGCAATTGCAAGATTGTATTTTTGCAAAAATCAAACTTCAAAGTCCGATATAATTTGGGCATATCGCAAATTCTTTATACCTTTGCGGCATTGAAGTAAAGATAAAGGAAACATTAATTCTAAACATTCTAAAAGTAAAGAACTATGGCTTACGTAATTAGTGATGATTGTGTGATGTGTGGTACATGTGCAGGCGAGTGTCCTTCAGGTGCAATTTCTGAAGGCGACGGCAAGTATGTCATCGACGCAGACGCTTGTGTAGACTGCGGTACTTGTGCAGACGCATGTCCTGCAGGTGCAATCAATCCGGGCGAATAAATCCCCGAGTTTGAAAAGAAGGAATCGAAAATAGGAAGCAGACTTTAGGTCTTGCTTCCTATTTTCATATTACAACTTCTCCGCATGAGCCTTCCGCCAGTCCCTGCTGCGCCCTGATTTCCATTGTTGTATCCCTTATATTTATGAGTTGTCCATCATGTACTATAAAAAAAAACTGTTTAATGTCATTGCGCAGATTCCTTTCATTTATACTTGGTGTAATCTGTTGTATGCTCAGTTATGCCCAGCCTTTCTTTTCCCGGCATCTGACCATATCTGACGGAATCAGCGGCAATGAAGTCAGAGACATCACACAAGACAAGCGCGGGTTTATATGGATGGCGACAGACAACGGACTTTGCATGTTCGACGGACAATATTTTTACACATTAAAAAAACGCCCGGACGGATTAACCTCCAATGAACTGAACTGCGTTTGTGCCGACCGCTCCAAAGACTTATTGTGGATTGGCACTCCACGCGATGGATTGGTCTGCTTCAATTATATGAGCGGTTCGTTCCATGTGTTCAGGCACAATCCGAAAGACAACAATAGTCTCGCCGACAACTCCATTACAGGAATATCCCATGCTCCCGGCGGAAAAATATGGATATCCACATATTGGGGCGGTATTGACAGATACAATTCTGATACAGAATGTTTTGAGCATTTCTGCAAGAAAACAATTGCAGGTATGCCCAGCGACCAGGTATGGACTGCCGCCGAATATGGGGACGGCAACCTATATGTAGGTCATGTCTATGACGGACTTTCCATCATAGACATTTCGCACAAGACAGCACGGCATTACCCTTATGGAAACCGCCTGGGCACTCTTCCTTCCAAAAATGTCTATTGTTCCTGTTCAGACCGTCAGGGCAATTTGTGGCTCGGCACAAGGGAAGGACTCGTATTGATGGACTCCTCCCGAAAGCGCATTGTGGACTACGGCAAATATCATCCCAAGCTCTCCGGCACAGTCCACAAGATTATTGAAGCTGGCAACGGAGAGATATGGGTGGCGACGGAGTTTTCAGAGGTGGTGACAATCAAACTCAACCAGCCGCTTTTCAGTCCGGAGAAAGTGCTTGCAGAAGCTCTGCCTTCACAAGGAACTTCCAGCGGCAGCGGCAATACTATGGTCAGAAGCCTTTTCAAAGACTCTTTCGGTAATGTGTGGATAGGCAGAGACGGTGAGGGAGTGGACTTCTATTCCCACAGCCAGCCGTTATTCAGAAGTTACGACCGCCATACAAAAACCGACAGTCTGAAAACCATCTGCGCGGATGGTATGGAATGGTTTATCTCCAATTCTAAGGAATTGTATGTCAAAGAGACAGGCACGTATTCGGAGCGACTCGTATTGTCCCTTCCGGAAATTCACGACATAGCATTTGACGGGAAAAACAGACTGTTTGTCGCGTCAAACAGAGGAGTGGACATCATTGACACGAAACAGAAGAACGTTGTCAATACACTCTATTTCCCTGTCAATTTCGTATGGAGCATATATCAAGACCGCCAATCTCGCCTATGGGCGGGTACTTACGGCGGCGGCATCTATGTATGTGACACAAACGGAAAAATAATCAAGAACTATCACACTAAAGACGGGTTCTGCTCCAACATCATCAATGACATCCGAAGCGACGGAAAAGGGAATATATGGATATCCACCGGAGAAGGGCTTGCATGTATTGCCGAGAACAATCTTGACAGCTGCATTGTGTACGGCATCCCGGAAGGATTGCCAAGCGATTACATATTCTCCGCCATTGCCGATGACAGGAATAATATATGGTGCGGCACCAAAGCCGGAATAAGCTGTATAGGTGTCGGACACGACATTCTCAACTACAGTTGGGGTGACGGAATCCCGTCAGACGGATTTGTCCACGGAAGCGCGGCAAGAACTCTTAGTGGAGAGATGATTTTCTCCACAGGCAAATATTATTGCGCATTTTCCCCCGACTCAATATTTGCGGCAGACAAGCACCCCGATTCTTTCATCACTTGGCTCACTTTATCTGCAAACGGAAAGAACCGCGACACGCAAGAGGGACAGAAACTGTACACCGGAGACAAAGGCGGCATAAGGCTAAACTACCGGCAAAACAGTTTCTCCATAAATTACAGTACAGCCGACTGTGCCTTAAACAGAAATGTAGAGTATTCCTACAGGTTGAAAGGACTGAGCGACACTTGGATATCGGATAATGGGAGTGGGGAGGCTATATTCAGCTATCTGCCTTACGGACACTATACATTTGAGCTGAAAGCAAGGATGAAAGGTCAGCAATGGAAAGACTCCTGCCAGCAACTGGCCATCTACATCGCACCGCCACTGTGGCTTACATGGTGGGCAAAGCTCATCTATCTGCTCACCGCACTTGCCATTGTTGTCATCGTGCTCCATTTGTGGAATAAGAACACTTATCTTGAAGGCTTGATACGCTCACGCAAAATAGACTTCCACTACAAGAAAATTGAGCCGGAAAGCGACTCGTGTAAGGACATGAGCGGCAATGACAAGGAGTTCTTGCGTAGGATAAACCAGATAATAGAGGAAAACTATGCTTCTGAGACATTTGACGTCAAGTCTCTCGCTGCGGAAATGTGCATGAGTCCTTCCAACTTATACAGGAAGATGAAATCTGCCACGAACCTTTCCACTGTCGAATTTATCCGTAAGACAAGGATACGCAAAGCAGAGGAGATGATGCTCTCCGGAAAATACACCTTGACCGAGATAGGAGAGAAAGTAGGATACACCACACCGGAGAGTTTCAGGCGAGCTTTCAAGGAAGAATATGGTGTGACTCCGTCTGCCTACTTGAAGGCATTGAACAAGATTGAGAGATAGGCGGGACGCAGCACTGCTGATGCCAACAGAAAAGAAAAAATCATATTTCAATTATACAACCATACATAATCATCAAATAAAAAAATCACAGACATGAAGTTCTTATCAAGTATTACAACCACAATTGTATCGCTTTTCGTCATGGCGGCCCCACACACCCATGCCCAACAGTTCGTTCCTAACAGTCCGATGGGCGAGGCCAAGGGCATTTATCCCGGACGCGTCACATTCATACACAACAAAGACGCGGCACGTTGGGACGGCACAACCGGACACTGGTGGGACGAGGGGAATATAGACACGGAGATATTGGACGGGATGTACGACAAGTCGCTGTGCGGACTGACAGGAAGCAAATCGCCCAAAGATGCGTGGAAAAATATATTCACCTATTACAACAAGAACAATTCCAGAGGAAAACGAGGATATAAGGCAGGCGAGACAATCGTCATCAAAGTGAACCTGAACAATACTTTTGACACCAACGACAGGGACAACGAGATTGACCAGTCGCCGCAAGCCACGTGCGCCATCCTCCGCCAATTGATTGAGTTTGCCAAAGTGCCGGAAGAATGTATTGTCGTCTATGACGCCACACTCAGCTGGAAAGCCCGTGCCATTCCCGACAGAATATATGCTCCCGCACACAGCCGTTATCCGAAGGTGAGATGGATGAGTGCCAACGGCTCGGAAGGAGTGGAGGCCGCCGACTGGGTGGAGGATGCCATTACTTACACCGACCCTACTGTCGCTTTGGGAAGCAAACTTCCGAAAGCAGTGGTGGAGGCCGACTATCTTATAAACCTGTCCCTTCTCAAAGGGCACGAGATTACAGGAGTCACCGCAGGCGCGAAGAACCATTTCGGCTCCATACAGTTTCCGGCACGAATGCACGACACTCCTACCGTCAATCAGCGGAACGGGAAATATGGTGATTATTCCGCCCTTGTCGACCTGATGGGTTGCCCGAACTTAGGTAAAAAGACCGTGCTTCATATTGTGGACGGACTTTATGGGATGCAGACAAATGTGGGCGCGCCTAATCCGCAGCGCGACAAATGGAAGACATTCGGCAACCAATGGAGTTCTTGTTATCTCATGTCGCTCGACCCTGTAGCCATCGAGTGCGTGTGCCTCGACTTTCTCTATGCCGAGTTTGGCGACAAATTAGGATTCAGCGGTGCCAGACAATTTCCGGAAGGCTCTTCCAAGCATTGCGACAATTATCTGATGGAAGCGGCGCGAGGGACAAACGACAAGTTTGGTGAGTACCGTCCAAATGGCACAGCAACCGGAAGTCTCGGAGTGTTTGAGCACTGGAATAACCCGCAGGAAAGGAAATACAGCAGGAACATGGGAAAGAAGGAAGGAATAGAACTGTTTACAATTGGTTTCTGACATGAGTCCGTTGCACAACGAATATATTCATTCAGGCATGAAAGGTGGCAATATAAGATGTTGCCACCTTTTTTTGAGTTCATCCGACATTTGGAGTGACTTGTTTTGCTTATTATAGAGTTGGAGGGTTAGTATGGGTGATGGTTTGCCTATGGATTTGACAGGCTACTTACTTTTTGTAAGTGTGTTTTGTGATATTTTCTGACAGATTCCTCCGTCACTTCGTGACACCTCCTCTAACTTAGAGGAGGAACTATATACCTTGTTAATCAACACGTTAGTTTCTCTACTAACTCGGTAACCAGGCTCCTCCCCTAAGTTAGGGGAGGTGTCACGAAGTGACGGAGGAG
>JAMPEL010000038.1 GCA_023665185.1 Roseburia sp.
AATTCTTTCATTATGTGTATAGATTATGCTGATGTTCAGATTATAAGTTTCATATTTGATTTTCAAAAGCACTTGGCTTTCCTCTCAAAACCTCTTACCATGAGGAATTACTCTGGTAAAGCTGCATGAAAAGGGAGTAATAGCCTCATGGAAAAGAAGTTTGAGGAACAAAATTGATTATTTGTAAATTTGATTATTCTGTAAATGGGAATATAGATTGACAAACAGATGACATGTTGATAATACATTAGGTATAAGTCAAGTGCAGACTTGCCAATCACAAATCTACCTGCCATTATTTTATAAAGACTTTATCGCCATCTTACTAAAACAATATTATTTGTCTTAAAACGTATGTACTCTTTGCGAATAAGGACAAACAGAACTGTTTATTTCTTCCCGTCCAGCGCATTCCTTATCTCCTCCGGCACATCAATGTCATCAATGTTCTCAAACTGTTCCTTATGGATGTTTCCTATGGCCACGGTCATGTCGCCAATCTGCATCACCAGCTTGCGGTCGCGGTCGATACGTACAATATACCCCTCGCATCCATGAAGAATGCCGGAGGTGAAACGGACCAACGGACGGCCTTGAGCGTAATGGTCAAGAGGGTGCATAAGAAAACGGATACGGGTAGGCTCATATTCGGAGATCCGCATAAACGGCTGCATCACACTGTCGCTGATAACGGCTATACGCTTGGTGCTACAGTTGATTGCAAGATGGTATTCCGAGAAATTTTGCCGCAGATAGTTCTTGATGTCGTCAGAGTATCCCTGTACAAACACCAGCCCGCTGATAGTGGGCTTGAGCATCTCGCCCGTGTCATTCTTTGCACGGGCATATCTGTACATGGTCTCATGAACAAAGCATCTGAAATGTTTGTTGGTGATGTCGACAAAGGACTTGACTTTTGCCCGATGCATATAAAGATAGCACCAGCTGCTCGATTGAGGGTGTTCACCGCTTCTTGGACAAATATTTTCTATCTGTCCAACACTTGTTTTGCCCCGGGCTATAGAAAGAGAATCTGAACTATCCAGTATCATCGTTTCTCCGTCTATTTTATGTCTTTGCTAACAGTGGTCTTTCTTATCAGAAATGCGCCACCATCGAGTAAACAAATTTTCATGTCTTAATCCCCTCTGTTTATGCTATTTCCAATATTTTTTGCTGACCGTCTCATGCTATGAGATGAACATTTGTGTATAATAAGCTGATTATCAATTGTCATCAATAATAGTGCTGTTATAATTGCAAAACATATCGTAAACAAAACGGGAGTGTGGAATAAAATCATTTTCATGTAAATGAGCCGTGAAAAGTGTCTGTATTAAATTGAAAATGCAGAATAAAATTATGAGGAGAGGCTTCAATAAAGGGACAAACGATTGTAGAATAAATTTATACATCCAATAAAAATCTCCCAAAAACTTAGCAGATTCAATAAAAACAAGTAACTTTGCACCATGTTGGTGTTCTCATAGCATGAGACGGTCATGTACATACACTTCTTTTTCAGTATTTTTCCACTGCACTTATTTATTTGAATGACAGCTTTCCTGTCATTTTCCAGTCACACATTTTACTTTAATATAGTAGTAGCAGTTCGGTATCATCTGCTACATATCGAGTATTTTATGTTGTTTGGTGTAAAGTTTAGTTTGAGACACGTATAACAGCCGGATTAGCGGAGCTTGTACCTAATGTGATGGTATCCCTTCTACACAGACCTAATCCCGTCCAGCCCAACCATAATCTTACAAGTTCACAGAACCGAATCTGTAAACCAATTTAGTCAATAAAGAAAAACGTGTAAAGTAAATCAGTTGAGCACCATCTGACATATAAACCACATTGGTTAATTGTCCTCAAATCTGTCAACACTTTTCATGGAAGGTCATCCTTCTTAGTATAAATCACATTTTCAGATGCAAAAACCCCTAATTTATCACATTTTCGGCAATCATTCTACTACAAGAATCACATTTTCAAGATAAATAAAACAACAGAAATCACATTTTCGGACATTATTCAGGCATAAAAATCACATTTCAGGCAATAAAGCGCGGTTACGGACATGAGTTTGAGCTATGGCAATGCACCACAATCTGTATGGATTTTTCTTTGTCACCATATCCGGCATACTCTATATATATTGGTAAAATATATAGGTGTTTTCAACAGAGTTCTCAAAGCAAGAAGTTTGCAAGACATACAAAATTACAGCAATAAGACACAATAAATCTATTACATAACACACTTTGCCAAATACAACATGTTAAAATCCGACCCTCGTAGAATCGCTCAAAATCGACCGAGCCTTACCTCGATTGCATTTGAGCGATTCTACGGCGGGTTTTGAACATCGAAAACCGAGTAGGCGAAAAGGACAATTCGACCGACTAAAAGATATATAATTTCAAGCTGAAACACACCCTTTCTTACCAAAAGTGCCCAAAAAGTCAAAATTACAAGGTGCTGAAAATTTATTTCCAAGGCACACTGATTTTTTTCGCAAGGTGAACAAAATTTATTTTCAAGGTGAACAAAATTTTCAAAGCCCATTTTTCGAGTAAAAATCGGGCATTTTCCCGTATCACCTCCTCAAAAAGATGGCAACCGTCTTTTCCACGCTCCGAAAAACAAAAATGGATTTTAAACCTGAAAAAAGACATTTTTAAGGACATTTTTTTGTAACTCACTGATTATCAACACATCCTATTTTGTGTCCTACCCTTAGTTTTTGACCTAAAACTGTACCTTTTAGGGTAAAATTGTATCTATCTGATTATCTGACACTTAGATTAATACAAACTACATTGCGTGCATTCCAAACCCAAAACAGATGCCCGAGATGTTAAAATCGAGGTTTTTAATCCAACTGACATTTTGTCAATTATCTTTTTCTAAAAATACCCGTTGAGAAAAGTTATATTGAACATGTTCAAACAACGGATTCTACTTCTGTCTGCACTCTTTTAAACCGGAATCATTAAAGGGAGACCTCAACCCGATATTCCAAAACCATTTGTAAATCATATTTTCGCTTTCATTCTTGCACATTCTATATTTTTGTTATACATTGCATCCGGTTTCCGTTAAATCAATCCGATACATCTTTTTTAGTTTGGTCGCTTCAAAGAAACTATTTGGCTGATACTGAAACTTTAATAGAAAAAGTTTTCAATCATAAAAAAACAGGCTCTAAACAAGACGATATATGAAATATACATGGATTCCTTTCTATAAGGAATTTGCGGAAAAGTTGATAAACTACCGCAACGACCGTACCTCTCTGCTCTCATTGATATACAAGAACAAGGAGGTATTACTGGCAAAATATCTGCATGACAATAAAGGTGAGGATGATTTGCTTACCGATGTAGATCCCTTCACGGTTTTCGGACTGTTTAACCGTGGCATCAAGCCTGCGAACAGAATCAATTCAGTAAACCTGTTCAAGAAGCTGTTCAATATGAAGAGCGATACACTCACAGACTTCGAGGGAATCCCCACACTGAACAACCAACGTTCTTATTTCTTCGGCTATAGAGATAGAAGAGAAAAATATGACATAGAGAACCTTTGGCTTTTGTTTGAGAAAGTAGTCAAAGGTGAGGATATTGAAGACATATTCAACGTTGTCATCAAACAATATGGTATCAACATCAATATCACGATGGCACTGTTTTGGATTTGCCCAAATGACTTTCTTGCATTCGATAGCACCAACAGGGCTTACCTACATCAAAAATATGATATCGATATTCCTAACAGTGTACCCCAATACAAGCAGTATATGAAGATTGTGAATGAAATCAAAGACAAGATGGAGGCAGGAACAATACATGAAAAATCGTTTGTGGAATTGTCATCGAATGCTGACAAAAAAGGTATGGGAGAAAACAAGAATAAGAAAGACTCTCAGTATAATTTTTATGTCAATCTATGGAGAAAGCGGCAGAATCTGGTGTTGCAGGGTGCTCCTGGGACAGGTAAGACATACCGTGTTCCCGAATTGGTGGTGCGTCTGTGCAGCCCTGATTTTGATGCCGAGAATGCAACTCGTGAAGAACTGATGGCAGAGTACAACCAGTTGAAGAGCGACAGAAGGGTCATGTTCACCACCTTCCACCAATCTATGGATTATGAGGACTGGCTGGAGGGTTTGCGCCCTGTGGTGGAAAACAATCAAGTGACCTACGAGATAGAGCCAGGCATATTCAAGAAACTGTGTGATGAAGCGGACAAGCCTCTTTCCACAAAGAAGGATATTGAGATTTCTGATGACACTACTATCTGGAAGGTGTCTTTATGCGGTACAGGAGACAATCCTGTGAGAAAGGATTGCATGAAAAACGGATATATCCGCATCGGATGGGACGGATATGGAGAGAACATCACTGAGCAAACAGACTGGTCTATCCACAATGGCGAAGGGCGAAATATCCTCAACGCATTCATGAACACCATGAAAATCGGCGATGTAGTCATGAGTTGCTATTCGAGCCGTACCATTGATGCTATCGGCATTGTCACAGGCGACTATGAATGGCATGACGAGTTTGACGACTACAAGCGTTTGCGAAAAGTGAAATGGCTGGTAAAAGGACTAAAAGAGGATATTGTCAGCTTAAACGATGGAAAAACAATGACTTTGGGCACGATTTATCGCCTCAATGCAATGAGTTTGGATAAGGTAAAAATGCTATTGGACAAATATGAAGTGTCCAAGACATTGAAAGAAAACACCAAACCCTACGTCATAGTCATTGACGAGATGAATCGCGGCAATGTGGCAAAGATATTCGGCGAACTGATTACTCTGCTTGAGACCGACAAACGCAAGGGACGGAAAAATGCCGAAAGCGTCATTCTTCCCTATTCAAAGAAGCCGTTCTACATACCATCCAACGTATATCTGATTGCCACGATGAACACTGCGGACAGGTCGCTCGGAACAATCGACTATGCTGTCAGAAGACGTTTTGCATTCGTCACCGTGAGACCGATTGAGTTAGAGGAGGAACACTTTAATACGGAATTGTTCCGCAAGGTAAGTGAGCTGTTTGTGGCAAACTATGACGAGTATGTAGAGAGCAAGTCCTGTGACAAGACAAAACTTATTCCAGCGGTAACACTCTGTGAGGAGTATAAAGCGGAAGATGTATGGATTGGTCATAGCTATTTCATCATGGAAGACGACAACGAAGTGAAGAACAGACTGAAATTTGAAATCATCCCACTCCTTGAAGAATATGTCCGAGATGGCATATTGACAAATGAGGCACAGGATAGGATTGACGAACTAAACCATATACTTACATCGGAATGATAACGCTCATCCAACTTCAGGAGCAACTAAACAACGGCACTTATCTGCCGACAGACGATGGCAAAGCCATTATCCCATACATGGATGATGGCGAAGAAGTTGTGTACGCAGTTCGGCGAGGTCGCGAACAAAAAGAACCTTGCTTGTCTCTACGCCGCATTGGTGATAAAGTCCTTGCCTGCGGGTCATATTTTATAGGCATAGACTGGGTGGTACGAGATAAAGTTGCCGTCCAAGTAAATCCTAAGATAAACGATGGCTTTGAAGTGGACTATGTGCGAATGTTGAACGATACCCTCTCCGAGCCAGCAAACTATAATCATCTCCAACACCTTGTCACGATACATTTCAACAAGCCTTCTATCAAAATTCACCAACAGCACGATGTGTTAAGCGTTTTTCTCGTAACAGAGTACATCAATATGATTCAAAGGCTCGTCCGCAAAGGATTGAAGAAGAGTTTCTATCTGGTAGAAGACAATTTGCGCAACACCATAAAAGGGAGGCTCATGGCAGGACGAAACATCAGGCAGAACCTTGCTAAAGGACACATTACCGACAATATTTGCAAATACCAGATTTATGACATCGACACTCCAGAAAACCGCATCCTCAAAAAGGCACTGACATTCTGTTTGAAGCAATTGGAAGAGTACAAAAATGTCTTCGACACGGATATTTTAATGGAGAAGGCTCGCTACGTCAAACCCTACTTTAGCAACGTAGGCGATGATGTTTGTGTGAGAACAATCAAAAACTGCAAGTGCAACCCTATATATAAGGAGTACGCACAGGCATTGGAGTTTGCCCAACTACTATTGAGGCGATACAGTTATGACATCACTCTTGTAGGGAAACAAGACATTCCAACCCCTCCATTTTGGATTGACATGAGCAAACTATTCGAGTTGTATGTCTTTCATCATCTGCGACGGGTGTTCACAGGCAAGCATGAAGTCCGTTATCATGTGAATGCCAACTATCAGGAACTGGACTATCTTCTCCAACCTGAATTATGGCAGTCCCCATACATCATAGATGCGAAATACAAGCCAAGATACAAAGAAGCGAACATAACAAAAGAAGACGCAAGAGAGGTGGCAGGATATGCGCGTTTAAGCAAAATATATTCACTTCTCGGTCTTGACGAAAATACATCTTTGCCCATCAAATGCCTGATAATCTATCCCGACCAAGAGCAAGAGGAGCATTTTACTTTCAATCGGGAAAAGGAACCGACCTTTGATAGAATCCCCGGATATGTACGAATGTACAAGGTGGGAATAAGGCTGCCTATTGTTAAGGCTAAAACCATTAATAATGACAGTTCTTATAAACGACCGCTTTCTTAACCTGAATGTACAAAAGAGGATACAAAAAAAGTCCGTAAATGCTTGTGTAATGCAGTATCTCAATCTGCATTGTCACAAAACATTTACGGACTTTTCTGTATCTATACCGGAGTCTTAAACTTTCGGATATTGCATGGTGCAGCAATGCAGCGAGCCATGCTGCTTGATAAGCGTTGAGCATTCAATGCCTATAAGCTCATAACCGGGAAAAGCTTTTGCCAATTGTTCTTTGGCAATCCTGTCATTGTCCGGTTGGGAATAGGTTGGATATATGACCGACTTCCTGCCATCGGTAGTCTGAATAAGGAAGTTTGCATACGTAGCGGGCAAACGCTCCCCTTCCTCTCCATACACAGCGTCCGGCAGCGGCAGCGGCACCAAATGATAAGGTTCTCCGGAAAGTGTACGGAACGACTTAAGCTCATCTTCCATCATTTGCAGTTCATTGAAATGCTCATCATTTATGTCTGAGCATTTCATGTATGCAATTGTATTGTCAGGACACAAACGCGCAAGAGTATCCACATGTCCGTCCGTGTCATCGCCCGCCAAATATCCGTGTTGAATCCACAACACACGTTTGGCATTGAAGAAAGCAAGCAGTTGCTTCTCAATGTCCTCACGCGTCATGGAATCATTGCGATTGGGAGCAAGGAGGCAGGACGATGTAGTCATGATTGTACCGCAACCATCGCTCTCTATCGCTCCGCCTTCAAGAACAAAATCAAGGCATGGCACATAGATTCCTTCCAACATTCCGCTGTCTGACAGCTTTCGGTTGATTTGATTGTCGTAGTTTGCGGCAAACTTCATGCCCCAACCATTGAAACAGAAATCAGTAAGCAGTCGGGTATGCCCTTGAACGCATGTTATAAACGCATGGTCGCGGGCCCAAGTGTCATTCGTGTCACACTCAAAGAACCGTATATTCTCAGTAGCGATGCCATGACGTTCCAATATCAGGCGGGTGTGCCGGGTATCTTTAGCCACAATGAGCAGAGTGCCACGCTGTGCAATCTCCCTTGCCATATTGCAATAGCACTCTTCGACCTCATCAAGTATCGAGGCCCAATCGGTCTCGTCATGCGGCCAAGTAAGCTGTACCAACTCTTGCTCTGCCCATTCAGCCGGAAGATGAAAATCGGATATTTCCATGTCCCTACACTTTATCTTACAGCTATCGCCTCTATCTCAATATTGCCACCTTTAGGCAAAGCCTTGACAGCAAAAGCAGAGCGTGCCGGATAAGGAGCCTCGAAGAACTCGGCATACACCTCGTTCACATCGGCAAAGCTGCCCATATCTGCCAAAAGCACAGTCACCTTAACTACATTCTTCATTTCCAATCCGGCAATAGCAAGAATATTCTTTATGTTTGTCAGGCTTTGTCGTGCCTCAGCCTTTATTCCGCCTTCCACAAAATTGCCGGTAGCCGGGTCAATAGGGAGCTGACCGCTGACATACACTGTTCCGTTTGCCTCAATAGCCTGGCTATAAGGTCCTATAGCAGCAGGCGCATTCAATGTTGATATTGCTTTCATATTACTTTTATTTTTATTGGTTATAAATATTTTTGTCGCTCATTTCTCATCCAACAAATTAGGGCGCAGAGCTTTCGTTCTCTCTATTGCCTGCTGGATTTCCCACTCACGTATTTTCTTTGGGTCGCCACACAGAAGAATCTCCGGAACAGAACCGAATCCCTCATAGTTTGCAGGACGAGTGTAAATAGGAGGAGCAAGCAAACCGTCCTGAAAACAGTCATCAAGGGCGGCTTGGCTATCACCTATCGCTCCAGGAATGACACGGACAATAGCATCTGTCATCACAGCCGCAGGAAGCTCGCCACCAGTAAGGACATAGTCGCCAACCGACAATTCGCGGGTAATAAGCTTGTCACGCACTCTCTGGTCTATACCTTTATAATGTCCACACAGAATAATGATATTCTTTTTCTGACTAAGCTCGTTGGCTACAGGCTGCGAGAACAAGTCACCGTCAGGTGACGTGTAAATGATTTCATCATACTCCTCCCCTTTCTCTGCCATAAGCTGCTCTCTCAATGAAGCGATACAGTCGGCGATAGGCTGAATCTGCATGATCATCCCCGAACCTCCTCCAAAAGGGTAATCGTCCACTCTTTTGTGTTTGTCCTTTGTATAATCGCGCAAGTTGTGTACACGAATCTCGACAAGTCCTTTCTGCTGTGCCCTGCCAATTATGGACTCATCAAAAAAACTGCCGAACAAGTCGGGTAATACAGTTATAATATCAATTCTCATATTCAGTTATTTATTGCTTTTGACGGGAAGCAGCATTCCTTTTTTTTGCAAAAATCAAACACAGAGATATAGAGATGCTTTATATCTGAATATCCCTGTGTTTCATTCTATTCTATAAAGAGATTAATCTATTAATACACTTCCCATGCCTTTATCGCAATGTCGTCAAGACTTTTAGAGCAGAACGCATCAATAAATGCTGACGCAAGGCGCGAATTGGTAATCAGCGGAATGTTCAGGTCTATAGCAGCACGACGAATCTTATATCCATTGGAAAGTTCCGATACAGTAAGGTCTTTCGGCACATTGACAACCAAATCAATCTCATGATTATGCAACAAGTCGAGAGCCTGAGGCTGTTGCGGTGCCTCGCTTGGCCAATAGACAAGAGTGTTATCTATACCGTTGTCTGCCAAATAGCGGCTTGTACCTCCTGTAGCATACAAATTATATCCGTTGTTTATCAACTGCCGTGCAGCGTCCAGCATTTCTGCCTTCTGCTTTCCTGTTCCGGTTGAAAGCAATATATTCTTTTTTGGTATGCGGTGGCCTACCGACAACATGGCGCACAACAATGCAGATGCCGTATCATCACCAAGACATCCAACCTCGCCTGTTGAGGACATGTCTACTCCAAGTACAGGGTCAGCCTTCTGCAAACGATTGAAAGAGAACTGAGATGCCTTAATTCCCACATAGTCCAAATCAAAAAGATTCTTGGCTGGTTTCTCTACCGGCAATCCAAGCATAATCTTAGTGGCAATCTCAATGAGATTTATCTTCAAGACTTTGCTGACAAACGGGAAAGAACGAGAAGCGCGCAAGTTACATTCTATCACCCTAAGATGGTTCTTTTCTGCAAGGAACTGAATGTTGAACGGACCTGATATATGCAATTCCTTAGCTATCTGTCGAGACACCTTCTTTATCTGGCGGACAGTCTCCACATAGAGTTTCTGCGGTGGGAACTGTATAGTCGCATCTCCGGAGTGTACACCAGCAAATTCAATATGTTCGGATATTGCATATGCAATAATCTCACCATCACGCGCAACAGCATCCATCTCAATTTCCTTGTTGTGCTCATGGAACTTAGAAACAACAACCGGATGCTTTTTCGACACATTCGCTGCCAAACGAAGGAATCGCTCCAGCTCTTCTTCGTTAGAGCAAACGTTCATTGCCGCTCCGGAAAGCACGTAGCTTGGACGGACAAGTACCGGGAAACCGACCTCATCAATAAATTGATGTATATCTTCCATAGAAGTCAATGCGCTCCATTTTGGTTGATCCACCCCTATACGGTCGAGCATCTCAGAGAACTTGTCGCGGTCTTCCGCATTATCAATGCTCTTGGCTGAAGTTCCAAGAATAGGCACCTGCTCCGCATCAAGACGCATGGCAAGGTTGTTAGGAATCTGACCACCAGTAGAAACAATGACTCCGTGAGGGCATTCAAGCTCATAAATGTCCATTACCCTCTCAAATGTAAGCTCATCAAAATACAGACGATCACACATGTCATAGTCTGTAGACACTGTTTCCGGATTATAGTTAATCATAATAGAGCGGAAGCCTTCCTTACGTATGGTATTGAGTGCTTGGACACCACACCAGTCAAACTCTACACTCGAACCTATTCTGTAAGCACCACTACCAAGTACGATGATAGATTTTTTGTCGTTCTCATACTTTATATCATTGGCAACACCGCTATAAGTAAGGTAAAGATAATTGGTTTGAGCCGGATATTCCGCAGCAAGTGTGTCTATCTGCTTTACAACAGGCAGCACACCCTGCTCCTTACGGTACTTACGTACCATACCGATAGCCGCCTCGCTGTCAATCTGAGCCTCAAGCCCAATCGCACGCGCTATTTGGAAATCAGTAAATCCTTCCACTTTTGCACGGCGCATCAACTCAGCGTCCACATTATCCAACGCACCTTTTTTCTGAAGTTCGATGTAGGTGTTCCTTATGTTCTGCAACTTCTGCAAGAACCATTTGTCAATTTTAGTAAGGTCATGAATCTGGTCTATAGTATATCCCAAAGTAAGGGCTTTTTCAATAATCAGCACACGCTTATCTGTTGGTGCCTTAAGCGCGTTATCAATATCCTCAATCTGCAACTCCTTGTTTCCCACAAATCCATGCAATCCCTGGCCAATCATTCTAAGACCTTTCTGAATTGACTCCTCAAATGTACGTCCAATTGCCATTACTTCACCAACAGACTTCATTGAGCTGCCCAATTCGCGATCTACACCACGGAATTTACCCAAGTCCCAACGAGGTATCTTACACACCACATAATCGAGTGCAGGCTCAAAAAACGCACTGGTAGTCCTTGTCACAGAGTTTTTCAGCTCAAACAGACCATATCCCATACCAAGCTTGGCTGCGACAAAAGCGAGAGGGTATCCCGTAGCTTTCGATGCCAAAGCCGAAGAGCGAGACAAACGTGCATTTACTTCTATCACTCTGTAGTCTTCCGATTCAGGATCAAACGCATATTGTACATTACATTCTCCCACAATACCTATATGACGGATGATTTTGATAGCCAATGCACGCAACTTGTGATACTCAGAATTAGTAAGAGTCTGACTTGGAGCTATGACAATACTCTCTCCCGTATGTATTCCAAGAGGATCAAAATTCTCCATGTTACAAACGGTTATACAGTTGTCATATCTATCACGTACAACTTCATATTCTATCTCCTTCCATCCCTTCAAGCTCTTCTCTACGAGCACTTGAGGTGAGAAAGAAAAAGCCTTCTCTGCAATTTTGTCCAGTTCTGCCTCGTTATCACAAAAGCCGGAACCCAATCCGCCCAGTGCGTATGCCGCACGGATAATTACCGGATAGCCCAATTCCTTTGCAGCCAATCTTGCAGAATCTATATCCTCGCAAGCATGGCTCTTAATGGTCTTGACATCAATCTCATCAAGCTTCTTCACAAAAAGTTCACGGTCTTCTGTATCGATAATGGCCTGTACTGGAGTTCCAAGTACCTTGACATTATATTTTTCCAGAATTTTCTGTTCATACAGCTGCACACCACAATTCAAGGCAGTCTGTCCTCCAAAAGCCAAAAGAATACCTTGCGGCTGCTCTTTTTGAATGACTTTCTCTACAAAAAACGGAGTAACTGGCAAGAAATAAATTCTGTCCGCCACACCCTCGGATGTTTGTACTGTTGCAATGTTAGGGTTAATCAACACAGTCTCAACACCTTCTTCCCTAAGAGCTTTCAAAGCCTGACTACCAGAATAATCAAATTCACCAGCCTCGCCTATCTTTAGTGCGCCTGAACCCAATATCAGGACTTTCTTTATATTCTCGTCTTTCATTGTTGTTTCTTTTCTTTTTGATTCTGTAAAACAGCACATACTGTCTTACATTTAATTACAGCAATTATAGCAGTTGTACAAAATCATCAAACAGGAACTCCGTATCTACAGGTCCGCTGGCTGCTTCAGGATGGAATTGTGCAGAGAACCACGGGTTGGTCTTATGCTTGATTCCTTCATTCGAGCCATCATTCATGTTGATAAACAAAGGCTCCCAGTCACTGCCAAGCGAATCATTATCTACAGCATATCCATGATTCTGGCTTGTAATAAAGCAACGGTTCGTTCCAACTTGACGTACGGGCTGATTATGACTTCTATGTCCATATTTCAGCTTGTATATTTTCGCTCCTCCGGCTTTTGCCAGAAGCTGATTTCCCATACAAATACCAAAGATAGGAAGATTTGCATTTTTAGCCATAGCCTTACGGATATTCTCCACAGCCTCCACAGCTGTATCAGGATCACCAGGACCATTAGCCAAAAACAATCCATCGTACTCCATATCCGTAAAATCATAATTCCATGGAACACGTATGACTTCCACATTGCGATTCAACAAACACCTTATAATGTTTTGTTTCACTCCACAATCAACAAGAACCACCTTCTTTCCAGCACCTTCATTATATCGGATAATGTCCTTGCAAGACACCTTCGCAATATAGTTCACCCCACTGTATTGAGCTGTAGGGATATTCTCAGGCTCATCATCAAAAACAATCTTTCCCATCATAACACCATGTTCGCGCAGCACTTTTGTCAGTTCGCGGGTGTCAATGCCTGTAATTCCCGGTATTTGCTCACGCTTCAACCATTCAGAAAGGCTTTCTTTAGCATTCCAATGCGAAAACTCAGTACTATAATCACTGACAATAATGGCTTCTGCATGAATTTTCTCACTTTCCATGAAAGTGGCAAGTCCGTTTTCCTCAAACGAAAATGCCGGCACCCCATAATTTCCAATCAAAGGGTACGTCAGTACCATTAACTGACCGGCATAAGATGGATCTGTAAGACTTTCAGGATAACCTGTCATCGCCGTGTTAAAAACAACCTCCCCTGCCACAGCTTTCTCATATCCGAATGATTTACCGTGGAAGCGAGTTCCGTCGTCTAAAATAAGTGTTACGTTTCTCATTATGTTATGATTTGTTGTTGTATTATTTACCATTCATGTATACATTCTCATACCAATCAATGTATGCTCTATTCACAAGCCGTACCCCTCCAGGAGTTGGATAGTCCCCAGAGAAATACCAGTCACCAGGATGATTAGGGCAAGCATGATGTAGTCCCTCAAGGCTTTGATATACAATTTCGATGTCACTTCCAACTTCCGGTGTACGCAACATCTCTACCATCTTTTTCGAAATGTCCTCATCCGTAAACGGAGCATAGATATCTTTTACATAGTTCACCATCTGTTCCTTAGGCAAGCCTGCCTGCTGCACACACTTGTCATAAACAGCCTTTATCACATCAGCCGTTCCTCTGTCCTCCAACAACTCTACAGCCGCCTTAAATGCAATAAACTCGCTCATTTTCGACATGTCTATGCCATAATAATCAGGATAGCGAACCTGTGGAGACGAAGACACAATCACTATTTTCTTCGGATGCAAACGGTCAAGTATCTTTATAATACTTTCCCTCAATGTCGTGCCACGCACAATACTGTCGTCAATCACTACAAGATTGTCCGTATAAGGTTCCAGTGAACCATATGTTATATCATAAACATGTGCTGCCAAATCATTACGCGAATTGCTTTCCGTTATAAAAGTACGAAGCTTGATGTCCTTTATCGCCACTTTCTCACTTCTCACTCTTGAACTTAATATAGAAGCAAGTTCCTCATGAGTAGGTTTATGGTCTAAAGCTTCAATCTCTTTTATTTTCAGCTCATTGACATACATTTTGAATCCATCCAACATTCCATAGTATGCCACTTCAGCCGTATTTGGAATAAAAGAAAATACAGTATGGTCAATGTCATAATCTATAGCCCTTAATATAGGATTCAGCAACTGTCTTCCCAATGATTTCCGTTCCTGATATATATCACGGTCTGATCCACGACTAAAATAAATCCGCTCAAACGAACATGCCTGATTTTCCTTAGGCTGAAGAATCTGAGAAAAGCGAATTTCTCCCCGTTTGTCGGCAATGACAGCCTGTCCTGGCAACAACTCCTTTATATTCTCATATTCAAGTCCATGGGCTGTCTGTATTACAGGACGCTCACTTGCCACCACTAAAATCTCATCATCATAATAATAGAAAGCCGGACGGATTCCCCACGGGTCACGCATAGAGAACATCTCGCCACTGCCGGTCTGTCCGCAAACCACATATCCTCCATCCCAAAGAGGCGCAGCCGTACCAAGCACATTCTCCATTCTTATGTTCTCCTCAATATAATTCGTTATATCATAGCCCGACAGATCTTTTTCCTTAGCTTGTACAAACAACCGTTCCGCCTCGCGATCCAGTCTGTGTCCAACCTGCTCAAGCATTATATATGTATCGCTATATATACGAGGATGCTGCCCTGTCTTTGTTATCTCCGCAAACACCTCATCCACATTCGTCATATTGAAGTTTCCGCATAAGCATAAGTTCTTTGCCCTCCAATTATTACGGCGCAAGAACGGATGGACAAAAGAAAGACCACTCTTTCCGGTAGTTGAGTACCGAAGGTGGCCCATATATAATTCTCCGGCAAACGGAAGATTACTTTTTGCAAAAGAAGCATCACTTATCTGAGTAGATGTATAACCATGAAAATTTTCGTGTACATTCGAGAATATTTCAGTAATAGCTCCTGATCCAAGAGCCTTCTCACGGAACATATATTCCTCGCCAGGCTCAGCCTCTATTTTCACACAACTGATACCTGCGCCTTCCTGACCTCGATTATGCTGCTTCTCCATCATAAGATAGAGCTTGTTCAAGCCATACATCCAAGTGCCGTATTTCTGCTGATAATACTCCAACGGCTTTCTCAGACGAATCATTACTATTCCACATTCATGTTTGAGAGGCTCCATAATATTTTTTCTTTCTACCTAATTTTAATATACATCTTATTAATCCGTCACTTCGCTTTCAAGATGCTGTATCAAAGCAAATCCAAACTTCAATTACTCCTGCAAATCGCCCGCTATAAGAGATGAGCATATTTTACTCTACAGTAACCGATTTCGCAAGATTTCTCGGCTGGTCCACATCCTTGCCTTTACAAACAGCGATATAATAAGCCAACATCTGAAGCGGAATCGTTGCAAGTAAAGGTTCCAGACACTCCACTGTATGAGGCAACTCTATACAATCGTCCGCCAAAGCCTTGACTCTTGTGTCACCTTCCGACACGATGGCTATCACTCTGCCACGTCTTGCTTTTATTTCCTGTATGTTGCTTATCAATTTATCATATAAAGGATTCTTTGTCGCAATCACCACCACAGGCATTTCCTCATCGATAAGAGCTATCGGCCCATGCTTCATCTCTGCCGCAGGATACCCCTCTGCATGTATATAACTTATTTCCTTCAATTTCAAGGCACCTTCCAATGCCACAGGATAGTTGTAGCCACGTCCGAGGTATAAGAAATTATGCGCATACGTAAATATACGGGATATTTCCTCTATTCTCTCGCAGTCTTTCAGAAGGACTTTCATCTTTTCCGGAATAGAGTGAAGTTCAAATACAAGCTTCCTGTACTCAACGTCTCCAATCGTGCCACGTTCTTTGCCTAATGCCAAAGCAAGCATGGTCAGCACCATCACTTGTCCTGTAAATGCTTTTGTACTTGCAACTCCTATCTCCGGTCCAACATGAATATACGAGCCGGTATCCGTTGCCCGAGGTATTGAAGAGCAGATTGCATTACAGATACCGTAAATAAAGGCTCCTTTTTGCTTTGCCAACTCAACAGCCGCCAAAGTATCAGCCGTCTCACCAGACTGCGATATGGCTATCACCACATCGTGGGAATCCACAGCCGGATTATTGTATCTGAACTCCGACGCATATTCGACTTCCACCGGTATGCGGCAAATGTTCTCTATAAGCTGTTTGCCAATCAATCCGGCATGCCAACTTGTCCCACAAGCCACAATGACAAAGCGTCGGGCATTAAGAAGTTTCTGCTTATGGTCTATCACAGCAGACAGCACCACGTTATTGGCACCTACATTCACCCTGCCTCTCATGCAGTCTTTCAGACACTCAGGTTGCTCAAAGATTTCCTTCAACATAAAATGCGGAAAACCACCTTTCTCTATCTGTCCGATATTCAAATCTACGGTCTTTATCTCATGATCGGTTTTTTCATTGTAGAGATTGACTATATCCACATCTTTACTGTCTCTCCGTATCACAGCTATATCCTGATCATCAAGATAGATGACCTTATCCGTATATTCTATTATTGGTGATGCGTCCGAGCCTAAAAAAAACTCATCCTTGCCAATACCCACAACCAAAGGGCTGCTTTTTTTGGCTGCAATAATTTCATTTGGATTGCTTTTGTCTATAAGCGCAATGGCATATGCCCCTATAACCTGACGCAAAGCAATGCGGACTGCCGTCAACAAGCTTAACTGCTTTTTCTTTTGTACATATTCGATAAGCTGCACAAGCACTTCCGTGTCCGTATTGCTTTTGAACTGCACTCCTTTGGACAACAGTCCCTCCTTCAAGGATGAATAGTTCTCAATAATGCCATTATGTATGATTGCAAGATTGCCTGATGTCGAAATATGCGGATGAGCGTTTGTTGAATTAGGCTCACCATGTGTCGCCCAACGTGTGTGAGCAATGCCTATGCTACCGGATGTATCTTTGCCAGACACAAATGTTTCAAGCTCGGATACCCGTCCTTTTGTCTTATAAACCTCAAGCTCTCCACTATCAGTTATAAGAGCAACACCTGCACTATCATAGCCTCTGTATTCAAGGCGTTTCAAGCCCTTTATAAGTACAGGAAATGCATTTCCCTTGCCTAAATATCCAACAATTCCGCACATTTTATTTCTGGAGTTTTTATATTTTCTGCAAAGATACAAAAAGACTACAAACCTGCGAAGTAAAAATATAAGAAATTTCCCAACTTTTGCAGTCGCTGAAAGCAAGGAGGTTTGAATCTAAAAAAAGCGGAAGAGAACAATCGCGCTCTCTTCCGCTTTCCATATCCGTTTTTCTCACGAGCATGCCGTGAAGAAACTCTTCCATAACATGTCCATCAAAGCAGACCCAGTTCCTTGAAGCAGTCCACAAGAATAGAGACACATCTGTCGACCTGTTCTTTTGTATGTGTTGCCATAAGCGCCACTCGAACAAGAGTGTCCTGAGGAGCACATGCCGGCGGTATAACAGGATTGATAAACACACCCTTGTCAAAAGCCAGCTTAGTCACAGCAAAAGTCTTCTCCGTATCACGGACATACAATGGTATGACAGGACTTTCCGTTCCGCCTATTTCAAATCCTGCCTCCTTAAACGATTTCAGAGCATAATTAGTAACTTTCCACAGATTCTCCTGACGCTCAGGTTCTTGCTGTATAATATGCAGAGCCTCCATAGCCGCAGCCGTTGCCGCCGGAGTATTACTTGCGCTGAATATATATGTGCGGGAAGTGTGGCGAAGCCAGTTTATAGTATCCTTGTCAGCAGCTATGAAGCCGCCTATAGAAGCAAGAGACTTGCTGAAAGTACCCATGATAAGGTCAACATCGTCTGTCACACCGAAATGGTCACAAGTTCCTCTACCCTGACGTCCGAAAACACCCAATCCATGAGCCTCGTCCACCATAATACTTGCATTATATTTCTTCTTCAGCTCCACGATTTCCGGCAACTTCGCAAGGTCACCTTCCATAGAGAACATACCATCCGTCACGATAAGCTTTATCGCCTCCGGACGACAACGCTTCAACTCACGTTCCAAGTCCTCCATGTCGTTATGTTTATAATGCAAGAAAGTAGAATATGAGAGACGTCTTCCGTCTACAATAGACGCATGGTCGCGGTCATCGCCCAAAATATAGTCATTACGCCCCGTAAGACTTGAAACGACACCAGAATTGACTGTGAATCCGGTAGAATAGACCAAAGCCTCATCCTTGCCCACAAACTCTGCTAATTCGTGTTCGAGCTGAATATGTAAATCGAGCGTACCATTAAGAAAGCGTGATCCTGCACAACCTGTACCATACTTCTTCGTAGCATTGATAGCAGCCTCAACAATACGCTTGTCATAAGTAAGTCCCATATATGAATTGGAACCAAACATGAGCACTTTCTTACCGCTCATAGTCACTTCAGTATCCTGGTGACTGTCAATTTCTCTAAAGTAAGGATAGATCCCCATCTCCATATACTTTTGAGGTTCTCTATACTTGCTTAATTTTTCCTGTAATAAACCCATAGTCAAATATATGTCTCAGTTTTCCAAAAGAAGACCGATACGACACTTTATTTGTTATTTATTTGATATATACTCGACTGTTGCCGTAACAACAGGCTGCAAATTTAATAAAAAACTGTTTTACAACATTCATTTTACTCAAAAAAATGTTTTTTCATCAAAAACAATATATAATCAACCGCAGATAAAAACGATTTGTTGTAATTTTGCGCTTCCTAAATTACTTTTTTTCTACGTAACAGTATATGGCGGACAACAAAAGAATCGTATTTATTGTAAACCCCTTGTCTGGTGCGACCGGCAAGAAGCTCATCATCAAACTTATCGAGACGCAATTGGACAAGAGCAAATATGATTACGACATAGTACGGACCAACTATGTCGGACATGCCACTGAAATAGCCGAAAGCGCGTCAAGGCATGGGGTAGACATTGTATGCGCCATAGGCGGTGACGGCACAGTAAACGAAATTGCCCGCGCACTTGTGCATACTGACACGGCATTGTCCATCATCCCATGCGGTTCCGGCAACGGTCTGGCACGCCATCTCCACATCCCCATTGACCCTATGGGGGCTATCCACACCATAAACTCAGCAGAAACCCGCCTGATGGATTATGGAATAATTGACAAACACCCGTTTTTCTGCACATGCGGAATGGGCTTCGATGCCCTTGTATCCATGAAATTCGCTCAATCGGGGAAAAGAGGACCGCTCACTTATCTTGAGAACATACTCAAAAACGGCTTTCAGTACACTCCTGAGCATTACGAGCTTACAATGGAAGGATGTGACGGAGGACAGACCACCTGCAAGGCATTCATCATATCATGCGCCAATGCCTCACAATATGGTAATAATGCCTATATAGCTCCAAAAGCCTCTGTGTACGACGGCATGATGGATGTCACCATCGTAGAACCGTTCAATGCCATAGACACTCCGCAAATTGTATTCCAATTATTCAAAGGGACTATTGACCAGAACAGTTTTGTAAAGACTTTCAGATGCAGGAAAATACACATTAAACGTTCCGAATCCGGATTTATACATTATGACGGCGACCCGATAATGTCGGGCAAGGACATAGACATAGAAATTATTCCAAACGGGTTAAAATGTGTCTGTCCCCCAACAGAAGGGGTTAAGGACGTGGCTGAGAATTTGCAAAACCTGATAGTGGAACATTTCTATAGTATATATAGCCAATCGGAAGAAATTCTACAAAATAACTTCAAGAAGAACCAGCGAATATTCAAGATAAACAAGGAAATCATACGTAAGCTCGCAAAAAAGCGATAACTATTCTATAATACGAGCGGCTTTCCATAAAGTATTTCTGCAAAGTTCTCCGCAAGTTCATCCCCATGCCAATATAATAATGTCCGTGCTTCGTTGCAGACTTCCTTTTTTGTCTGCTCCGTAAATGTTGGAATAGCACACCCTAATCTCTAATCGGCATTGCGGATTTTAATCCGTAGTACAGATTTGAAAATTTTGTGTGGCGGATTTGAAAAACGAGTGGGGAGAAAAAAAGATTTCTTGCACACAAAATTCTCAAAATCACAGTACGGATTTGAGAATTAATATGGAGATTTTGAATTTAGACAGCCGTCATATTGCATTTGCAGAACAGCAGAACAATTTATAGATAGCTGCGGACATTCCTTAGATTCAATCAAAATGATGATGCCAACAGCGTCCATTCAGATTGTTCATCAGACTTAATGCAACAAAACAACGCAATGATTACCAACTTTCGATGAAAATTATTACACCGGACTCACGTACAAAAACTACTAAGGATTAGAGAAACAGGAAATTCCCAGATTAAGATTATGTGCGTAGTATGACCTGACACATATAACGCAAAATGCCAGACAAGAAAACAAGAAAGATGAAGTACAAAAAAAGGAAGTTTCCTGCCAATACAGATTTGCAATCAATATTATCGACAGGAAACTTCTTTTTTTCAAGCAACATTACAATAAAGAAAAGCCATGCCACAGCACATCGTCAGGCAGAGGTGCCTCTACATGTATTTTCTTCTTCGATACAGGATGGACAAACTCCATACAATGCGCAAGCAAAGATATACTCCCGTCTCTGTTGCTTCGTTTCGCCCCATATTTCAGGTCGCCCTTTATCGGGCAACCCATTTTGGCAAGTTGACAACGTATCTGATGATGACGTCCGGTCTTCAAATCCACTTCTATCAAAAAATAATTGTCGCTTTTTCCTATCAGACGATAGTCAAGAACCGCCTTCTTAGAATTAGGCACCTCCCTGTCGTATGCGTATGATTTATTTTGCTTCTCGTTTCTTACAAGCCAGTTGACCAGCGTACCCTCTTTTTGCAAAGGCTCATTTCCCACAATAGCCCAATATGTCTTATGTACATCACCATTGCGAAACATATCATTTAGTCGGGCAAGAGCTTTTCCGGTACGGGCAAACATGACAAGTCCGCTGACAGGACGGTCAAGCCTGTGTACAACCCCAAGAAAGACGTTTCCCGGTTTTGCATAAGCTTCCTTGATATATTCTTTTACGATTTCAGACAAAGGCTTGTCACCGGTTTTGTCTCCCTGTACAATCTCCGAACTGTTTTTATTTACAATTATGAGATGATTATCCTCGTAAACAACAGTCATTTCCAATATATATTAAAAAAAATTCGGGATTATAAGCCTGCCACACTTTCTGTATTCAGAAAATGCCATGCTGACTTATAATCCCGGAAGAAAACAAATTACATGTTCATTCCGCCATCAACCTGAATCACCTGACCGGAAACATAGCTTGAGAGGTCGGAAGCCAAGTAAAGCGCAGTATTTGCAATGTCCTCAACCTGTCCGCCACGACGGAGAGGTATTTTCTGAATCCATTCCTTACGCACGTCCTCAGGAAGAGCGGCAGTCATAGCAGTCTCAATGAATCCCGGTGCGATGGCATTGGCACGGATTCCCTTTGCGCCCATTTCCTGACCGATTGACTTTGCCAAAGCTATCAATCCGGCTTTAGAAGCAGAGTAGTTACACTGGCCGGCATTACCGTGAACACCTACCACACTCGACATATTGATGATTGAGCCGCCACGCTGACGCATCATAATAGGAGTACAAGCATGGATAAAGTTGAATGCAGACTTCAAGTTCACAGCAATAACAGCATCCCACTGAGCCTCACTCATACGAAGCATGAGACCGTCTTTTGTGATACCGGCATTGTTCACAAGAATATCAATTGAACCGAAATCAGCCTTAACCTGATTCACAACTTCCTCTGTCTGTGCAAAATCAGCAGCATTAGAAGCATAGCCTTTTACTTTCACACCCAAAGCTGCGATTTCAGCTTCTGTTGCTTTTCCATTCTCGTCAATAACCAAATCTGTAAATGCAATATTTGCACCTTCGGCAGCAAACTTCAAAGCGATGCCTTTACCGATTCCACGAGCAGCACCTGTAATAAGGGCTGTTTTTCCACTTAATAAACCCATAAAATTATTTTTTTAGATGTTTGTTGAAAACTAATCATTTCAATTTGCCGCAAACTATTGTCATACAAGTTTGTTGCCAAGCGATTTCAACACGAAGCGTCTCACGTATGGATAAAGTTCCTCCGCATTTTTTGCCGCATATCTGCCATAAATGTACGGAACCTCACATCCTTTTAGACAGAAATGTGTTATTTCCGCCGTCAGCTTCACGTTCTTAATGTCAAATATACCACGGTCTATTCCCTCATTCATTACGCGTCGAAACAACGTTATCTCGTTTTTGTCAAATGTCTTTCTGACCTGTTCAACTTTCCATACATCTCTGAAAAACTCTGCCCTCAAACTGCCGTTCCGATATACCGCCTCTTTAACAACCTCCAAATGCGCAAAAATCAGTTGCACCATTTTTTCTTCCGGAGATATATTTTTTCTTGCCACCTCTTCCATGCTCTCATACAATCGCTCCAGTTCCGAATGTATCACAGCCAAATATATCTCATCCTTACTCTTGAAATAAGTGTACAAGGTTCTGCGCCCCTTATTGGAGGTCACAGCAATATCATTCATCGTCGTGTTCTCAAAGCCATTCTTTGCAAATAGCTGTCGTGCAACGTCTACCAGCATGTTTCTTGTCTTTGAAATCGCCATAATATTTTTGTTCTGTTTTTTGATTATAATTATCTGTTGTAAAAAAACATCGCGAAATTACACAAAAAAAACGAGCGCGCAAAAAATTATTGCACTCGTTTTTTTATAACTTATATTAAAGCGTATAAGACAGGCATTTACATATTGCACACAAAATATATAAAGTGCCTTATTACACCAGAAAAGAAGAGCTTACTAACAGAAAAGAAGTGGCTATCCAAACAACTTTCTTAATGCCTCCTCCACTTTCCTGACAGGATAGACGGCTATATTAAACTTCGACACATCAAGTCCGTTGGCATTGGATTCAGGAATCAGAATACTGCCAAACCCGAGTTTCTCGGCTTCCGCAATACGTTGGAGAATGCGGTTTACAGGACGTATCTCACCGCTCAGTCCAACTTCGCCCGCCATACACATATTCCGTTCTATACCGGTATCTACGTTGCTCGACAGCACAGCGGCAATCACGCTTAGGTCAATGGCGGGGTCAGTCACACGTATGCCGCCCGCAATATTCAGATACACATCCTTTTGCGCCAATTTGAAACCGACTCTCTTCTCCAATACGGCAAGCAGCATGTTCAGTCTGCGCAAATCAAATCCGGTGGCTGAACGCTGGGGAGTGCCATATGCCGCCGTACTCACAAGAGCTTGCGTCTCTATCAGCAGCGGACGCACTCCTTCTATGGCCGACGCTATCGCCACACCACTAAGCCCCTCACCACCGTTGATGTCGGAAAGAAGCAGTTCAGAAGGGTTTGCCACCTGCCGCAGTCCGTTATGGAGCATCTCATAAATGCCAAGCTCCGCCGTACTTCCGAAACGGTTCTTGACAGCCCGGACAATCCTGTACATATAATGCTGGTCGCCCTCGAACTGCAATACAGTGTCCACCATGTGCTCCAGAATCTTCGGTCCGGCAATGCTGCCTTCCTTATTGATATGGCCTATCAGAATCACCGGAATATTGCTTTCTTTGGCGAATTTCAATATCTGTGCCGCACACTCTCTTATCTGGCTGATGCTTCCCGGTGAGCTTTCGACAGCCTCTGTCGCTATCGTCTGAATGGAGTCGATGACAACCATATCAGGATTGACTGACTGGACATGCTTGAACACTTTCTCTATCATCGCCTCACAAACCACATAGCAGTCCCCGGAAGGGTCTGTCATCTTACCATCCGACGATTCGCACAAACGATTTGCGCGCAATTTTATCTGACGCGCACTTTCCTCACCGCTTACATATAATATCTTATGTCCATGAAGTCTTAAAACGGTTTGCAGAATAAGTGTCGATTTTCCTATCCCCGGCTCTCCGCCCAACAATGTCAGCGAACCGGGAACAAGTCCGCCCCCAAGCACACGGTTCAGTTCATCATCATACAGATTGATACGCGGCTCGTCTTCCGTATCTATCTTACTCATGGAAACAGGACTGACCTCATCCGCTTTTCCATAATCGGAGAAACCTCCGGCATTCTTCTTTCCCAGTTTCTGCTCCACAAAAGTATTCCACTCCCCACATGCCGGACATTTGCCCACCCATTTAGGAGAATCATATCCACAACTTGTGCATACAAACGCTATCTTTTCTTTTGCCATATTATTTTCATTATGTCACAAAGATACAACAAAGAAACGAAAGTGAATGCAGAATGAAGGAATAACGGCTCATTACACAGCCTCATCCTCGTTTCTTCAGCTTACAAATACTTTATACGACAGTCTCAAACCTGAACAGCAAGTACAATTAGAATATGTATCAACGTTCTATCCGTCTGACCAGAACGCTCAATACACCAGAGCTTTTCCGTCTGCCGTAACCGATTCTGCCGAAATAATAAACTGCCGGCACTGTGTACTGTTGTAGAACTCCACATCCGCCTTTCCGTCCTTGTCGGTCGTGACATTCGGATTCCAATAAAGCGTGCGGCGGAAATCCTCTTCTGGCGGCATGGCACTGTAATTCGGAGACGCAAATGTCTGCGCTGTATAGAAACCTGAGAAATTGGTAAACCGCATCCCCTTCACTTTGGCACGCTTATATCTTTGTGAGTACACATACACGCAGACACAGTTATTGCCACTCATCTTAGTGCCCTTGAGGTGGCGGTAAGCATTTGACGGACTTTCAGAGACATAGACCGATTTCACCTCATCTATAAAAACAGGGAAGAGTCCTTCATCATAAACAAATTGCTCATCCACAGACGGAGTTTTTGTGTATTGCCGGGGAACACTGGTAGCGAACATGAAGCAATTGTCGAGAAACCACAATATCGGACGGTTCCGATAAGACGGTCCGTCCTCCCATAGATTATAAATAGGATTGCCGTATGGTATCGCATTACTGACATTATCATTCCCCACAAAAAACTCGTTTTTGCTTTGCAGCCACTCATACAGCGAAGGGAGTTTCTCACCTTTGTCAATTATCCTTTCCACATCCGCCTCGCAGAAATAGGCCAATGTGGCTTTCCATGCGCCATACGACTCCCGTTCCCATGAGGCACGGGCATTGCGATAGCGTTTTCCCTTTACTTCCACTTCCGGTATAAGCCGCACTGTCTGAGGCACTACAATCCTGCCTGTGTCTACCGACTCTTTCAGGTATATCCGTGGAGTATCAAGCGGAAGAGGCTGCATCTCATAAAAAGAAAGCGTTTTCACGGCCGGCGAGAAATTTCTGTTGATACCTATATAATATTTCTTGTTCTTGTCCTCGATACTCGTCCGCATCACCATATCCCAATTGTTGTAGCAGTCTGGAAGCTCAAACGTGTAATATCCCTTTCGGTTCGTTGTTGTAGTGCCCAAAAGCAAATCATTGTCCGCATTTCTCAAAGCCACAGCCAAGTCCACAAACCCTACACTGTCCTTTTTCTTGTAAGGATGCAGCTGCCCCATGAGCAGCAGCCTCTTCTCCACGGGCTGTGTGATATGCAGCTTGTTCAGCCCGCACATCATCTCAAAGTCGTACGACCGCCAGCCCTGAACCAGCATAAGCAGGTCGGCCGCCTCACGGTGCGCAGCGTCATCCGACTCCAGATAATAGCCCGCGTTCTCCACATAGCCTTTCAGGTCGGAGGCAAGAAGATACCACGTGGCGGCATCGACAGCCGCACCGTTCACCTCAGTGTCAGCGTCCCTTACCGCAAGAGAGAAGGTCGTCTCAGGATGAGGGGTACGGAAGCCCATGCTCACTTTGGAATACGGAGAGAGGTATCCGCCCCTTACCTCCGCCTCTATCCGGCCCAGCCTCCGCCTTTTCGGATACACAAAGAACATCCTGTCGGCAAGGATTCTGCCCTCCGTGTCGAACACGGTCACCTCGTTCACGCCTTCCTCAAAACGCTCCCTGCCGAAGCTGAGACTCACACACCCCTTTCCGGCAACCACACTGTCGCACACCTCGGAGGCTCCGTGATAGGAGACGACCAGTCCAATTTTCCTCCCCGCAAGCCCTTTGGAGAACGCGAGGGTCATCCTCACGCTGTCGTCCCCCGAAGCGTCCACACCGAGCGCGCAGCCCTCGCGCACCGCATCAGGCAATGCGAATGTCCGCCAATTGCCCCTCTCGTTCCTCAGATGCAGCGTCATCTCCTTTCCGGCAGGCACACAGCGGAACACTCCCCTGCCCTCGCGCAAGGTGCGAACACGGCAAAGAGTGTCCCTGCCGCTTGTCAGGAAGCCCTCCGTCTCGAAGTGCGCGCCGTCCCGGTTGTACACGGAGAATGCCACACGGCTCTCAAGACCGTGGACAAGTCCGCCGCCCTCGGGATAGAAGTCCACGTTCATCCTGTCCGACTTGTCCTCGTCCCCCGTCTTACGGTTGTCGGGATAGCGGCTGTTCTTTTCCGTCTGGCCCATCACAAGCCTTGAATAGTTACCCTTTTTCCCGGGTTTCTTGAACACGGGAAAAACGCGTGAGAAGACCACGTCCCCGCCCCAGTTCGTCATGTAGCGGGTGTAGGCGCGCACCTCGTAGAAGCCTGTCATGAAAAGGTCGTGAAGGACAAAGTCACCGTGTGCCTGCCCGTTCCTTATCTCCAGCTTCTTCTCTATCACCACATCGCCAGAGGGGTTCAGAAGCTCCACGTACAGCACACGGCTCTTGCTCGTATAACGGTTGCTGTCTGAGCTAACCACGTATGCCTTGAACCATACGGTCTCCTCCATGAAGTAGCCCGTATTGTCGAAGTGGAGATACACCTTCTCCTGCGGCAATACACGGTTGAACTTGTCGGAGTGCTCCACAAGCGACTTTATGGTTTGATTATTGCCTGAGTGGGCGGAGATGTCCAAAACGAGGCTGCACAATAACAATATAAAGAATACAGTTTGCCGCATAGCATAAAGATTTTAAGTGTTTCCATTTCATTCCCCCTCATCCGACATCAGGTCCGCCATCACGCTGTCGGACACGAATATACCCTTTCTTGTCAGACGGAGAGAATAGGGACTGGACACAAGCTCCAGCAGTCCGTCATGAAGGTAGTTTTCCGCACAGCCCAGGCAATAACCGAGACGGAGGTCGCCAAAGTGATGCCGCAAGGCATTGAGATCTACACCGTCCGCAGTCCGCAGTCCGGTCATGATACATTCGTCATATTTCTGCCACTCTGTCAGTTCCTCCCTTTCGACATCGAGGTTTCCATGCTCCATACCCGCAAGATAAAGCGACAGGGAAGAAGGATTCCATTGCCGCGACTGCCCGTCGAATGAATGGGCGGCAGCCCCCACACCGATATACGGAATGCCTTTCCAATAACTCGAATTATGGTGTGAGCGGAATCCCGGACGGCAAAAATTGGAAATCTCATAATGCTCAAAACCGGCTTCCCGCAGCTTGTCCATAAGCGTTTCGTACATAGACAACGACAGCTCTTCATCCGCTTCCTTCACTTTTCCGCTCTCCCTCATCCGGTACAAAGCTGTACCCTCCTCATACATCAGAGAGTAAGCCGACAGATGCTGCACATTCAGTTCTATGGCAGTACGCACATCACTCTCCCATTCCTGCAATGTCTCGTTTGGAAAACCGTACATCAAGTCTACACTGATGTTTCCAAATCCGGCACATTTGGCATTCTCCACGGCACGCACCGCAGCCTCTGCCGTATGCCGCCGGCACAAAAAGCGCAGTCTCTCATTGCTGAACGTCTGTATGCCCATACTCAGTCTGTTGAACCCGATGTCTCGCAAACTGTCAAGCATCCCCCGCGTCAGGTCATCCGGATTTCCCTCTATGGTAATCTCCGCATTCCCTTTGATGTCATACACATGGTGCAGACATTCCATTATAGTTTTAATTTGCTTTGCCGAAAGTTGCGTCGGAGTGCCACCACCGAAATACACAGTGTCAATCGTATGTTTTCCCGGTATAATATTTTCAGACATGCCATCCCCCGATACAGGCAGATAATCTTTCCTTGTCTCTATTTCCTGACATACGGCACGGACATAACGCTCTCTCTCTTCCAATGAGGTAGTAGAAAAGAAATCGCAATAAATACATCTGCTCTTGCAAAATGGTATGTGTACATATATGCCCGCCATAAGATAACTGCCTGATTTTCCGCAAAGTTAATGATTTGTGGGGTTCTTTCAAAATCATTCTTCGGATTTTTTCAGGCAGAATGGCTCATCCGGCATTTCGAGTGACTTATCTTTTTATAGAGTCGAGTCTTTATGCAGGCGATGTTTTGCCGATGGTTCCGGCAGACATTTTGACTTTTTGTAAGTTATTTTTTTGTGTATTCAGGCAGACCCCTCTACATTTTTATACGGATTCCTCCGTCACTTCGTGACACCTCACCTAAGTTGGGTGAGGTGTCACGAAGTGACGGAGGAGTCTGTCTCAAAAGCCAATAAAATTAGAATATCTCTGACAATTTGATATGTTAAAGCTCACCTCCGTAGAATCGCCTCAAAATGAACCGGACCTTGCCTCGGTTGCAAAAACGCGATTCTACAGAGGGTTTCAAACCCCAAAAACAAAGAAGACAAATAGAACAATCCGACCGACTAAAAGATATAGAATTTCAACTCCAAACACACCTTTTATCCCCAAAAGCGCCCAAAAACCCAAATTTTCAAGGTGCTGAAAATTTATTTCCAAGGCACACTGATTTTTT
>JAMPEL010000039.1 GCA_023665185.1 Roseburia sp.
ATCAATTTTGCCCATGCGGCTTAGTATAAATTAATTTTTACGACTTACTTATCAAAACATTCAAAAAATCAAGCACCGAGTCAAAGTCGGCAGCCGCCCCAAATGTTAAAATCCGCTTTCCGTCCAGAGTGACATAATGTCAATAGCATTTATCCGCACACTGCTGCCTTACAATATGAATAAAAAAATGACTCGGGCTTGCGGAACGTCCACTATAGAGCCGGAACAAAAGGCACCATTTTGAAAAGAAGAAAACAGAATGATTGTATGCAGAAACTACCATCCTGCCATCCTCGTTTGCAAAAGTTGGACTATCTTTGCAAAATGAGAGCGAATATACGCTCATCACTGTATTTTACACACCCCAAAAAGAACTATCCTCATGTCTACCCCTTTTTTCAAATTCAAGAAATTCACAGTCTGGCACGACAAGTGCGGAATGAAAGTGGGCACCGATGGTGTGCTGCTTGGCGCATGGTGCAATGTGTCGAATGCCACGAATGCGCTCGACATGGGTTCGGGAAGCGGACTGATTGCCTTGATGATAGCCCAGCGCAACTCCGCCTTGCAAGTCGATGCCATTGATATTGACGCTGATGCTGTGGAACAAGCTTCCGAGAACATAAAAGCATCCATATATTCCCAACGCATCAGGGTTGTTTTGGGCGACATTACGCAAATCGGCAACGACAACCGACAGGGTTTGTCGGAGAAATACGCGCTGATTGTGAGCAATCCGCCTTTTTATAAAGAAGATGTACATCCGACAGACAGCCGGCGGAACAACGCTCGCCACACCTCTTCGCTTCCGTTCAGCGCGCTGATAGAGAAAGCTGCGGATTTGCTCGATGACAATGGAGAATTTGATGTAATCATACCGTTTGGCGCGGCAACCGAGTTCATTTCCATTGCAGCCACATGCGGACTGTATCTGTCGCGAAGAACCAACATAAGGGACTCCATAGCCAAACCTTTCAAGCGTTCTCTGCTTGCCTTCACCAAGTGTTCGGCAGACACGGAATATTCGGAGCTATGCCTGCGCGGAACGGATAATATGTATTCGGAGGCATACAAAGAGCTGACGGACGATTTCTATTTGTCGGTTTAGGATGTTTCGGCAAGACATACGCTGCCAAATACCTGATTTGTGAGAATAGCGGACAGGCGCGCCGATTGCCCGCCCATACAATATCAGCCGATGGCCGTGCCAACTTCCGCCGCCACACGGCAACGGAGATGCTGGCAGACCATCGGCTGACAATCATTAAGAAAAACACGCTTAGTCAATATAGCGCACGTAACCCTCTTTACGCGGTTTTGGCGCAGGCGGCTCTTTTGCAGGATAACCAATGACGCAATGGCCTATTCCCTCATAATCGCCTTCTATGCCCCACTCTTTCAACAAGTTTTTTCCTTCCTCGCTCTCAAATTCCTCTTTCGCACGATGAATCCAACAAGAGCCAAGTCCCAGTGAATGGGCGGCTGTCATCAGGTTTGCCATCACAAGCGGACCGTCATAGCGGTAAGTCGGGATTGTTTTGTCGGCAAGCACAACCAACACTACCGGCGCACCATAAAAAGGATCGGAGTCTGTGCCGAGTATTGCGGCGTTCATGGCAGAAAGCTTGTCACGCAACTCTTTGTTTGTCACAGCTATAATCAGCGGACTTTGTCTGTTCATACCTGTCGGAGCATAAGTGCCCGCCTTGACTATCTCTTCAATCAGTTCGCGTGCCACCATATCCGGCTTGTATGCCTTTATACTGCGCCGTGCGACAAGAGAGTCTATCACTTCGTTCATCATCTTATAAAGTTTGTTTTCTGAGGTTGTTCCTTTTCCGGATATTCCACACCGGCATTCTTTCCCGCCTCCAAATTGCGCAGAAGCCATGCCATGTTCCGCCCGAGCGTGCGCATGGTCTGCAATCCTTCAAGGTCGCGGCGCGCCTCCTCCGGAGTGTTGCCATGAATCTGATTCCAATACTGCGAGCCGACGACAAGCATCTGGCTTATTGTGAAATATTTGTTGAGCTGGTCAAATGCGGCACTTGCGCCTCCTCGACGGCAGCTGACTACAGCTGCTGCCGGTTTCAGCATAAATTTGGAAGTGCGTCCGTAGAACGCGCGATCCATAAACGATGTGATGGCACCTGAGGCAGCGGCATAGTGTACAGGAGAACCGAACACAAAAGCGTCTGCATTCTCCGCCTTCTCTATGAACTCATTCACTTTGTCATTCATGAAACATTTGCCGGTCTGCATACATTTTCCACATGCAATACACCCGGATATGGGCTTGTTGCCCAACCAGAATATCTCTGTTTCCACACCTGCCTTATTCAATTCCGAAGCCACTTCACAAAGTGCCACATACGTGCATCCCTCCTTATGAGGACTGCCATTTACCAAAAGAGTTTTCATAATTTACACCTATTTTTTATCCATCTGTTTTTAGCGCATTGTCTGTATGACAGAGCCAAGCAACGGACAAAGGTACGACAAAAATCGGGAAACGGCATAAGACACCCCGACAATCCTGTATACGGACATAATCACAAAGAAAAGTCCGGAGTTGCCGGGTATGATGCCGGAAGTTTTTGGAAGAGTTAAAAATAGAAGCCGGAAGCAATAAAGAAAACATAGTAGTTGAGCATTCAAATTGTTTTTACTACTTTTGCAACAAATATCTGTTAGACAAAAGAAACAACAAAAACATTATAAGTATGAAGAAATTAATGTTTGCCATCATTATAGCCATTATGCCGGCTATGGCAAATGCACAAAGCGAGGGCTTGTTTGCCAGAAAGAAGATAAAGGCCCAGCAGGACATGTCCGCCTATTTGCAAGGCGCGGTGAAAGAAGAAAACGGCAAGGTCGTCTTCAAAAGGACAATCGCCGTTCCGGGAAAGTCGAAGCAGTACATATACCAGTCTATCATGCAATGGGCAAGCTTGCGCTACCAGCCCAACATAAGCCGTGGCGAGTGGGACAATGAGGACTTCTACAAGAACTACGAATATGCTACCATCAAGAGCGCGGATGAGGCAGAAGGCATAATCGTATGCAGAGGTGACGAGGAAGTCATATTCTCGAACAAGCCTTTGTCGAAGGACTTTTGCAGAATGAACTACAACCTGATGATTGAGATAAAGGACAACGAGGTGACAGCCACAGTAGCCAACATATCTTACCAATACGCGCTCACAGAGACTCCGGAGCGCATCGTGGCAGAAGACTGGATTACGGACAAAGAGGCTATCAACAAGAAAGGACAGCTTATGCGCATAAGCGGAAAATTCCGTGTCAAGACAATCGACATCACTAATGAGCTGTTCAAGGAAATCACTGAATTTGCGGCAGAATGAAAACTGAGGATATAGACAAGATTATAGCAGAGGCTCTGGAACAGGAGAAGCAAGGCGGAAAGCGCGGACACAAAAGGCGGAACAAACCGGCGAACATACGTCAGGCACGCAAGGTGCTGAACATCCTTTTCATGGCAGGTTTCATAGCGGCTGTCATCATTTATTTTGCATGTCCGGAACAAAAGGCACTGTTTTTCAGCGTAGGTTTTGGAGCGATGCTGCTCAAAATTGTAGAATTTTGTCTGAGATTCATGTTCTGAAAGCCAAAACATAACACTTTACGAATCATAGGTATAAACATGGTTCTGAGCCTCCTTGTTATTATGCTGTTCCTTATCAAAACATCAGAGAACTGTAATGAACGGCATAAAAACGGAAACAGGCGGTCTGCCACACATTCATTGCCTATGATTCGTATCATTTAAATGAAAGCCACATTGCCCTATAATGTGATTTTAATGTTTATTATATATCAAAATGGCATTACATACAAAACCACATCAGATGCGGGAAATAGCATTACTGCTACTTATCATAATGAGTCCGTTGGCGATTCATGCCCAGCGTATCATTGGTGAGCTTGAAAGCAACAGTGACGGCGACATGATGTTCGGCAACGACACGACAGATTTGGACAGTCAGGGGAAGAAGAAAAAGAAAATTGTTCCTGTCGACATATATTCATGGACTATAGACGAGACTTTCGGCAACAGAATACCGACATTTGTGGATACACTCCATCACCAATATCAGAACAATGATTTGTCGGAGGGAATGAACGGGCACTATAACCACTTGGGAAATCTCGGTTCTCCGCGTCTGTCACGCATCTTCATGGAGAGAAAGGAGCAGCCGCAATTCATGTTTGTATCGCCTTTAGACCAGTTTCTGAAGAATCCGGACGAATTTCGCTTCTACAATACAAAGTCTCCGTTTATGAACCTTGCATATAATTTCTGCGGTTCGAAAGAGACTGGTGACGACCATTTTAAGGCGATATATGCAAACAATGTGAACAAGTATGTCAACTTTGGCGGCATATTCGACTATATGTACGGACAAGGATACTACGGCAATCAGTCGACATCATTAATGAATGCCACAGCTTTCGCCTCGTACACGGGAGACAGATACAACCTACATTTTTATTATATGCATAACCATATAAAAATGGCGGAAAACGGTGGAATAGAAGACGAGATGTACATTACCCGTCCGGAAGACTTGGCACAAAGCTATTCGACAAACGATATTCCGACAATGCTTGACAGGACATGGGGCAGACAGGAGCACGATATCGTGTTTCTGAATCATAAATACAATATTGGATTCACACGCACAGAGGGCGATTCCACTGACATGCACGATGTGTTTGTACCTGTCACAAGCGTGTTCCACAGCTTGAAAATCCAAAATTTCTCTCGCAAATATATCGCATACGACACTCCGGAACATTACCACTCGTATATGTATCTGCCGGGCGACTCAGCAAACGACTATACAAAGAACCTGTCCGTAAGAACCGTAGCCGGATTGTCATTGTGTGAGGGATTCAACAAATGGGCTGCAGCCGGACTGAGTGCCTATGCGGGAGTAGAATATAACAGATTCACTCTTCCTGACACTGTGCCCAACGCAGAGTTCGGCTCACTGGGCAGAGGCAGGCAGACACAACTGAAAAAAACAGAAACAAACTTTCTTATAGGAGGCAGACTGTCGAGAGAGCAAGGCAGAAGCCTGCATTACAATATTGATGCGGAGTTTGTGGCGGCAGGAGCCGACATTGGCGACTTCAATGTAAACGGACATGGAGAGCTGAACATTCCTTTATTGAAAGATACCGTGCAACTGGCTGTAAACGCCTACGTAAAGAATACCACCCCGGGATTCTACTATCAAACATTTCACTCAAAACATGCATGGTGGGACATTGACGTGAAAAAAGAGATGAGGACACGTGTGGAGGGAGTGTTGAGTGTCCCGCAAACCCGCACACAGGTGAAGGTCGGGATAGAGAACATCAAGAACTACACCTATTTTGCAAATAACGGAACTCCATACATAGAGGATGGTGTCACAAAATATTCCAACAATGCAACTTCAATGCAGTGTGGCGAAAACATTCAGGTGGTAAGTGCCAACCTGTTGCAAAACTTCAAATTAGGCATCTTGCACCTTGACAACGACATAACATTCCAAACCTGTACCAACAAGGATGTCCTGCCGCTCCCTACACTCTCGCTATATCACAACCTGTACATTACATTTAAGATAGCCAAAGTGTTAAGCTGTGAGCTTGGAGCGGACATGAAATACTTTTCGGAATATTACGCGCCGGACTATTCTCCGGTAATAGGCCAGTTTTATTTGCAGAACCCTGACGACAAAATTAAAATAGGCAATTATCCGCTGGTAAGCGTCTATGCGAACTTCGACTTGAAGCGTACTCGTTTTTATGTGCAGTACTATCATGCCAACCAAAGTAGCGGAAGATACTTTTGGGCACCACGTTACCCAATGAATCCGGCAGGCATACATTTCGGTCTCAGTTGGAACTTCTATGATTGACAAGCCGGGAAAAAATATACCATACACACTAACAAGCGATTTTGAATAAAGGATTCCTTCAGACTGATTCCCGCCAACGGAATCAGTCTTTTTTTATGTCTCATCAGCCATTCCAAGTGATAATGGATTATACAATGTACATGACACCCGAAACAATCACCATTCCCGAATCCACAGTATTCCCCTTGTCCGCACTTTACAAATAAAGCCACACAAATCGGCTCTGCGAGATATTTCCCTATAGACGACAGTTTTCCGCAAAGTCCTTTTGCAAATACATCCTATACTTGTATAATAATGTCCATTCATTTACTTGTATAATAATGTCCATTCATTGTTGCAGATTTCTTTTTAGTATAAGCATCAAAAGTCGGAATGGTGCGCAAAAGCTCAAACCAGCGCAGCTGATTTTATAAACCGCAATGCAGCTTATAAGAATAGAGAGGTGAAAGAGGCTTTAGACAGCCATCTTATCTTATTTGTAGAGCGGCAGAACCATTTTCGTGAGCTGCGGGTATTCCTTTGATTCATCGCCCCTATCATTTGATAATATGCGATGCAGGCTTTACCTGAAAATCAAAATGAATCTACGCAATAGCACATCAAGTCGAAATAAAAGAACGTACAAACAATCAAACAGGGCATGTCGCTTTTGCCGACATGCCCTGTTTAGACCAATAAACAGCCAACTTCATATTCCAAAATGGCCTACCCTATTTTACTTATTTTCTTCAGTTTCTCATTATCTATGATTTTTATTTTCCTGCCATCAATGGCTATCAGTTTTTCCGCAGCAAAAGCAGACAATGTACGTATGGCATTTGACGTAGTCATATTTGACAAGCTGGCAAGATCTTCCCGCGACAAATATATGGAAAGTGTCGCCCCGTCTTCTTCCAAGCCATAACAATCGATAAGAAACAACAATGCTTCTGCCAACCGCCCTCGTATATGTTTCTGAGTAAGACTGACCGTCCTTTGGTCGGATATTCCAAGATCAATGGAAAGCTGCTTTACAAAAAACATTGTCAACTTTATATTTGTCTCCATCCATTTGTACAAAATGTCCATTGGAAGCTTGCAAATCACCGCAGACTCAAATGTGGCAGCAGCAGTAACATAGTTTTGGTTTGCAAAATAAGCCCTATAGCCAAAAAACTCAACCGGCCGTATAACTCTTATAATCTGGGTTCTCCCACCAACACCGTCTTTATAAACCTTCACCTTACCGCTTATGAGGCATAATAAGTACTGGGGAACATCACCTTCTTTATATATATCCTCATTTTTCTTGAATCTTTGTATCGACAGATTCTTTTGCAGCTCATCCTTTTGCTCGTCTGTAAGCAAACGAGCAATGACATCAAGATGACACATTATTTCCGACAATGCTAAAGAATCTCTTTTTACCATTTCTGAATATTTATAAAATCTCAGCAAAGTTACGCTTATCTGCCAAGAACAACAAAACAGAAAGGGAGTTTTTCTGCTTTTAAGCATGTTTTTTCCATATTCAGGAAAAATAATCGCGTTTTTTTGAACAAAAATCATTTTTCCATTGTCCACAAATCAGAAAATACCTATATTTGGAGTAAAATAATGACGATAGTCGCATTTAATAAACTGATAAATACAATAAATACCTTAAAATACAACTATGAGTTATTTACGTTTTGATAAAACCCTGATGACAAACTTGCAGGAAGCTCTTCCAAAAGAGATTCTCCGCACCAATAAGTCAGGTGCGTATTCATGTTCATCTATTGTAGACTGCAATACGCGTAAATATCACGGTTTATTAGTTGTTCCGGTTCCAGAACTTGATGACAACAACCATGTGTTGCTCTCTTCACTTGATGAGACAGTGATACAACATGGAGCGGAGTTCAATCTTGGTCTTCACAAGTATTCTGGAGGAGCATTCAGTCCGAATGGGCACAAATACATCCGTGAGTGTGAATGGGATAAACTTCCGACCACAATCTACAGGGTCGGAGGTGTTGTACTGAAAAAGGAAAAAGTATTCCAGCACTTTGAGAACCGTATATTGATACGTTACACTCTTCTTGACGCACATTCTGTGACAACATTAAGACTTCGTCCTTTCCTTGCATTCAGAAGCGTATGCCAGTGTACACACGAAAACAGTGCTGTCAATTATAGCTACCAGACTGTAGATAATGGTATAAAAACATGTATGTATGAAGGGTATCCGGAATTATACATGCAGCTCAACAAAAAATCGGAATTCAAATATTGTCCAAACTGGTATCGCGGAATAGAATACCCCAAAGAGCAGGAATTAGGTTATGATTATACAGAAGACCTCTACGTTCCGGGATATTTCGAGTTTGAAATTAAAAAAGGGGAAAGCATCGTATTCTCAGCCGGTGTGGAGGAACTCCCAACCCGTTCTTTGAAAAAGCTGTTTGACACAGAGTATAATGTACATGTATCGCGCGACAGTTTTCATTCCTGCCTTGTAAACGCAGCACATCAGTTCCATTATGAAAAAAATAATGAGAACTATATTATAGCTGGCTATCCGTGGTTCAAGTGCCGCGCACGAGATATGTTTATCTCACTGCCAGGACTTACTCTTGCCATTGACGAGGTAGACTATTTCGAGAAAGCAATGGTTACAGCGGAGAAAGCCATCAACAACTTTATTTCAGGTGAAAAATCAAATATAAACATTTACGAGATGGAGCATCCGGATGTGTTGCTTTGGGCTGTGTGGTGCATACAACAATATGCGCGGATTGTATCTCGTGAAGAGGCTTACAAGAAATACGGACACATTGTAACCGAGATTGTAGACTTCATCAAATCAGGAAAGCACCAGAACCTATTCTTACACGAGAACGGGCTACTATATGCAAACGGACGCGAAAAGGCTATCACATGGATGAACTCGACAATTAACGGCTATCCTGTAGTTCCTCGTTCTGGATATATTGTGGAAATCAATGCCTTGTGGTATAATGCTTTAGTATTCAACTCACAAATACTTGAAAATTCAGGACATAGCGAGAAAGCCTGCGAATATGCGAACCTTGCAGAAATTACCGGAACATCATTCAAAGAGACTTTCCTTAATGAGCATGGCTATCTTCTCGACTATATTGACGGCAATTACATATCATGGAGCGTGCGCCCTAATATGCTCATAGCCTCATCACTTGAGAACACACCACTCAGCATACAAGAACGAAAACGAATATTCGACATTTGTACAAAAGAACTTCTTACTCCAAAAGGAATACGCTCGCTGTCACCAAAAAGCGGCGGCTACAACCCTATTTACGAAGGAGGACAGAAGCAACGTGACGCAGCATACCATCAGGGAACTGTATGGCCGTGGCTTTCAGGATTCTATCTTGAGACTTGCATGAAAATCTACAAACGTAGCGGACTGTCATTTGTTGACCGACATTTTGTGGGGCTTGAGGAAGAAATGTTTTATCATTGTATAGGAACATTGCCGGAGTTATTCGATGGCAACCCTCCTTTCCACGGACGTGGAGCATTGTCGTTCGCAATGAATGTGGCTGAAATACTTCGTATTAACAAGATTCTCAGCAAATTCTATAATTACTAAAAAGAAGTAGAAGAATATGAAAGTTCTAATGTTCGGGTGGGAATTTCCACCAAAAATATATGGAGGTCTTGCTGTTGCTTCTTACGGAATAACAAAAGGATTAAGCTTGCAAAATGATATGGAAACTATTTTCTGCTTGCCAAAACCTTGCGGCGAGGAAGAAAAGTTCTTGAAAATTGTAGGCATGAACCAAGTTCCTATTGTATGGCGTGACGTAAACTATGACTATGTCAAATCACGTATTCCTCACATGACACCGGAAGATTACTATCGGTATCGTGACCATATATATGCAGACTTCTCATACATGAATGTCAATGATATGGGGTGTATGGAATTTGCCGGAGGATACCCACAGAACCTACACGATGAGATCAACAATTTCTCTATTATAGCAGGTGTAGTGGCACGTACAGAACAATTTGACATCATCCACGCACATGACTGGCTGACTTATCCTGCCGGAGTGCATGCCAAGATGGTCAGCGGCAAACCTCTTTGCATACATGTACATGCCACAGACTTCGACCGCTCACGAGGAAAGGTTAATCCGACAGTATATTCAATAGAGAAGAATGGTATGGACCATGCCGACTGCATCATGTGTGTATCAGAGCTGACCCGCCGCACCGTCATCAATGAATACCACCAAAATCCGGCTAAGGTATTCGCCATGCACAATGCCGTATATCCTCTTTCACAGGAATGTCAGGATATTCCGCGTCCAGATCACTCAAAAGAAAAAATCGTCACATTTCTCGGACGTATCACGATGCAAAAAGGACCGGAGTATTTTGTAGAAGCAGCAGATTTGGTTCTGAAAAGAACACGCAACATCCGCTTCTGCATGGCTGGTTCCGGCGACATGATGAATGCAATGATTCAGCTCGTTGCAGAACGTGGCATAGCAGACAGATTTCACTTTCCGGGATTTATGCGTGGCAAACAAGTGTATGAATGCTACAAGAACAGTGATGTGTTCATCATGCCATCGGTAAGCGAACCTTTCGGTATAGCACCACTTGAAGCCATGCAATGCGGTACTCCATCCATCATATCAAAACAATCAGGATGTGCCGAGATTCTGGATAAGTGCATAAAGACCGATTATTGGGATATACATGCTATGGCTGATGCTATATACTCAATATGTACCAACCCATCACTCTTTAAGTATCTACAAGAAGAAGGTAAAAAAGAAGTGGATGGAATTACTTGGGAAAAAGTCGGACAGCGAATACGCAGACTTTACGACCAAACAATAGAGAACTATAACAAATAAAACAACAATAATAAAAGTTTGTAATAGAAGTCATATTACAGACAACTATTACCAAATAATAAACAGCAGATAAGGTTATGAAAACTATATGCCTCTATTTTGAGATTCATCAGATTATACATCTCAAACGCTATCGTTTCTTCGATATAGGTCGTGACCATTACTATTACGATGACTACGAGAATGAACGTTCTATTAATGATATTGCAGAGCGAAGCTATGTTCCAGCTCTGCGCACTCTCATCGACATGGCAAACGAGAACAAGGGCTACTTCAAAGTTGCACTTTCATTGTCAGGTGTAGGTCTGGAACAATTGGAATTTCATGCGCCTCAGGTCATCGACCTTTTACAGGAACTCAACAATACCGGCTGTGTGGAATTCCTCTGCGAGCCTTATTCTCATGGTCTTGCCTCTCTTGCAAATGAAGAAAGCTTTGCGGACGAGTGCTTACGCATGAAAAACAAGATTAAAGAATTGTTTGGACAGACACCTACAGTATTCCGCAACTCATCACTTATCTATTCGGACGAGATTGGTGCACAAGTGGCAGCAATGGGATTCAAAGGAATGCTTACAGAAGGCGCAAAACATGTATTGGGATGGAAGTCTCCACACTTTATCTATAATTGTGCCTTGAATCCGAATTTGAAGTTGCTTCTTCGCGATTACAAATTTTCTGATGACATAAGTTTGCGGTTCAACAACTCTGACTGGAATGAGTATCCTCTGTTTGCAGACACCTACATGAACTGGATTGCGAGTCTGCCGGAAGAAGAGCAGGTAGTAAACATCTTCATGGAACTTTGTGCTCTTGGTATTTTCCAGCCTTTAAGTTCCAATATCCTTGAGTTCCTACGCGCTCTTCCAAAGTGCGCAAAAGAACGCGGAATCACATTCTCCACACCATCAGAACTATGTACAAAAGGCAAGTCTGTAGGCAGTCTGGAAATTCCTTACAACGTATCTTGGGTAGACGAAGAACGCGACACAAGTTGCTGGCTTGGAAACATCATGCAGCGTGAAGCTTTCGACAAGTTGTATAGTGTGGCTGACCGTGTACGTATATGCACCGACCGCCGTATAAAACAAGACTGGGATTATCTTCAGGCATCCAACAACTTCCGTTTCATGACCACCAAGCAAAACAGCGTGAACATAAACAGAGGTATATATGACAGTCCGTATGACGCTTTCACCAATTACATGAATATACTTGGCGATTTCATATCACGTGTAAATAGCTTGTATCCGGTGGATATGGACAACGAAGAACTGAACTCACTTCTTACCACTATCAAGAATCAGGGCGAGGAGATAGAGATTAAAGACAAGGAGATAGCAAAGCTTCAAAGAAAAATAGAGAAGTTGAATACAGCATCTAAAGATACAGAGAATGCGGCAAAATCTCCAACAAAAAAGAAGACAACAAGAAAGACTTCAAAGAAAGATGAATAAATAAAGGAAGTTCTACCCAATGGCAGAATGAGATATTTATAAGAACAATGAGGCTGTCTAACAAGTTTTAGACGGCCTCTTTCTTCAATGTATGGTGTCTACATATAAGTGTCCCCAAAGTTAGACACAGAACTTTTGGAATACAGTTCAAATTTATTAGACAGCCTCATTTAATTAGTCTCATAATGAAACTCATATTGATTACATCACCCACGTATTTTACAGAAGAAGCCATCCTCATCAATTCAATGTTTGATGCAGGATTAGATACACTTCATCTCAGAAAGCCGGATTCAAACCTCGAAATGTATGAGCAACTGCTTATACAAATAGATCGCCAATGGCTTGACCGAATTGTCATCCATGAGCATTTTTCTCTCAAAGAAAAACACTCACTAAAAGGGATACATCTAAACAAGCGTAATCCTAATATTCCAGAGAACTATACAGGGCATGTAAGTTGCTCGTGCCACAGCATAGACGAAATAAAAGCATGGAAAAACAAATATAATTATGTTTTTCTAAGTCCTATTTTTAATAGTATATCCAAAACTGGATACTTATCAAAATTCTCAGAACAAGACCTCATTCAAGCAAAACAGGAAGGTATTATTGACCACAAAATAATAGCTCTTGGCGGTATAGATATTGCCAATATATCCCGCGTCAAATCGTATGGATTTGGAGGAGCAGCCATCATGGGTGGGTTATGGAGCCAACTTGGCCACGATATACCTAAAGACATCTATACAGCCACCAATTACCTAAAAAAATTATACAAGTCATTATATTAAAAGTATAAACATGGTGTCATATCTTCAATAATTGCTAACTTTGCAACCGTTTATTAAAGCACAATTAAAAAACAAATGAGCGAAAGTAAACCGTTTAAGGTATTCTCAGGTACAAAATCAAGGTATTTGGCAGAAAGAATATGCCAAAACTTAGGTTGTCCGCTTGGCAATATGATAATAACACATTTTGCCGACGGCGAGTTTGCAGTTTCTTTTGAAGAATCCATCCGAGGTCAGGATGTATTTCTTGTTCAGTCAACATTTCCAAACAGCGACAACTTGATGGAGTTACTGCTGATGGTGGATGCAGCCAAACGCGCGTCAGCACGCAGCATTATTGCTGTATGCCCGTACTTCGGGTGGGCGCGTCAGGACCGCAAAGACAAGCCAAGAGTCAGCATCGGAGCAAAACTCGTAGCAGATTTATTAAGTGTAGCAGGTATTGACCGCCTGATAACAATGGACTTGCATGCAGACCAGATTCAGGGATTTTTCAATGTACCTGTAGACCATCTTTACGGTTCACTTGTTTCAATACCATACATTGAGTCTCTACACCTTGACAACCTTGTAATTGCTACTCCTGACGTTGGAGGTTCAAAACGTGCAAGCTTATACAGCAAAAAACTCGGTGCTCCACTTGTCCTTTGCAATAAGACAAGAGAAAGAGCCAATGTAGTCAGCAGCATACAGATTATCGGTGATGTCAAAGACAAGAATGTAATTTTGGTCGATGACATGGTAGATACAGCAGGAACAATTACAAAGGCTGCCGATGAGATGATGAAGGCAGGAGCCAAGAGTGTGCGCGCTGTAGCAACCCACTGCGTTATGAGCGAGCCGGCAAGCGACCGTGTACAAAACTCATCCCTTGTTGAAATCGTATTCTCTGACAGTATCCCTTATACTCAGAAATGCGCTAAAGTCAAGCAACTTTCTGTAGCAGAGATGTTCGCGAAAGCCATCCATTGTGTAGAATGCAATGAATCGGTAAGTTCACAGTTTGATTTCTAAGACAAAACAATAAAGGAATGATAGAAGGTTTTCGAGAAATCGGAAACCTTTTATTATATCTGATTGTTTACACCTATAAAACGACTCATATCAACCGTCTCCAAAGAAACAAAGTAACGTTCATAAAGAAACAATAATACTCATCTAATTATAAGATTATGAATAAAAATCCAATGCTGATTCTCTCCCTTGCCGCATTATCCTTCACTGCCTGCAATGGAAATATAAAAGAGAATACAAATTCAAGTGAAGAACCTCCAACAGAGATTATGGAAGAAACAGAGGATGACATGCCAACTAATGGAATTAAGGTAGGAACAACGTATAAGGACTTCGCATTAAACACTCCAGAAGGTGAAAAGAAATCACTGTCAGAACTAATTAAAGGACACAAACTGGTGCTTGTTGATTTTTGGGCAAGCTGGTGTGGACCATGCCGTCAGGAAATGCCTAATGTTGTAGCTGTATATGAAGAATTCAAACCACTCGGACTTGAAATAGTCGGTGTGTCTTTTGACAACGAACTTGAAAGCTGGAAATCAGCAATAGAGAAACTAAACATTACATGGCCGCAGCTGTCAGACCTCAATGGCTGGGATAATGCGGCAGGACGTCTTTATGATGTAAACTCAATACCTTGCACAATGCTTATCAATGACAAAGGCATCATTGTGGCAAAGGATTTGCGCGGAGAACAATTACGCGAAAAGATTGCGGAGTTTATACAGTAAGAAAATGTTGCGGTGTCTGTTCTCATGCCGCTATAATTGTTTCTCATAACAAGGCATGAGAGTTCCATCCTAAAACTTATACATTTACAAGTAAGCATATATAAGAATCAAACAAATGAGGGAAATGCCATAATCCGGACATTTCCCTCATTCTTTGTATATTCTGTATTACATAAATTACATCAATCTCGCAATACTTTCTTTGAGAGCCGCAATTTTCGTTTCTGCATCACTTTGCTTCTTGCGTTCAAGTTCAACGACCTGAGCCGGAGCATGAGCCACAAATTTCTCGTTCTGCAATTTCTTCTTCACACCCGTCAAGAAACCTTCGAGATGCGCCAACTCTGCCTCCATCTTTTTCAACTCGGCATCCTTGTCTATCAGCATGCCAAGAGGAACGGCAAACTCAGTGGTACCAACCATAAAGGCAGAAGAACCGTCACCTTTTTGCTCTACCACACTCACCTCAGACAGATTTGCCATCTTGACAATCAGTGAAACCAAATTGCCTACCGGATTTTCTCCAACCACTTCAAGCGAGAGAGCCTCCTTCGGCACGATATTCTTCTGATTACGTACAGCACGGACATTTGCCACAATGTTCTTCATCACCTCCACATCGGCAATAAGTTTCTTGTCTGCATCCGACATAGCTGCAAGTTCCAGCCTCTCTGTCATGATGCTCTCGCCGTCTTTTCTCTCATAGATATTCTGCCATATCTCTTCCGTAATGAACGGCATAAACGGATGAATCACCTTCATCAGCACATCAAAGAAACGCAATGTCTCAGAATAAGTAACCTTGTCTATCGGCTGCATGTATGCAGGCTTCACCATCTCAAGATACCAACCGGAGAATTCATCAGTAAACAACTTGAATACAGACATCAATGCCTCACTCAGACGATACTTGGAGAACAAGTCCTCAATCTCCGCACATGCTTCCTTTATCTTGGCATCAAACCATCCAACAGCAATCTTCGAGCTTTCAGGCTGCTGCTCATCAGCCACCTTCCATCCCTTCACCAGACGGAATGCGTTCCATATCTTGTTACAGAATCCCAATCCCTGCTTACACAACGACTCATCAAACAATATATCATTTCCGGCAGGTGCGGCAAGCAACATTCCCATACGCACACCGTCCGCGCCATATTGGTCTATCAGCAACAATGGGTCGGGTGAGTTGCCAAGCTGCTTCGACATCTTGCGTCCGAGATTATCACGGACAATACCTGTGAAATACACATTCCGGAACGGCATCTTACCCTGATACTCATATCCTGCCATAATCATTCTTGCCACCCAGAAGAATATAATATCCGGTCCGGTCACAAGGTCACATGTCGGATAGTAATAGTTCAGTTCCTCATTCCCCGGATTATTTATACCGTCAAACAGACTGATAGGCCACAACCATGAAGAGAACCATGTGTCGAGCGCGTCTTCCTCCTGACGCAAGTCTGCCTCAGTCAAGCTGTCATCACCCGTCTTCTCCTTTGCCAGACACAAAGCCTCCTCGATAGTCTCTGCCACTACAAATCCGCCCTGCGGCAAGTAGTATGCGGGAATGCGGTGTCCCCACCACAACTGGCGGCTTATACACCAATCCTTTATGTTCTCAAGCCAATTCTTATAAGTGACCTTATATTTTGCAGGATAGAACTTTATCTCATCGTTCATCACAGGCGGCAAAGCCAAGTCGGCAAAATGCTGCATGGAAATGAACCACTGCATGGAAAGCTTCGGTTCGATAGGCACACCTGTACGCTCCGAGCATCCCACTTTGTTTGTATAGTCCTCTACTTTTTCAAGCAGTCCGGCTGCGGCAAGGTCTTTCTCAATCTGTTTTCTGACATCGAAACGGTCCATGCCCACATACATTCCGGCAGCTTCCGACAAAGTGCCATTGTCATTGAATATGTCAATGCTCTCCAAGTTGTGCTTATCGCCAAGCATATAGTCATTGACATCGTGCGCCGGGGTCACTTTCAGACATCCTGTACCAAATTCCACATCCACATAATCGTCCTCTATCACCGGAACAACACGATTCACAAGCGGAACAATGACTTTCTTTCCTGACAACCAACGGTTTTTCGGATCAGCAGGATTGATACACATTGCCGTATCACCCATTATTGTCTCAGGACGGGTGGTTGCCACCACAGCGTAGCACTTTCCGTTGTCATCCTTATGTATCACACATCCTTCCGGTGCGTTGTCCGTACAACACTCTCCCTCCACATAATATCTAAGATAATAGAGTTTTGAATGTTCCTCCTTATATACAACCTCCTCATCACTCAGAGCCGTCATTGCCTTAGGGTCCCAATTCACCATTCTCACACCACGATAAATGAGTCCCTTACGATAAAGGTCGACAAAGACTTTTATAACACTCTTTGAGCGCACCTCATCCATAGTGAACGCTGTTCTGTCCCAGTCGCAGCTGGCACCCAGACGGCGCAATTGTTTAAGAATAATGCCTCCATGCTCGTCAGTCCATTCCCAGGCATGCTTAAGAAACTCCTCACGAGTAAGGTCGTTCTTGCTTATACCCTTTTCTGCAAGCCTGTTTACCACCTTTGCTTCCGTGGCAATAGACGCATGGTCTGTACCTGGCACCCAACAAGCATTCTTTCCGTTCATTCTCGCTTTTCTCACAAGAATATCCTGAATGGTCTCATTGAGCATGTGTCCCATGTGCAGAACTCCCGTCACATTTGGTGGCGGAATAACAATCGTATAAGGCTCACGGCCGTCAGGCTTAGAACTAAAAAGCTTGTGGTCCATCCAATATTGATACCACTTTCCTTCCACATCCAGCGGAGTGTATTTACTTGCTAATTCCATGTTTTATTTATGTTTTCGTCTTGATAAATCGATTCTATATTATAGTATAAAATTACTGCAAAGATACATATTATAGAAATCGAAAACAAATATTATTCAAGTTTCCCCGACAACAAACTCAAAAGAACAAAGCGCAGTTTACATAATCAACAGTGTTGATTTGAACTGCTCCTATTTTTACAATCTATTCAAGAAAGATAGGTTCATCCCGCATTTCGAGTGATACGCGATACACTGCGGGTACGGCCCTTGCCAAATATTTATTGCAGCGTCGCCATACATCCGTTGCATCGCTTGTATATGCTTTATAAGCGGAAGTCCCAAACCCGAGCCATCTTGCCGCACATGTTGCAGAACAGCAGGATGCGGGCAAGGGATGTTTTGACATTATGTCACTTGGAAATGAAGGCGGATTTTAACATTTGGGGCGACTACCGACTTTAACTTGGTGCTTGACTTTTAAGTGTTTTACAGGTAATCCACTGATAATCAATTAGATGTATTTTTAGTGAAAACCATGCAGTTTTTGATGCAAAACGCATGGTTAGAGTCAAAATAGGATGTATTGATAATCAACGAGTTATGAAAATTTTGCCCTGAAATTGTATTTTTTCGGGTTCAAAATCCATTTTTGTTTTTCGGGACATGAAAAAGGCGGTTGCCGTCTTTTTGAGGAAGTGATTTGGGAAAATACCCGATTTTGACCCGAAAAATGGGCTTTGAAAATTTTGTTCACCTTGAAAATAAATTTTGTGCGCCTTGCGAAAAAAATCAGTGTGCCTTGGAAATAAATTTTCAGCACCTTGTAATTTTGGGGTTTATTGGGCTTTTGGGCGGAAAAGGCATGTTTCGGAGGAAATTTATATATCTTTTAGCCGCATGGATTGTTCTATTTGTCTACTCGGTTTTTGAGACTCAAAAGCCTCCGTAGAATTGCGTTTTTGCAACCGAGGCAGAGTCCGGTTCATTTCGAGGCGATTCTACGGAAATCGGTTTTAACAAATCAAATTGTCAGTATATTTGATGTACTATCAACATTTATGACAGAAAAACCTGTCTAAACATGCCAAAACACATTTACAAAGAGTCAAGAAGTTTGTCTGAGCACACCAAAAATATCCGTAAAAACATACTTGCAAAAAATCAAGAAGTCTGCCAAATTCATCAGCAAACATCGCCAGCATCAAAACTCAACTCTATAAAAATAGAAACAAGATAAATCACTCAAATGTCGGATGAGCCAGAAATTAAATTGAATCTTCCGGAATATTTTCATCCCTCCCTCTGAGCTGACACACTTATAAAAGATTTCCACAAAAGATGCGCGCCTACACCTTATTATATTATAGCAGACTCCGAACTCGCTTATAAGCTTCAAGATCAAAAGAAAAATGTTAAAAGTGTGTGTTTATTTGGTCAAAAATTATTCATAAGAAAAAAAATATATATCTTTGCCTCAATTTGTAACAGGACTCTAAATTAATGTATTATGAAGTCACTTCTTACAGCGGCCTTACTTGCTTTCACATGTACAACTCATGCCCAAGAATATGGGTATGGCGATGGTAGCATATTGATGGAGACAGCAGAGATACAAAGTAATCCTAATGGGTATAGAACTTATGCTTTTATTTCAACCACACGTCCTATAGCAGAAGTTGAAGCTATAATTCCTTTTGCATACGGGTATGACGAAACGCAGCCTATAATTTCTATGGCAAAATTAGAATGGGTTATTATCCCTAATGAAGAGATAACAAATTCAGGATATATGATTGATGGCATAGAATTTTATGTAGGCCCAACCATTGAAGAAGACGCAAATTCATGGCAAGGATATAAGTTCAGAGTAAACTCCTCCACAGAAGAGGGAGAACTAAGCTGGTGCGGATATGGAGTGCCTGTATTATATATATTTATATCATATTACAGCACAGATGGAAATATTTACAGCGATTTCATACAAACAACCGCCCAACTTCAACGATACAAATAAAATTTATACACTAACTTAATACAAATTATTTATGAAAAAAATTTACTCTTTGATTACAACAGTATTGTTGGGTGTAACATCATCCGTAAGTGCGGTGAATGTTAACCTTACAGAAGAGGCAACGACTCCAGAAGGGTATCGTGTGACTCGTTTGTACAACTTTGTCGCAGGTTCAGTAAACAATGGCGAACAAACAATTACAGACGGACTGGTATTGTCTGATGTAAAAGAAGATTTCAAACTTAACAAATGGGAAACATACCAAGTAAAAAACGAGGGTTTTGAAAACTTCTATATAGCCATCGGAACAGCTGCGCTTAATGTGACAAGCACACATGGACTTAGAAATTACGGCTCAGGCTCTCGTTGGTTTGCCATCAACGACATAAAAGAAGGGCAGGTAATTGTGTTTGATGCAGGTCAGACAGAAAGTCGAGATTTTGATGTAAGTCCATTAAGCACAAACGTTGTAAATTTGACAGATTCCATACATGCCGTACAGGAATCAATGGACAACGACGGAGATGGTGAGCCGGACAATGTCAATGATGGCCTCGTCTATTGGAGAATGACTGAGACAGGACGTGTTGATGTGGCTTTAGGCCGTGGAATGTATTGTGCTGCGATTGCAATCATGACAAGCGACAACGCTCCAGAAACAATCGACAACCCCACTCAAAAACTGGCAAGCGTTGATGGTTCTTATCGTAAAATCACTGTAAAATCGTCATCATCTTCTTATGGCAATCCAACCAAAGTATATTATTCTTTGGACGGAAGCAGCCCTATCAACATGCGCGACACAGACGTTGAGCTTCGTAAAGACACTACTTGGGTAACAAACGAAGAGGGTGAGATTGTAGTTGATGAAGAAGGAAATCCGCAGATAGACCACATCGACATCGTATATGTTCAGGAACCTGTTCAAGACGAATCAGGAGAATGGGGTGACTGGATATATGAAAATGAGATTGAGATTTCAGAAGGCGATGATGAAGACGGAGACGGTTTTGTCACTGTAAGTGTAGCATGTATCACAGACGAAGGTGTTATGTCAACAGTTTCATCTGTCACTTATTCTGTAGGCGACATCGTACTTAATGCTCCTGTCTTGACATTGGTAGGCATGAGCGAGACAGCACGTAACTATCAGCTCAGCTGGACAAACAACACACTTTGTGAGGAAGACTACGTCTTTACATACGAGGCTAACACAGGCGAGGCCGGCGAGATGTACATCGGCGACATCATCAGTCTGACAGACGGTGTAGTTGTTACAGTAAGCGCAGAAGGATACACTGACGGTGTTCTTGTAATGAACGAAGTTGATCGACAGGGTGTATCTTACTCACGCAAGAATGCGGAACTTGCAGCTGAGGGACAGCACGACTGGGATTTCCAGAATCTGTCTGAAGACATGCTGAAGATGCTCGAAGGCAAGGTGGTTGACTACTATTACACTCTGACTTACAACGAGAACGGTGAAGTAATCGACACTGTAAAATATGACGCTGAGAAGATTGACAACGGTGAGATAGAGGAGCCGGACAATATGGAGACAGCATACAAATATTACGGATGGAACGAACCTGAAGCAGGCAAATATCGTACAACACTGCATGTAATTGTTGACACTCTTGTGAATGAGGAGACAGGCGAGATAACAACAAACGCTTATTACGATGAGGAGAAAACAGGTGTCTTCGATGGTCTGACCATCAATTGCCCTCCAAACGCTGCAAACAACAGCTGTATATTCATCTATACAAACACAGAACTTGGCGCATACTTCATGGCTAAACCTACAATTACTGTCGACAACACAGTATATGGCGAGTATGTAGTGATGGGACTCGGATATGGCGGTTCGAACTATACAACCAGCACATGGAGCACTTGCGAGATGAACGAGAATCCAGAAGGTCCATACGAGACAACACTTGCTTCTGGCACACACGTGTTCTACATCGACATTTACACATCAAACGATCTTCCTGACATAATTGAGAAGGTAGAAGGCAACAACGCTACTTTCGCAAACGTTTACTCTATCGACGGCCGTCTTGTTCGTGCAAATGCAAATGTAGGAAACGCACTTAACGGACTTGCTAAGGGTATCTATATCATGAACGGCAAGAAGTACCTTGTAAAATAAGAATACCTTCCGAGTTGTCCGGAACGGTCTTTCAAATAAATTGGAGGAGTCTTCCGAACAACTTGGTACAAACAATCTGACAGTTAGCAATAACTGATTTGCAAAGAGCCTGACATCAAAATCAGGCTCTTTCTTTTTAGGGATATGACGCCCCTCCATACAATCGTTATGTCCATGCAGAGAATGCAAAACAAAACCCTGAAAGTTCATTGTCCAACTTTCAGGGTTTATTTTCAAGCTATGCAGTACTTTGTGTTTACTGCAATGCACTTATTTATTCTGTCTGGCTTTATTCATTATCAGGATTCAGGTCAATCTTCAAAGCCAACTCATCCAATTGCTTTTGGTCGATTGCCGCAGGCGCATCAAGCATCACGTCACGTCCGCTGTTGTTCTTAGGAAAAGCAATACAGTCGCGTATAGAATCCAATCCGGCAAAAATACTAACCCAACGGTCGAGACCGTATGCAAGACCTCCATGAGGAGGAGCACCATACTTGAAGGCATTCATAAGGAATCCGAACTGCTCCTGCGCACGTTCCGGAGTGAATCCAAGAATCTCAAACATCTTTGCCTGAAGCTTAGGATCGTGAATACGGATTGAACCGCCACCTACTTCTATACCATTGCATACCATGTCGTAGGCATCCGCACGCACCGCAGCCGGATTAGTGTCGAGCAAATCAACATCCTCATCCATCGGATGCGTGAACGGATGGTGCATAGCCATCAGTCTGCCCTCTTCCTCACTCCACTCAAACATCGGGAACTCAGTAACCCAAAGCAAGGCGAACTTGTTCTTGTCGCGAAGTCCGAGGCGGCTACCCATCTCCAGACGAAGCTCACAAAGTTGCTTGCGTGTCTTCATTGTGTCATCACCGCTAAGAATAAGTATCAAGTCGCCCGGATTTGCCTGCATCTTTTCCTTCAAGCGGAGAAGCACTTCCTGACTATAGAACTTGTCCACACTTGACTTCACAATGCCGTCTTCCTGCACACGGGCATAGACCAACCCCTTCGCGCCAATTTGCGGACGCTTGACAAAGTCAGTCAGCTGGTCAATCTGCTTGCGAGTGTATGACGCACATCCCGCAGCACATATACCGCCAATATATTCAGCCGAGTCGAATACCGCAAACTCTCCTGTGCCTTTGAGCACATCCATCAGTTCCACAAACTCCATACCGAAGCGCATATCCGGCTTGTCGCTACCAAACCGGCGCATTGCCTCAGCCCACGGCAGACGAAGGAAAGGCTCATCCAGTTCCACTCCACGGAGTTCCTTGAACAAATGCTTTGCCATACCCTCAAAAGTCTGTATAATATCCTCCTGAGTCACGAAGCTCATCTCGCAGTCAATCTGCGTGAACTCCGGCTGACGGTCAGCTCTCAAATCCTCGTCTCTGAAGCATTTTACTATCTGGAAATAACGGTCGAAACCTGCCACCATAAGCAACTGCTTCAATGTCTGCGGACTTTGAGGGAGCGCGTAGAACTGTCCCGGATTCATGCGTGAAGGCACCACAAAGTCACGCGCGCCCTCCGGAGTAGAACCGATAAGCATCGGTGTCTCCACTTCAAGGAATCCGAGATTTGAAAGATAGTTGCGCACCTCGATACACATCTTATGACGCAGTTCGAGATTTTGGCGGACGCACGCACGGCGCAAGTCAAGATAGCGGTATTTCATTCGTATATCATCGCCACCGTCACTATTGTCCTCGATGGTGAACGGAGGAACTTCAGAAGCATTGAGCTGGTTCAGCTCGCTAACGATTATCTCAATGTCGCCAGTCGGCAAGTTCTCGTTCTTGCTGTAACGCTCGTTTACCACACCGGTAATCTGCACCACATATTCACGTCCAAGCTTGTTGGCGCGCTCGCAAAGCTCGGCATTTACCTCTTCATTAAACACAAGTTGTGTGATGCCATAGCGGTCGCGCAAGTCAACGAAAGTCATACCTCCCATTTTGCGCACACGCTGCACCCATCCGGCAAGCGTCACAGCCTGTCCGGCATTCTCAAGGCGGAGTTCTCCGCATGTGTGTGATCTGTACATATATTTATTGTTTATACATTTATAGTCGTTTCCGATTCGCAAAGTTACTATATTTTTTTGAGTTTTCGTATTTACAACAGAAATGATTTGACAGCCGCAAACCCACACCGTATCGTCAAGAAAGAATCAGAACGGCAGTCCCACAGCAAAATGGAATGCAAAATCCCGTCCGAAATCAGGGTGTATCAGAGGATACTTGCCCCTTCCCCGGTATGCCGGATTCACTGCCTTCATACCACCGTCAAACCTGAGAATGAAGAAATCAAGGTTGATTCGGAATCCGATTCCGTAGCTCACAGCTATCTGCTTGTAGAACTCGTCGAACTTGAATGCGCCTCCCGGCTGGTCTTTGTAGTCGCGGATTGTCCATATATTTCCGGCATCGACAAACAAGGCACCGTTGATTTTCCAAAACAAGAAAGCTCTGTACTCAAGACTGAAATCCAATTTTATGTCGCCCGATTGGTTGATGAAGTTGATGCCCCTGTCGCTTCCCGAATAAGCGCCCGGTCCCAACGACCTCACTGACCATCCTCGCACACTGTTCGCACCTCCGGCAAAATATCTTTTCTCAAAAGGAAGAATGTCAGAGTTTCCATACGGATATGCCACACCAAGAACTGCATGAAAAGCCACTGAGTTGTTTTTGTCAATTCTCACACTGCGCGCATAGTCTATGTCGCCCTTCACATATTGCGCATAAGCAATGCCGCAAAATGTGTATTGCCCTTCCGCGTTGCGCTCGCCATCGGCAAGCGATGTGATTCCATTGAGCAGATTTCCCGATGTCTCTATGTTCGCCCTGAAAGTATAGGCATTCTTTCCATAAGTCGCCGCCGCATTGCCCAAAGAATTATACGTATAAGTATATCCGAGCTTTGTGATGAGCAGATTCTCGTAATTATATTTCAATATGGCATTCGTCTTTCCTAAAGAATCAAGATACTGTTCCTTGAAAGTCTTGGAAATCCACGGCATATACACATAGTTTATTTCCAAAAGGTCAAAACGGTGAGAGATGTGCTGGTCGCGACTGTTCCATCGATACCGCCATGCGGCTGTAAGCACCCTGCGTTTGAACTCAGGACGGTTCTGTCTGTTATACTGAAGCGATATCTCGGAAGTGGCATTATGTCCGGCTCCCCAGCTCCGGCTGACAAAAGGGAAAAGGAACATCGGGAAGTTCAGCCTGACCTCACCTCCAAACTCCGTATAGTTGTGTCCCTCATATCCGTCAAGCCCCGTAATAGCCTCGTATGCGCCACGCAGTTTCAAGGTCAGCGTTTCCGAACCCTTGAACAGATTCTTGTGCTGCAACGACGCGGAAGCGGCGGCGCCCAGGTCGCCATCGGAGTTTGTTCCCTCTATGTCAAAGCTCACAGAATACGGACGACTATGGTTCACAATGATGCGACAGTCGAGTGTGTCTGTTCCCGGCCGCTCCACAAGGCGCACATTGGAATAGGCGACAGCCTGCAAGCGGGTGAAGTTGGAATATGTGCGGTGCAACTTGCTCTCGCTATACAACTCGCCACTGCCGAACATAGTGTTCGAGGTGAGCAGGTTCGGACGGAAAGCAAGCTTGTTGCCATACAAAATCTTGGAGCCATTGTGCATCACACTGTCCATGTGCTGTTCGGCAGATGTCACGTCCGACACATACTTAATCTCGCCAATCTTGAACTGCCGATGGTTTTCCGGGCGGGAATGTCCGTTCTCCAGATGCAGCCGCACATTGATGGTGATGTCCACCTCTGTACTTCCCGCACAGGTGTCGGCAGTGAATGTGATATAGTCCTTGTTAAACTTGTAATATCCGATATTCTTCAACATAGTGGTGATGCGTGAACGCTCATCATTGATACGGTTCACATTAAACGGCATACCGGTCTTCAGCAACGAATTTACCGTGTCGCTCCCGCAAATAACGTCATTCAGTATTGCGTCAGCCACATTCCGCCGTACATGGCGTATGGAGTATCTCTCGCCAAGATGCACAATATAGCCCAACGACAGGATTTTGCCCACAAAGCTCTCATCAAGGTCCACCTCCGCATTCATGTATCCCTCGTTCACCAACATCAGACGCATGTCCTCCTTCGACTTCCTCGACTGTATATGGTCATACACCACCGGCGCCTCTCCAAGCCTGCGGAAGAAGCGGCATTTCCAGTCGGTGGTATCGGTGCCAGACAAACAATATAGCTTCATCGGCACTTTCGCTCCAAACCATTTCGTGTTGGGAGTCTGGCGTATATAATCGGTCAGCGCATACTCCTTCACAGCCTTTTTGTCGTCTGATGTAACCTTGATTTCTTTCAGATAGAAATCACCGTCTTCTATGTACTTGCTTACAGAACAAGAGCATAAAAGAGCCAAAAAAAACAGGGTTATAGTGATATAGAGGATATTCTTTCCCATCTGTATTCTCAAATTTAGTGTAAAGATACATTGTTTGGCAATAAAAGACAAAAAAAAGGACATAAACGCACACTTTTGTCCAATAAAGAACTTTCATAATGGAAAATGATTTGTAGATTTGCGGCATGATAAGCAAGAACAAAATAAAATACATACATTCGCTTGAACTGAAGAAAAAGCGGAAAGAGGAGAAAGCATTCGTGGCAGAAGGTCCCAAGCTCATACAGGAGCTTATGGGACACTTTGAATGTATATGTCTGGCAGCCACAGCCGACTGGATGGAGGAGAACCAAGATTGGGCAAAGACATACCCCACAGACTGTGTGACGGAGGACGAGCTTAGAAAAATCAGTTTTCTGGACACTCCGCAAAAGGTTCTGGCTGTGTTCCGCCAACGCGATTGTCGCCCCGACCCTTCTGTCATAACAAAGAGTCTTTGCCTTGCAATTGACGGGGTGCAGAACCCGGGGAACTTGGGAACTATCGTGCGACTTGCCGACTGGTTTGGCATAGAGCATATTTTCTGCTCAAAGTCTTCTGCCGACATATACAATCCCAAAACAGTGCAAGCCACAATGGGCGGAATGGCAAGAGTCTGTGTACATTATTGCGACTTGCCGAAACTCATCGCCTCCCTGCCGTCAGGAACTCCCGTTTATGGCACATTTCTCAATGGCGACAATATTTATTCGGAAAGTTTGGAGCAACACGGACTTATTGTAATGGGAAACGAAGGTAAAGGTGTGTCGGACGAGGTGGCAAGCCTTGTCACCAACCGTCTTTACATTCCCAATTATCCTACAGACAGGCAGACAAGTGAGTCGCTTAACGTGGCAATAGCCACTGCCATCATTTGCGCCGAGTTCCGCCGCAGAGGCTAAGATTTTTTCATCTATATTTTCTCACGGATGCGTTCGTCAGGAACTCATCCGTTTTTTATGACTCATAGATGTGTCGAGTGATTCATCTTATTTGTTACAGGGTTGAATTTTGACGCAGGCAATGTTTCGTGGATGGATTTGACCGGCTGTTCACTTTTTGTAAATATGATTTTGACAGATGTTTTTGATATGCTCAGACATAATTTTTGACTTTTTGCAAGTATGCTTTTGGTGCGTTTTGACAGACTCCTCCGTCGCAAAGCGACACCTCCTCTAACTTAGGTGAGGAACTATATACCTTGTCAATCAATACTTTAGTTTCTCTGCAAACATGATAACCTGGCTCCTCCCCTAAGTTAGGGGAGGTGTCACGAAGTGACGGAGGAGTCCGTCTCAAAAGTCAATAAAATCAGAATATCTCTGACAAATTGATATGTTAAAGCTCACCTCCGTAGAATCGCCTCAAAACGAACCGCGCCTTGCCTCGGTTGCAAAAACGCGATTCTACGGAGGGTTTTGAATCCCGAAAATCAAGGAGACAAATAGAACAATTCATACGACTAAAAGATATACAATTTTCCTCCGAAACATGCCTTCCCCATCCAAAAGCCC
>JAMPEL010000003.1:0-39455 GCA_023665185.1 Roseburia sp.
AGAATTTCAACCCCAAACACACCTTTTCCATCCAAAAGCCCACAAAAAGCCAAAATTACAAGGTGCTGAAAATTTATTTTCAAGGCACATTGATTTTTTGCGCAAGGTGAACAAAATTTATTTTCAAGGTGAACAAAATTTTCAAAGCCCGTTTTTCGGCCCAAAATCGGGTGTTTTTCCGAATCACGTCCTCAAAAAGACGGCAGCCGCCTTTTCCATGCCCCAAAAAACAAAAATGGATTTTGGACCTGAAAAAAGACAATTTTAAGACGAAATTCTCATAACTCGCTGATTATCAATGCTTCCTATTTTGACTCAAGCCATGCGTTTTACGTCTAAAACCGCATACTTTTCGCTGAAAATGTATTTGCTTGATAATCAATGGTTTATTGATAAAATGTCCGAAAAACAATCATTGAGCAAGATCAAGAGCCTGTGAGAATTGTTAAATTTGAGGCTCTCTGCCAAGTGACATAATGTCAGCAATGTTTGTCCGCATACTCACAATGTGGGATGAGGTATGAAGCGGTGTTGCCAACTCTTAAAGCGAGGTTATTGTCCGAATTCATGTATCCTTATGTACACGCACAAAATCACCGTAAAACAAACTTCCCGGTATGGATTTGCCTGACAAATCCATACCGGGAAGCCCGCTCTTTATTGTAATATCGGATAGTGACGCAAGGAAGTCAATCCCAGTTCTGTCACTTCTTTTTCCAATATTTCTCCAGTTTCTTAGCCTCTTTCAATGTGATAGGGGCCACAGCCGCATGTTTTTGTTCTGCGAAATTGGTGCGTTTCATCGGTGAGCCTTCCGCATCGAAATATCCTATCGGAGTGAATGTCTGGAAATCAACAGTCTCGACAAAACCGAAATTGTGAGGGTTTCGGCTGTAGTTGTCGTACATGACCACATACTTGTTCTCGCCGCTTATTTTCCAGCAATTGGGCGCTTCGTGTCCCTGAGGCTCTTTGTCGTCATATTTGTCGTCCATCACGTAAGGACCCGTAATTTTGTCACTGGTGGCATGTTTCACCGTTGCGGCTTTTTCGTGCGACACATAAAACAGGTGATAAGTATTGTCCGATTTGCAGATGTCGGAGTCTATCACATTGTATGCGGGAACACCATCAGCGTTAAGCGGAGCCTCAAACAGCAGTTTCGGCTCGGACAGCAGTTGGTTGAAGTCGTCATTGATATAGGCATAGTAAATCATGTTCTTGCCTGTCTTCATGCGTGTGGTGAAATGAATCATCAGCTGTCCTTTTTCCTCATCATATACAGTCTCCGGCGCCCATACACATCCCACTTCCGACCACGGAATCGGATTGCCGTGTATGTCTGTGATGCCCGTAGGGCAGCTGAATGAGGAGAAATCAATGTTTGTCCTTGTCCAGTGTATCAAGTCGTCCGACTTCATCAGCACCAGTCCGCGGTTGTTTCCCCATCCGTATTGTCTTCCGCTGCGCTCCCATTCACCGTCGCGGTATTCTGACAATTTGCTGTATTTAGGGTCGTCGGCATATTTCTTTTGGGAGAAAATGTGCAAGTCTGTCATTGCCAAGTAGAAAGACCCGTTGGGTCCGCGGAATATGTGAGGGTCTCTTATGCCGTGCTGTACGGCAACAGTGTCACCGGATATTACCGCGTTGTCGTTATTGAGCGATGTCCATACCCGTCCGTCGTAGCTCAGTGCCATGTGCAGGCTGTGGTCACAGTCTTTATGGTACACCATTACGTAAGCATTCTCGTCATTGGCTTTTTTGTCTTTTGCGGCTCCGGCGTTTAAGCAGAACACGGTAGCGGCGAGACCGATAAATAGTTTCTTATTCATTATTGTTTGTATATTAGTTAGTTGATTTGCCTGGCCGCAAAGATATTATTAAAATGGGACATGATGAAATTGGGTGTCACTTTTGTGTGTTTGCGGCTGTTTTTGTATGTGTCAGTGGCTCCGTTTCTCAGACTCCTGCCATTATGTTTCCTGTCCGGCTTCTTTTTCCTGTCTCATCTTGATGTATTCCGACGGAATCATGCCGAAATCCTTCTTGAAACATGATGAGAAGTATTTAGGGTCGTTATACCCCACGGAATAGGCAAGGTCGGATATTCTGATAGTCGGATTAGCCAGTGCAATCTCACATGCAGCCTTCATGCGTACATTGCGGATGAAGGCTGAGGTATTCATTCCCGTAAGCACTTTCAGCTTTTTGTAGAGTCCGGATTTGGAGTTGCCGGTTTCGTCGGCGAATACTTGCTGGTCGAAATTGGCATCAGACAGGTGTTTGTTTACACAGTTGACGCATTTTCTCATAAACTCCTCATCAGCGTCAGTGATGTCCAGTTCTCCAAGTCCGTCAAAAATCTTGTTGCGCATCTCCTTGACAGCCTTTTCCTTGCGGAGCAGAAGGTTTTGGATGCGCGCCTGAAGCACGGACAGATGGAACGGTTTGGTGATATAAGCGTCAGCCCCTGCCTCGTATGCCTCGGCTCTGTCTTGTTCGTTGCGCTTTGCCGTGAGCATGATAACCGGACAGTCGTTGAATTTTGGAGTGGAGCGCAGATGACGGAGCAGTTCTATACCATTTAAGACAGGCATCATGACATCGGTCACCACAAGGTCGATGTGCTCATTTTCCATTATTTCGATAGCTTCCGCTCCGTTATATGCTGTGATGACATGGTAAGTGTTTTGCAGCAACCGCTTCATCAGGGTGATAAGCTCGTCATTGTCTTCAACGATGAGCAGTGTGTGCGACTTGGATGAGATGCTCATGTCACCGTCTTCCTCGCCAATAATGTTCTTTCTTTCCTCGCTTGCAGTATGGGAGGTGGCGGGCTTGCCGGCAGTCTGCTGACCGTTTTCTTCATTCAGATAGTCTTCCTCTTTTGGTTCTATATATAAAGGACTGTCATCTATCTCCTCCTCCGTGAAGGATGTTTGCTCGATAGGCAGTATGACTGTGAATGTTGTGCCTTCGTTCTCCTTGCTTTCCACATGGATGCTTCCGTGATGCAGGTTTACAAGATCTTTAGTGAGCGACAACCCGATGCCCGTGCCGTAAGTGTTGAATTTGCGGTGCTCGCCCTCATAGAATCTTTTGAACAAGTCTGCCTGCTTACTTGCTGGTATTCCTTTTCCGTTGTCTTTTACTGTCAATTTAATGAATCCCGCTTCCTCGCCGTAAGTGAGCGTGACCTGTACATATCCCATTGCCTCTGTATATTTGGCAGAGTTTGACAGCAGGTTGTATAATATCTTGTCAAGCGCGTCGGAATCGAAATATCCGATAATGCTCTCGGGAGAGCACAACAACGACAAATGCAGTTTCTTACGCTTCATCAGCGGATCTATGCTTTCAATTTCTTTTTGGCAGAAAGCGGCGATGTCGCCTTTCGACACTTTCAGTTGCAGATTGCCTGTCTCTGCCTTTCTGAACTCCAGTATTTGCTGGAGCAGACGCATCTGCCGGCTCAGATTGTTTTGTATGATGCGGTAAGACTCTGATTTTTGTGGACATTCCATTTCCAGTTCGCTGACTGTGGCCTGAACAACGGTCAGTGGAGTCATCAAGTCATGGGTTATGTTGGTGAAGAACTGTAGTTTCTTGTGGTTCAGTTCCTCAATTTTCTCGTTCGCCAGTCTGACGAGCTGCAACTCACGTCTTTGCCGCTCTCTTTGTTTTAGATGGCGCAAAAGGAAGTAGCAAATGGCGGCAAGCAGAATGGCATAGAGCACAATGGCTTCCCAACGTAGCCATAGTGGAGGCAGAATCGTAATCTTGATTTGTTTGGTATTGTCCCTCCATATTCCGTTTGCGTCAGTCGATTTCAGGTGGAATGTATAGGTGCCGGAAGGCAAGTTGCTGAAATAAGCGGAGTGCAACCCGGCTTCGAGATACACCCATTCCTTGTCATGTCCTTCAAGCATGTATGCAAAACGGCTTTCCTGCTGGTGGTTGTAGGAAAGTGAGGAAAATTCGATTGTGAGGTCGTTCTGCGAGTGCGACAGTTTGATGTTGTCGGTATACGGTGGCAGAAACTCTGAAATCTCGTTGCGCTCATCTACAGGGAGCAGCTCCAGAGAAGTGTTGAATATTTTTATGTCTGTGATGCTTGTCTCCATACAGTGCTCTTGTGGAGACTGTTGCTTGTCCGTAACAGTTGTGTAGCCTCTTGTTCCGCCAAAGCATATCTCTTTGTTGCCATATTGGCATGAGATTCCTTTGCCGAAATCGTTGTCGACAAGTTCATTGCTGTTGGGAATATAGCGCAGTTTTGCAAAACTGCCGTCTGACTTTAGCTGGAGGCACATGATGTCTTGCCGGGAGGAAATCCACAAGGCTCCGTCCTTGCCTTCTTCTATGCTGCAAATGTCATCGTCAGGTATTCCATACTGGCGGTTGACGCACACGAAACCGTCACGCTTCTCATCGTAAAGCATGAGTCCAGTCTCCAGTGAACAAGCCCAAATGCGTCCTTTGCTGTCTTGCAGCATTTTGTTTGCTTCCGGTATTTGCATTTCTGTGTCGAGTGGATGGCTGTAGATGCGCATCCGTAATGATTGGGGATTATGGACATTTCCCTTGAGTTGTATAATGCCTTTGTTCTTTGTGGAGAGCCATATTGTGCCATCGGTGCTGAGCATGATGTGGCGCACTTGTGCCGATTCGAGATCTGTAAGCGATTCGCTTCTGAATGTCAGGCCTTTGCCATTCCTGTACATGATGCAAAGTCCTTTCCATGTTCCGATAAGCAGGTTGCCGTTATTGTCTTCCGTAAAGGCATATATGCAATTGTCCGGAAGCCATGGAGTATTGCTTTTGTCGCTTACAACAGCATGTTGTTTGTCTTTGCTGATTTTTATCATTCCATTGGATGTGGTGCCGATAAGCAGGCTGCTGTCTTTTGTCTCATATATGGTGTTTACTTTGGACGGAGTTTTCATACCTTTCATGGCTGGTATGTCTTTTGTATAAGCTTGCGTTCCGTTTTGACGGTTGGTGCATATTATGCCGTTCCGCTCCAGACCAATCCAGGTGTTGCCTCCGTGGTCGTAGGTGATGCAGTTGATGCCATCTGCTTCTTGCAGCGGTTGTGGCAAAAGATGATTGGTGAAGTTCTTTGGACGGACTGATATTGAGACGAGTCTTGTCGATGATGCGTTGAGCCATATATTGCCGTTTCGGTCGCGAAGCAGTTCGCTGGCTCCGAAATTAAAGAAGGTAGGTGATGGCATTTTGTCCTCAGGGATACTGTAGAACTGTTCGTTTGCATAAAACATGAGTCCTTTCCATGTGCCAATCCATAGCAGTCCGGTATAAGGGTCTTCTGTCAGGGTATAAATTATGTTTGAACTGAGCATCCCGCCTGTGTTTTCCACCATGAAATTCTTGAAATCCAATGGTTTGTTTGTGTCGTGAGGGTTGTTTATAAGATAGATGCCTTTTCCCCATGTTCCGACCCATAGACGGCTTTTTTTGTCCTCAAATACCACATGTGCAGAATTGAGATCATTGAATTTCGGCATGGAGTAGAACTCTTTCTTTTTCTGGTCGTAACGGAACAATCCCTTGTCCCATGTTCCAATCCATATATAGCCTTTGTGGTCTTCAAACAATGACTTGACAGCGCAATGAGGCACTACGGAGTTTCCGCGTTGGTCGCATAGGAAAGTGAAACTGTCTGTGTCCGGATCGTAGACGTATAGTCCGCCTTCTGTTCCGACCCACATCTGCTTCATTTTGCCTTCTGCCGACTTTATGATGAGCAGGCGGTTGATGTAGTCACAGTTGATGAAGTCGTTGAAATGATATTGCTTGCTTTCGCCGTTTTTCAGGTTCATCCGGTTCAGACCTTTGTCTGTTCCAATCCATAACTCGTTCTCAGCATCTCCGAGACAGTTTATTTTGTTCGATGAAAGCAAGGTGGGACGTTTGAAACTGTTCTTGTATCGTTTGGCTTGAAAACCGTCATAGCGATACAGACCGAGTCTTGTCCCTATCCATATATATCCTTCTTCATCTTGGTGAATGGTTTGTATTTCTCCGAAATTTTTGTTGAACCGGCATATTTCCATGTCTTTGAATATGCTGTCTGTGTAGTTCTGTTGACGGGATTGCTCTATTGTTTCCGCATTGGCTTTAATGCCGCCATAAGTGCAGTAAAGAATCTGTAAAAATAATATTGTCTTTAAGATTGTTCTCATCGGATGTGTTTTTGGGGGTTCTTCATATTGCAAAGTTAAGCATAAATGTGACTGTAAATCCATATAAAAAGAAGAAATGAGGTGGAATTATAGGTAAAATAGCTCAAAAATAAGGTTGGCAAACTCTTCTTTCGGGTTTCTGCCGACTTTTCACTTGAAATATCGGATAAACCTAATGCAAGTGTTTCTTTGTATTTAGTGTATAGGCTATCAGAAAAACGGTAAAAAGGGTGGAAAAATAATTCTTTTATAATTGACGAACTTCAAAACCTTTTTTTCTTTCGCACCAAACCTATAATTTTGTTGTGGCAATTTTGCTTATACAGACAAAATGGTTGTAATTAAAAATAATTCTTTAACTCAAAAAATTAATGCTATGATGAAAAGGAAAAAACTTTTCTCGTCAGGGAAGAGTCTGATGCGAAGCGTATTGTTTACGCTGGTAGGATGCCTGTGTGCTTATTCCTCCACAGCTCAGAACTGTATTCCGCAAATTGGCGACAAAATTAAAACTGATGACGGTGTGTTCATCGTGAGAGGAGCGAACCTTATTTCAAATCCTTCGTTTGATGATGGATTGACGGACTGGATAGCAGGAAATGGCTCTCCATTGTCGGAAAGTGACTTTGCCATTGTACCTGGGGACGGTCCTGATGGTACTGCTTGCCTGTCTGCGCTTAATGGTGGAGGAAGTGGTTCTGCGCAGTCTGTGAAGACTGGCTGGGCTGTGACACAAGGCAAGACTTACTTGTTTAGTTGTTGGGCTAAACGTACTGCTGCCGGAATGTCAAGTAATACGCAGTACAGTAAAATATGTCAAGGCAGTTCTGCTACAAGTACCAATGCCGACATAACTCTTGTCAATTATCAGGCTGATACATGGGTGCAGACACAAGCTGTGTTCACTGCTGAATATTCTTATTGTGTGGCGCAGTTCGGATGGCTCAATTCGGCTACAAGCCTCGACTGTTTCTTCTTGGGTGAAGTGGAACTTTCTGCTGAAATTGCAACAGAAAAACTGGAAACAGCCATTGCTGACGCAGAGTCGCTTCTTGCCTCTACAGAAGAGGGAAGTGAACGAGGACAGTACTCGGCGGAAGTGCGCAAGGCTTTGCAGGATGCCATTGATGCTGCCAAAAAAGCTCTTTCTGCTGCATCCTCTCAGCAGGACGTAAATGAGGCATATACAGACATTGATGCTGCACAGACTTTGTACCGCAATTCTGTGAATCCTCCGTTTACAGTCGGTGTGAAGTATTCGATTGTACACAATAGCGGACGTTATCTAACATCTGGCGGTGACAATAACGGTACTGTGAAGATTGTGGATGCTGATGACGAGTCTGCTGCACAGGTGTTTACATTTGAGCCTGCTCCGGAAGGTGCAGCTGCGCAAGGCTATAATTTGAGGGCAGAAGACGGTTCATATATATTTCGTAGCGGCTCTTGGGATACGAAGTCAAGCTCTACTGCGGATTTGACAGCGGCAAATGCTATCTTTCAGGTTGTTGATTATGGTACATTTGTGCAATTGAAGAACATGGGAAGTAACTCCGTCTTGGGTACTGACGCTACATCCTCCGGTGCTGCTGTATATGCAAACAAAAATGGCATGGGAGGCAATAATTGCTGGACAATGAAAAGATATGTCCCAATATCGGAACGTGATGACCAGTATTATTTTGAGATAACTCTTGAAGCTGCGCAAAGCAAGTATTCGGCTATTGACCCAACATTGTGTGGTGTCAAGGCATTTATGATTTCAGCCGAGGCATATAATAAGTTTGGCAATGCCATTGAGACAGCTCAGGCCATGACAGACTATGCTGCGGCTAAGGAGTTGTTGTTGGACGCAATGGACGAATTTGATGCGAACAAGACAAATGCACCGATAGAGGGTGTGGAATATCAGATTATCCATGTCTCAAACAATACACTGTATCAGGCTGAGGGCAGCACACAGCCTATGCTTGCCACTACTGACGAGACTACAGAACAGAAATATACTTTCATCCCTTCTGATGTGGCAGGAGCATATTATATCAAGAATCTGGCTACAGACTCATATCTTGCAAAGAGTACTGCGAGCCTTTGGGACACGCAATGGGTAAGTGAGGCTGCTTCGGATGAGGCTAAATGGATTGTCTCTATATACGGAGAGAAAATGTACACCATACAGAACGTGGCAGGAAAAGGCTACCTCGGTTGTGACGCTACGAACAATGGTAGTACAATCTATTGTGACAAGGCTGCAAGTGTGAACAATTCACATTGGAATGTGACTGACGGTTCTGAGGATATACCTCTTGAGCGTGAGGCATTTGAGGCGGCTCTTGAGTTGGCGAATACTTTGAAGGGTGAGATGACGGAAGGTTATCATCCGGGCGAGTATTTTGCTTCTGACATAACGGCTTTTGCCGCAATTATCGCGAAAGCGGAAACAGACGCAAAGAAGGCGGTAGATCAGGATGCGCTGGATGCTGTGACGGCACAGCTTATTGCTGATACCGAAGCATATAAAGGCAAGGCGCATGAGACATCGGTAGCTCCTGAATACTTGCAGAATCTGATTGCCGAGTGCAAGACCGAGCATGAGGCTGCTGTGGTTGGTGTAGAGAAGGGACAATATACAGAGGCTGTTAAGGCTGTTTATATGAAGGCTATTGAAGACGCTGAGGCGGCAGTGGATGCTGAGGCTGCAATTATAGCACTTACAGATGCGCGTGATACATTCAGAAATAGTGCCATAACAGTAGACCGTGCGGCTTTCAAGGCTTTGATTGCCTCGGCAGAGAGTGCTTTGTCTACGGCTGTGGTTGGAGATTGTAACGGACAGTATCCGGAAGAGGCTATTGAGGCATACAGTGAGGCTGTGACGACTGCTCAGTCTATTTATAATAATGTAGAGGTAACACAAGATGACATTGATGCTGCATATACAGGCCTTGATGCTGCTGCTAAGGAGTTTGCCGCTCAGAAAGTGGTGATTGACTTCTCGCTTCTCAAAAGTGTTATTGCGGATGCAAACAATGCACTGAAGGAGGCTGAACCGGAGAAGGGCGACGGACCGGGCAAATATCCTGTCGCATCCTTTGACAAGCTGACTGCTGTGGTGGCAGAGGCACAGTCTGTTGTGGGAAGCAATACGCATAACCAGCAGGCAGTGGATGATATGGCAGATCAGTTGACGTTTGCTGTGGAGGAGTTTAATGAATCACGCGTTGACAATGACTATTCTGAACTTCAGGCTCTTGTAGACTATGCGGATCAATTACTTGCAGGTGCTGTAGTAGGTACAGAAGTGGGCAATTATACTCAGGAGGATTTTGATTATCTTTCCGCTTCTATTGCAAAGTGTGAGGGTGCTTTGAGTTCTACTTTACAGGATGAAATAGATAAGGCTGTGAAGATTCTCAAGCGTGATATTGATATCTTCCAGGGAAGCGTAATTACATCAATCAATGCTGTGTTTGCCAAGACAGAGCTGGATGTTTCTGAGGGAAGGATTGCTTTGAGAAACTTGCCGGCTGATGCGGTTGTACGTGTTTATACAGTGGGTGGACAGCTGGTGAATACTGTGACTGGTGAGGACGTTGAATTGTCTCTCAGCAATGGCATTTACATTGTTCGTCTGACAACAAATAACTCGAATGTGACCAAACGAATTATTGTGAGATAATCTTCTCTGAATGCTTCTCATCCCGAAACTATATTCTGTTTTGGGATGAGAAAGGCGCATAAGTTTGCAGGCAATGACTGTCTTTGCATTCTTATGCGCCTCTTTTATTGCAACGGACATGTGTTGTTATATGAATTTGTTTTCTTGGAATGTATCACGGTAGGGTGATTTGTGTGCTGGCTGAGTTTTGAGTTTTCTGTTCGATATTCAGGACAATATCCGTATTGTGGATTCTGCTTCTTTTTCCAGACTGTAGAATTTTTTTGATTAGTAAGGTTGTTTGATAAGGTATTTCTTGCTGTTTCTCTTGTTCTTCTTAGCAGAAAGACAGATTTCTGGCATAGAAGAATGTGAGAGAATAGACTATAAGGTAAAAAGAACAGTCCAAGTGAATCAATGATTACACTTGGACTGTTGTTATTGGGGAGTTGTCTACAGCCAATAAATGGCAGTAATACTTAAACTTTATTCCTTGTCTGTATGTGTTAGCTTATTAAGCTTCAGCACCTTCGGCAACAACTTCAAACGGTACTTCTACAGATACCTCTTTGTGGAGGTTCACTGTAGCTGTGTATGAACCGAGTTCTTTTGCGGCTTTGACAACGATAATCTTGCTGTCGATTTCAATTCCTTTCTGTGCGAGAGCCTCAGCAATCTGTGCGGCACCAACAGAACCGTAAATAGAATTGTTTTCAGCAGCTTTTGCAGCGATTGTCAGTGAAACACCTTCAAACTTGCTTGCAAGAGCCTGAGCATCAGCCTTAATCTTCTCAATCTTGTGAGCGCGCTGCTTCAATTCTTCATTAAGAATCTTGATAGCCTTCTCTGTAGCAAGTACTGCCATTCCCTGAGGAAGAAGATAGTTGCGACCGTATCCGTCCTTCACTGTGAGGACATCGTCCTTGTAGCCTAAGCCCTGAACGTCTTTCTTCAATATAATTTTCATATCTTTCCTCCTTTTTTATTATTTCAACAAGTCTGTTACAAATGGAAGAAGTGCCAAGTGGCGAGCTCTCTTCACAGCCTGAGCGACACGACGCTGGTATTTCAATGATGTTCCAGTGATGCGGCGAGGAAGAATTTTACCCTGCTCGTTGAGGAACTTCTTAAGGAACTCAGGATCTTTGTAGTCGATATATTTAATACCGCTCTTCTTGAAACGACAATATTTCTTCTTCTTGACGTCTACTGTAGGCGGAGTCAGATAACGAATTTCTGATGTTTGCTGTGCTGCCATTGTTTAGTCCTCCTTCTTTTTGTTGTTTCTACGCTTCTCAGCATATTCTGCTGCATACTTCTCATTCTTTACAGTGAGGTAGCGGAGTACGCGCTCGTCACGACGCAACTGCAACTCGAATTTTGCTATCACTGTAGGCTCTGCCTTGAACTCAATCATACAGTAAAAACCTGTTGATTTCTTTTCAATAGCGTAAGCCAATTTCTTCAGACCCCAGTTCTCTTCATTGATAATCTCTGCACCAGACTCGGTGAGGATACCTTTGAACTTGTCTACCGCTTCCTTCATCTGAACGTCAGACAAAACGGGAGTTAAAATGAAAACGGTTTCGTATTGATTCATAATAACTTTGATTAAAATAGTTTGTTAATTTTGCAAATGCGGCGCAAAGTTACCGCTTTTAATTTAAAGGAAAGAAAAAATGCGCCGTTTTTTTATTAAAAGCTTTCTGTAGAGAGAAAAAAACATGCCTTTTCTTCTTTTTTGCTGTAAAAGTTTCTCTCTTTGCAAAGAATTTATTTAATTTGTAACAGAAATTCGATGTAACATAAATAAAAAACACACATACAATGGAAAAAGTATTGAAAAACCTTGGAATAGCCATGATAATATTAGGTGCGCTCCTGATGATTTTGGCTACAACAGTCACCGCAATGAGTGATATGCTGGATCAGAACTTGTATACAGGCGGAAGCCTTGTACTCATCATTCTTGGTCTGATTGTGCATATTGTAGCAAACAAACTGATAGTAGAGTAAATTCTATTTTGCGGGTATTCTTCACAGGAGAAGTTGGACTATATAGAAAAAGGCAGGGATTTTCCCTGCCTTTTTCTATTCTTCCATATTTCTATTCTCATACTTTTAATCCCATTCATGTTCCTTTATTTTTCCCTTTTATGTAAGACTTTTATGGAGTGGAAGCTAATGGGAACTTGGTTTCTCTATCCGAAAAAGCCAAATTGAGGTAATAAATTCGGCTTTATTCGGACAGATATATGATTTCCTGTTGCTTTTAGAACATTATTTTTTCTGTGACAACAGAACCGTCAGACATTTTGTTCTTGACAATGTTCAGTCCTTTTTGTGGCTGTGAAAGACGCAAGCCGTTGGCTGTGTAATATTCTGTACGGACAACGCTGGCTGAGCCGGAAGCGGTGGTGTCTTGTATGCCGTTGGCTATATCTCCCATCACTGTTTCCACTTCATCTGCTGACAACGCGTAGTTGTAGATCCGGAAATCGTCAATGTTTCCTTTCAGCATAGGGTCGGCGGCAAACTGGCTGCGTCCGATATAGTTGAGGATAGGGGCAAAGTCGGAAGGACGTATGGTTATGTCGGATGATTCGGCCACTTTCTCACCGTTCACATAGATTGTGACAACCTTGTCTGAAAGCGTTACAGCCACATGCTGCCAACTGTATGTCTTGAGTCTCTCGCAATCGAGAGTCTGCTCCTCTCCTCTGTTTTTTATTGCGAATCTCATGGAAGTGCCGTTGCTTGGAGTCAGGAACATGTATCTGTCTTCTCCGTTCCCGAAATCAAAGATGCGCTGCCAAGTGTTTCCGCCTTTCCAATAGACCCATGTGGCGATTGTCATCTCACTCAAATCGCCCACAGAGTAAGGAAGCTGGATATAATCAGATTGTCCGTCAAGAATAATGCAACGCTCGCCTGATTTGCCCGACAGGTAAGCCGCCGTACCGTAGTGGGAACAGTCGAGAGCATTTACGGTATTGTCTTTCAGTTCCTTCTCGAATTGGTATTGGGCAATCATTGCGTGCTTGCCGGAAATCTGTCCGAAAATGGAATCCGAAGCCTCTGAAATGTTGTCCGACTTGTCTATCGCCTTTATCTTATATATATAGTCGTATCCTTGTTTTACTGTATTGTCGATGAAGGATGTTCCTTGAATCTTTCTTCCAATGGTGTTCCACTCAAATCTCGGAATGATGATTGGTATATTCGCATCATTGGAATAATCCGGAACTTCAGCGCGATAAATCATGTATCCCGCCAAATCCTCTTCCGTGTTGGCGTTCCATGTGAGTTCCACAGATGCCGGATTGCTGTTGGCGGTAAGTCCTGTCGGCGGTGCCGGTGCGTTAAGCTCACATGCCGCTCCCACCTGAATGATGCGCCATTTCTGGCGGTCGCTGGTTATTTGTTTGGCTTGGCTCACATTTGCCGACTCTGCGGAGCTTGACACGGCAAGGCAAAGATTGCTGTGGCGGCTTTTGATATAATAGTCTCCGTTTCCCGCGTATTCAAAATACCACTGCTCATTGGCTCCCTTGTCACCATCGTAGATGATGACATTGCCACCAGCAGACAGCGACCAGTTCAGCACATCAATCTGTTTGCCGTCGCGTACAGAGGAAATTGTGTAATAACTGAAGTCGCCTCCGATGCGTGAATCTACAGGCTGAATATCCCATTGCTGGTATTCCATGCCCTTGTCCGAGTTCAGGCAGATGTTGGCACCGTTGGCAGTCGAACCATTCTGTATGGAAAGAATTTTGCGTGTACCTTTATTCATTATTATATAACGTCCGGAAATGGCAGACGGCTGCACGTCCTCTCCCCAGGTGATGTTGAATACACGCTCCGCATTAGTCTGTCCGTTCTGGTAGCCTGTACCTCCCGGCATCTCTACGACAAATTCGCGTTGGGGTCCGTATCCGTCGAAATATACATCCCTGTCTTCCGACACAAACCGGTAGCTCGAATTGTTTGCCTGACGCTCAGAAGTGCCCAAGAATCCCTGCACCTTACCGTCCGGTGAGCGGTAGACTGACGCAGCCGACCAATGAGGACGGTCTTCCGCGTATGCCAGACGCTCGCCAAAACTTGCCTTGCAAAATTCTCCTCGGGCAAGTCCGTCGAAGCCCCACCATATACCTGTCTGCATCCCATACTCTGCTCCTACCATTGCTTCCATGACATTGTGAAGCTCGTCGGCCGTAGCATATTTGCCCTCATCACGTACCTGTTTGAAGAATTCGGCATAGTGGTTGAAATCGCCTGCCAGTTGGTGGGTGTTTCCCTCGTCAATATACGGCTGAAGATATGTGTACCATTTAAGTGCCTCGTCACAGTTGAGCGTATTTCCTCCCGACACCCGGATGTTCTCAAAGAACGGATTTTCCTTGATGAGTCTTGCCACATTCCGGAAGTCGTCCATACTTCCTTGTCCCCAACTTGTATAGTCCGGTTCGTTGAATGGCGATACCGTCACCACGTTGTATCCTTTGCTTTGGGCATATTTCGCTGTGGCCTCAATCAGTCTGACCCATTCTTCCGGCTTGCCCACATAGTTCTCTTTGTTCAGCACCTCATGGTCGCAGTTGAGCACAATGTCCGTCACTCCCGTTTGCTTGATGAGATTCAGACGTTCAAGCAAGGCGGTTTTCTGTCCCGCTGACAGTTCTCCGCTTGCAGATACAAGGTCATTTGGCTGGAATGATCCTCGCGCCGTGCCGAGATTTTCCTTTCCTATATATGCAATTCCTCGTGTGATGTTGTCGCTGCTTGGCCATGCTGTGTCAAGTCCCCATACTACAGGCAGACTGACACCTTCTCCCTGAGTGGAGAAAATGAGTGTCCTGTCTGTCACCATGTTAGCAACCAGATTGTAGCTGGCTGTAGGAACTGCTTCCGTCACTTGCGCATACAGTCCTGTGCAGCATAATGATATAGTGGCTGTCAGAGCCAATTTGAGGTGTTTCTTTTCCATGTATGATAGGTTTTTAGTATTTGTGTGACAGGCTTTGTAAGATGAATGTCTGTAAGGTCGTAGCCTGTGTCCGTTGCAAAAGTAGGCAATTGCCTATTCATTTGCAACAGCATGGCATGTAATTCTTCATCTTCCGGGCATATCCTGCCGGCTTATATCATTTCAAACATCTCTTTCAGTTTGCTGAAATACCGTCTGCTTGCCACCATCTCAATGTGGTTGAAAGGCGGGCAGAAGCGACATTTCAATGTGGTGTTCTCCACTGCCGAGAGATAAGTTGTGTTGATGATGCAGCTTGAGCTTATGCGCACAAGCGAAGGGTGGAGTGCCAATAAGTCATCGGCTCTCACCCCTTTTCGCAGGAAATGGGTTGTTTCGTTGGTTAGCGTGACAAGCCATGAGCGCGAGTCTTTGTTGTACTGTAATGACAGCAATTCGTCTATATTCAGCAAAAGCAGTTCTGAGACTGTCTGTATGGCGAGCTTGCGTCCTGACAGCGGGTTTGTGTAGATGGCTTCAAAGCGTTTCTTCTCCTCACACTCTTTTTGGATTTTGGCGATGACGGTCTTCAACTCATCCTTTTTATAAGGTTTCAGAAGGAAATCGAAAGCCGCATGTCTTATGGCGTCCAGCATGTAGCTGCTGAAAGCGGTGTAGAATACGACCCTGATGGGGAAGTTGATGCGTTGCTGCACCGACTCCAGAAAATCCAGTCCGTTGCGTCCCGGCATCTCCACATCAAGAAACAAAATGTCGGGACGTGTCTCAAGCAAGGGCAGAGTAGCTTCCTCGTATGAGGAGAAACATTTCACCTCGCCTATTTCCGGCATTTCTTTGAGGTCGTCTGCCAGGACGTTGCGTGCTTCAGGATTGTCGTCCACGATAAATGCGCACAAGGGTTTGTGGTATAATAAATTGTCTGATATTACAGTGTCAGGTTTCATTAGTTTTATACTGCTATTGTTGTATGGTTGTTAGTGTTACATGTCTAAAGAATACACATATCTTTGAGGTATGGTGAAGTGGATGCGTGTGCCGTGTTCAGGTGCAACCCTGTTCTGTATCTCAAATTCGATGTGCTCCTTGTTATATTGATTGAAAAGCTCTATTGTTCTCGACAACACTTTCAGTCCGGTTCCGGTGTCGCGTCCTGTTCTTTGTATGCGCCCCGGGTTATATCCCAGTCCGTTGTCCGTGATGTCGAGGCTGAGCTTGCCGCTGTTGAAAGCTATGTCTATGGTCACTTGCGACTCTTCCGATATTTTCATGAAGGCATGTTTGAAAGCGTTTTCCACCGGTATCTGTATGCACATTGTTGGCACATGGATATCGGTTGGCACATTGTCGCCCACATTCCACGTTACGACCGGATAATCGCCTGCTATATGATGGTGCAACTCCACGTAGTTCCGTACCAGTGCCATCTCGTCAGCCAGTTTCTGCGCCATCTGTCCCGATACGAGCAGGTTGCTCCTGAGCACGTCTATAAGCAAGTCGATGGGTTTTGTAAGCTCCGGATACATGCGGAATTTAGGAAGGGCGGCACACAATACGTTGAACACATAATGAGGCGACACCCTGTTTCTTACTATGCCCATTCTCAACTTCGATATTTCATCGAACTGTTTCTTTATACGCTTGCGGGCGCGATGGCGCAAGACAATGATGACCACGAGCGAAATCAATCCGGCTATTATGGCAATCGACAGAATCATGACTATCAGGTTGTGTTGCCGGAGCGTCTGCTCGTCATATTCCGCTATCAGGATTTTCTGGTGCAGCAGTGTCGTGTCCTGCAAGTAGCGGAAACGCATTTCGTTGACATTGTTTGCCGTGATATGGTTTCGCAGCGAGTCCTCATACTCATTGGCTTTGTACATATACTCGTATGCCTTCTGCCAGTTTCCTCGGAGGGCGGCATAATGCTGCATCCGCTGATAATGGAGCATCTTGTATCTTGGTATTTGCACTGCCGTAATCCGGTTTACCTCCTCCAGCAGTTTGGCGGCATCGTCAAGTCTGCCCTCCTCCAGAGCGAGTCCGGCGGCAAGGCTTTTCAGATAATATAGGGATGAAGGGTCACAGTCCGGATAGGAAACGGGGTATTCCAGAGCGCGGTAAATGTATTCGTGAGCCTCCTGCAACTGGTTCATGAGGAGATATGTCTCACCGATATTCGTCTCACACTGCATCAAGTACATCTCGTTGTTCAATGAGTGGCAAACGGTGTATGCTTTTTTGAACATCTCAAGAGCTTCCGCATACCGTTTCTCAAAGAAGAGACAGTTGCCGAACGACAGATAATAGATGAATATCTCATGGTTGGACGCTCCTGAAAAGTCGCCTTTGACGGACTCGAAGAATTGGTGCGCCTCCGCAAAGTTATCCAGTTCCGTATAGATACGTCCCAATCCGGTATTCACAGCCAAGAAGTCCTTTTTGCTGCCTATCGAGTCGATGATGAAAAGCGCGCGGCGGTAATAGTTGGCCGCTTCCGGCAGGCTGCCCGTCAGGAAGCATACGTCGGCAAGATTTATGCACGTAGAAATCAGGGCCTTGTTGTCGTCACTCCGATTCAAGGCTTTGTATGCGTTCTTGTAAAAATCTTTCGCAGTGTCATATCTGCCCGCTGTGATGTTGTAAACCCCTTTGTGATTCCAGTACAATCCTTCCAGTCCTACGGCATCCTCCTGTTTGACAAACCATCTCTTCACATTGTTCTGCATACGGTGCATGACCATTGTGTCTCCCTGAAAATAGTGTGCTATGCCACGGTAAAGTTCCAGTTTGTACCATGCCTCGCTGTCCGAAACCAATTGCTGGTTTGCCGCTAATATAGAATCAGCCCTTTGGGGGTCTGAGTATAGTATGTTGATGTTATCGTCTAACAACGAATCCACAAATTTGGAATCTGCTTCCCCTCTCAGCTCACTTCTGACACATGCCCCTGCCAATCCCAATAGAAATAGGCAGATAAATATCACATTCGTGAATTTCATAAGCTATAATTCCAATATTAAGTGTGTGCAAAGTTACATTTTTTGCGATTATAGTGAAATTTTTTTGCCCGTTTTGTGCATTTGCGTCTTTTTCTGTTGCATTTTAGGGATATTTCTTTTTCAACTGTTACATTTGCCGTTGGAGGTGTATGCCTGAGTATGTATTGCCCGGAATAGAGTGGGGAAGTGTGTGGCAGATTGGATTTTATGGACGGATTCAGGCAATAACATTCATTTGTTTGGTGTGGAGTGTCTGCCGTTGGACTTTGCATATACATGATGGGCAAGGTGCGTGGCTTTGCGATGCCTTGAATCTGACATTTTGTTATTTGGATGAAAAACTTCCATTTTAACATTTGGGGCTTGCCTTGCCTTCATTCAGAAATGCCTGTTTTGCTAATGTGTTGATTATCAGCTATGTATGTTTTTGACGAAAAAAGTGTCTGGGGACTAAAAATGTGAGTGTTTTTACTAAAATAGAATACTTTGATTTTCAGTGTGTTATGATAAATTATCCCTTAAAAGGCACATTTTTCGCCCTCGTTATGCCATGTTTTTCGATTTTGTTTCAAAAGCCGCTTCACATACACAAATTCTGAACCGCTCTCAGAAATGTCCGATTTTAGACCGAAAAGCGGGCTTTGAAAATTTTGTTCACCTTGAAAATAAATTTCGTTCACCTTGCGCAAAAAACTGGTGCGCCTTGCAAAAAAATTTTCAGCACCTTGTAATTTGGGCTTTTTAGGCACTTTTGGGGAGAAAAGGTGTGTTTGGAGTGAATTTTGTGTGTCTTTTAGTCGCTCGGATTGTTCTATTGGTCTACTTAAAATTCGAGTTTTAAAAACCGCCGTAGAATCGCTCAAATGAAACCTCGGTGGGCTTTGGTCGCAAAAACGCGATTCTACGAGGGTCGGATTTTAACATTTGAATTTTATGGCTTGCTATTAAAATGCTGTTTTGTAGCTGTTTTGTATGGATTTTTGTTGTTAAAACGGTTTTGTTTTGTGTTATTATGCTATTTGCTCGCACGGTGTGTCCTGCAAACAAAAAACAGCAGGCTCCTCTATCGCAAAGCAATGGAAGAGCCTGTTGAATAATTGGTCTGTTCAATATGCCGGCAAGGCAAGCGGGCAAGTTGCCGCATATGTCCGGCAGCATGATGTGGGAATGCGCTGCTGTGGGCGGCAGAAGAAATCAGACTCCGCTGAAACTGCTGAATCCGCCGTCTACAGGAATTATGGCGCCAGTCACGAATGAGGCCTCGTCGCTACAAAGGAAGCGCACAATGCCGTTCAGTTCGGATATGTCGCCGAAGCGGCGCATCGGTGTTTTGGCCAGCACTTTGTGGCTGCGCTCTGTCAGTGAGCCGTCCTCATTAAGCAAGGCGCTCCTGTTCTGCTCACCGATGAAAAATCCGGGAGCAATGGCATTGACGCGGATTTTTTCGCTGTATTTGATTGCCATTTCTTGCGCAAGCCATTTTGTCAGTGCATTGACCCCTTCTTTGGCAATGGAATATCCCATCACGCGCGACAAGGAGTCATAGGCTGCCATTGAGCTTACATTGATGATGTTTCCACTTTTCTGTGCCGCCATGATTTTGCCAAAGGCGAGACACGGGTATATAGTGCCGTAAAGGTTGAGGTCGATAACCTTGTTCAGATCCTCGCGCTTCATGTCAAACACCGACTGGTCGTCCATGATGGTAGCGCCGGGCACATTGCCGCCTGCCGCATTGACGAGAATGTCGATGCGGTGCCATTTGTCTACCACATAGTCGCGCGCTTTCTCTATTTCCTCGGGGTCGAGCACATTGCACACCAGTCCGTGTACATCTCCGTATTGCTTGAGACGCTCCACGGCTGCGTCTACTTTGCTCTGGTGCGCGCCTATCACGAGGACTGTGGCACCCGCCTCAAGCAGTCCTTGCGACACATTGCTGCCGAGCACCCCGCTGCCGCCTGTCACGACAGCGAATTTTCCTTTCAAACTAATCATAATTCTTTGTTAAACTAAGGGTTGAACATTGGTTATATCAAATTCCTGCTGATTTCGCAAACTCTTTTACCGCTGCCATAACTCCGTCCATTTGCGCAAGTCCCATCATGCGCCCGTGGAACGAGTAGCCGGCATTATAGCCTTTGTCCTCATCGCCCAGCATGGTGCGTCCGTGGTCGACACGCATGGGCACATCCGGGTTTTCTGCCTCGAATATGCGGCACACCTCTATGAGGTTGGCGCGTCCGTGCAGGTGGTCAGCCTCAATGAAGTCGCCGTTGGGCATGACGTCCGTGCTGCGCAGGTGTACGAAATGTGTCCGTCGGGCATACTTGCGGGCAAGTGCCGGCACGTCATTGTGGGCACCGGCAGACAAAGAGCCGCAGCAGAAGGTCAGTCCGTTGTGGGGATTAGGCACAGCCTGAAGAAACCACTCGATGTCCTCATCGCAGCATACAATGCGCGGAAGTCCGAGCAACTGCATTGGCGGGTCGTCGGGATGGACACACATATTCATGTTCCACTCGTCGCATACCGGCATGATAGACTCCAGAAAATAGCGCATGTTCTCACGCAGTGTGTCTCTTGTTATGCCTTTATATAAGGAAAGCAGGTCTTTGAACAGCTTCACCGGATTGTGGTCGTGCTCCGTGATGTTGCCGTTGACAAAACCCTGTGTTTTCACTATAATGGTATCAACAAGGGCGGCCTTGTCTTTCTCGGTCATTGTCTTGTCCATCTCTGCTGCGGCGGCAAGCTCTTCGGCCGTATAATCGTTTTCAGCACCTTCGCGTTGCAGAATGTAGCAGTCGAAATAGACAAACTTCACTTTGTTGAAGTAGAGCGATGTAGAGCCGTCTTCCCATTGGTGGTCAAGCTCAGTGCGCGCCCAGTCGAGAACCGGCATGAAGTTGTAGCATACGGTGTGTATTCCGCACCGTCCCAGATTGGCAAGACTTTCCTTGTAGTTGGCAATAAGCCGCTCCCTGTCCTCGCCTCCGTATTTGATGGCTTCGCAAACAGGCAGGCTTTCCACGACCGACCAATGGAGACCGTGAGCCTCAATGTAGTTTTTCAAGTCAGTAATGGCTTCTACTGTCCATACCTCGCCGTTGGGCACATCGTGTAAGGCGGTTACGATACCTTCTACTCCTATCTGCCGCAGCATGGTGAGTGTTATTTTGTCGTTCTTGCCGAACCATCTCCATGTTTTTTCCATATTTGTATAGTATTTGATGTGGTGGCAAAGGTAATAAAAACGGTACTAAAACAGCCTTTTAAGAGGAACTTATAGCGTATATTAATGGCTTTTCGGTGGTTCATGGAGCAAAAAGCCTGCATTGATGATTCAATTTCTACTACTTTTGTTTCAATCAGTCCCCATGAAACAAAAGTGATAGTTTTGTGAACATTTGATGTAAGGGATGTGTGGGCTTTGTGCTACTTTTGCATCGTCAAAAGCAATGAAAGGTTAGAAGTTTAGTTATAAAAGTTAGGTTAAACCAATGTATTAGTTTTGGAGACAGCTCATTGAGAAATGTGCGACTCTCCGGTTTGTTACAAATTAAAGAAAAGAAGTGTCTTTTTTTCAAGAGAGGAGAATATCTGCGAGGCAAGATATTCTCCTCTCTGGTTATAGCCTCTTTCCCTGTATCTTTCTTCCCGCTTTTTTGTCTCTGCTACAAGATTTATCCGTGTTCCTGTGAACTTTTTCTGCTGGATTGCGTTATAATTGTAACTTCCCCAAAAAGAAAAGAGCCGGACAGCTCTTGAAGAATAGATATAAGAGGAAGGTAAGAGGATTGTGACGCTTGTTCCGGGAACGGGATTACAGGCATGTTTTGGGATAAGGAATTAAGTTGGTAAAAAGATAGGTTGAATATCAGACAAAGACAATCATTAGCTTGTGGCAGTGTCCGTCGGGAGACGCGCGCTGTCCTTTCCCCTCTTTGTTTTGGAAGCAAACAAAGACTATTCATTGAAAAGGAAAGGTGCTCGTGGAAACGGTCATCTTTCCTTTTCTTTATGATGGAATGTGTCATACAGGCTATATCAAAAAGAGAAATGGAACTGTTTGCCGGAGTTTCTGACGGACGTTGTAAGAGAAAATGGCAACCGCTATATTCCGCTCATCAGGGTAATTTTCTTTGGACGATTCTCTGCCAAGTGCAAGATGTGCGGTTTTAGTCCATTGAAAAACGCAAATAATTGCCTGCCCCTTTTATCTTCTTGCTATCTTTGCATTCTCAATCAGGAATGGTGTGATTTATGAATATAGGAAATGTGTTTCACAGATTGGTTACTTGGATGCCGAGAGCTGTACACCGTAAGGGGTTTGGTGTGCAGTCGCCCTGGGCATACGAGCTTGTAAGGGATGTATTCTTTGAGCGGATGCCTTATTACGCTTTTGAGCGGTTGCGGAGGCAGGCTGGTCGGGTGGACGGCTCCGGCATGTGGCGCCGTCATAATGAACGGCTTTTCAGGATAGCGAACTACATGCGTCCGTCATCAATTGTGGATGTGAATGATGGCTGTCTGGCGGGCATATTATATCTGTCTTCGCCGCATTCGCATATTCCATGTACTCTTGTATCTAATTCAGAAAAAACTTCTTTTTTAGAGGAAATGTTCAGAGGAAATGTGTGTTCCGGCAATCATTTGTCAGTGTTGCAATCGCTGTTTTCTGATGGCGGACACATCGGATTGTTGCGTATTGGTGATACTGATGATGCCGGCAGTATTTATGATTGGGCGGCGGCACATGCCGACAATCATTCTGTGGTCATATTGGAAAACTTGCCAGAGAATGCCGGTTTGTGGAAACGAATTGTGGCGGATGAGCGCGCCGTGATTACTTTCGATTTTTACAGATGGGGGATGATTGTGTTTGACAGGAAACGGGTGAAGCAAAATTATTTGTTATAGACATAACTTCTCTTCAAATGAATTGCGGGAATGCAAAGATTTCGTACATTTGCACTCCACAGAAAAAAATCGAAACCATGACAAAGAAATCTAATGTTTATACAAAAACCGGCGACAAGGGTATGACAAGCCTTGTCGGTGGAAGGAGAGTGGAGAAAACACATGCAAGACTTGAGGCTTATGGTACGGTGGATGAGCTTAATTCTCAAATCGGTGTGCTGATAACATACGTGGAAGATGAGAAAGACAAGGCTTTTCTTACAGGCATTCAGTGCAAACTGTTTGTGGTTGGCTCTTATTTGGCAACAGACACGGAGCATACTCAGTTGCGGCAGCAAAGTGTGGTCACGGCGGAGATGGTTGAGGAACTTGAACACACCATAGACGAAATGGACGCGCAACTGCCTCCTTTGCGCTTGTTTGTTCTTCCCGGAGGAACACGCGGAGCATCAGTTTGTCATGTCTGCCGCACTGTTTGCCGGCGTGCGGAGCGTTGTATTCTTGTGCTTGGAAAAACGGTGGATATTGATGAGAATGTGACGGCATTTGTCAATCGATTGTCTGATTATCTGTTTATTTTGTCAAGAAAAATGAATATTGTGGCAGGTCAAGAAGAAATAATATGGAAAAGAACTTGCAAATAAGAATAAATGTAGTATTTTTGCGCCCCTGAGAGATTGCGTGGCACCGGTTGTTAATTGATAAATGAAAAACAATAGGCGAATTTCGGTGTTATACATGAAAAGTCCTTGCTCACACAGCTTGATGTTCTTTGGAAATGAATGGACAGTTCAGGGCTGGGCATGTGTTTACACAACCTTTTTCAACGGATAGGAATTAAAATTAAAATAGGAGAAACAAAACATGTATTGGACATTGGAATTGGCTTCCAAATTGGAAGATGCCCCTTGGCCTGCTACCAAGGATGAGCTTATTGATTACGCTACTCGTTCTGGAGCACCTCTTGAAGTAATCGAAAATCTTCAGGAAATTGAAGATGAGGGCGATATTTATGAATCTATAGAAGAGATATGGCCGGACTATCCTTCAAAAGAGGATTTTCTTTTCAACGAAGATGAGTATTGATAGAGTTCGTTTTTGACACTCGTATGATATTGTTAGTTATGAAAAATCCACTCCTGTTTTGGAGTGGATTTTTTGTACCGTATTGTTTGGAGTATATCAGAACGGGTAGCCGACTGCAAAGTGAAGTCCCAGACTGTCTTTGAACTTTGGAATATTGTAATATCCCGATTTGCCTGTATTATATGGAGCATGTATTCCAATTCCCAAATCAAGGCGCAGTACCAGAAATTCCAAATCATATCGTAATCCCAGTCCTGTGCCCAATGCCAGTGACTTGAAGAAACCTTCGTCTCCAAGTTTGCCATTAGGATGCGAATTGTCGTTTTTCAACAGCCATACATTGCCTGCGTCTATAAATGTGGCGCCATATAAATTTCCTGTGATGTTGAAACGGTATTCTATGTTTGCTTCCAATTTGAAATCTCCTGCTTGGTCGAGGTATGTTCCCCGTCCGGAATAGTCGTAGTAGCTTCCCGGACCAATGGAACGTACACTGAATGCGCGTATGCTGTTTGCGCCTCCAACATAAAACAGTTCGCTATACGGTGCTACGGAAGAGTTGCCATAAGTAAAGATGGCACCGGTGTAAAATCTGGTCGCAATCAGACTCTTTTCCGTCAGTTTGAACTTATTGCGAAGATCTAATGTCAATTTGACAAACTGGGAATACGGGCTTCCGAATAGTTTTTTGTCTTCTTTGTTGAATTTCTGTCCCGATGCGCTCATTATACCGCTTATGAGATTGCCCGATTCCTTGACTGTCAGTTCGAGCCAAGTAGTCCTTCGTTGTTTGGATTTTGCGCTGCTGTCATAAGTCAGCATATATTGCATGGCAGGTATAAACTGGTTTTTTAGACTGATGTAAAGAGCCTGGTTGGACGTGGTGATAGAGTCAAACTTCGCAGTCGTTTCCATCAATTTGTTATACGTGAGGGTTATTGGTATGAATGTATGACTCACACTGGCAGATGTCTGGAACTTATATGCAGCTTCTGCGCCAAAGGATAGCAGGCGGTAATAACCGGCGCGGTTTAGATGGTCTACAGACAGTTTGAATGCGGACGATGTTGGGTAGCGGAATATTTTTGTGGCAAGTCCGGGAAAAGCAGTCCACGGGTATGTGAGTGAAGCCTCTATCCCCGTTTCATATGAGTCGATTTTTGAACTTTCTCCTGTCACCGATTTGTTTGTCTGCCATTCATATGAGCCTTTCAATTTGAATGACAGCGTTTCTCCATGTCGGAAAGCATTTCTTTTGGAGAATGTCAGACCCAGATTCGGACCAATCTGTGAATTGCTTTTTTGAGTAATGTTGAAGTCTATTTCTGCATCAATAAGCTTGTCCATTGTGGCGTCGAGGCGCACGTCAAGAATGTCGCAGGTGTCAGTTGTGTCTCTTGGAGTATAAGAGAACTGCACTTGCGAGAATACTTGCATGTTGTTGAGGTTGGTAATTGTATTGTCTAATTTTTCTTGGTTGAAAAGCTGGTTTTTCCAGAACCGGAATGTACAGAACATTACGCGGGGTTTGACAGGAATTTGTGTTCCTGAATATGCGATTTTCAACCCGTTTAGGTTGAGAGAGTCTGTATATTGGTTACGCATACTGTTACTGTTGCGTATGTAAGTGCTTATATTACCTATTTTCCATTGCCGTTTTGCTCGTTCCGGCATGGCATTGTCTGGAACGACAAGCAGCTTCACCCGATGGGGTATCTGCATGGAATCTGCAAAATACGAAATATAGTCAGGGCGATAATAGTAGAATCCGTTGTTGCGGAACGCTTTTGCCAGTCTTGTCTTTTCCATCTGAAGATTTGCCACATTGAATTGCTCGTCTTGTTTTATATAGCGTGCGGATTCGGTGGCGCGTATGATGCTGTCTTCGATTTCTGGAAACGAATAACGGATGGAATCGAACATATATGCGGCTCCAAGATGAATCTCATATGATATTTTCTGCTTTTTCGGATTCTTCTGGTTGATAAGAGTGTAATCTACATTACCTTGAAAATATCCGTAGTTCTGTAGCAGATATGTGGCAATCTGGGTGCGGGTAGTGGGATTCACGGCACTTATTGTTTTAGGTGTACTGCCAAATGTGTTGAAGACCCATCGGCTGATACCTGAATTTTGTTTGTTTACTAATCCATTGTAAATCCATAGTCCGATAGGGAACGGGGTGCGTACAGATGAGCTTCCCATGAGAGAATTGTTTGGCGCGTATGCAATCGCCGCCTCCACTTCTGTTAGGGTTGTCTTTTCTGCGTCAGTATTTTGTTTCCCGTTAATAGTAATATCTTTGATACCTGTATATAGAATCTCGTCTTCTGGCAAGTTGCTTGTTGTGGAGCAGGCTGTGAATGCGAGGATGGCAGCCATAAATACGGACAATATATATATAAGTCTTTTCATATACTATGATTTTGTCTCTTATTTCTTTGTTTCCTTTTCACTGTTTGGAGATGCTTCGCGATTAGGATTGTCGCTCGTATTTCCACTTTCTTTTACCGGCAAGTTGTTTCCCGTTGGTTTTCTGATTGCTGTTTCCTTGTTCTTCTTGCTGTTTTTGAATATGAACAATTCGGACAGCTTGTCCATTTTCTTGCGGAGCACGATACCGACACCGTTTTCAATCAACTCGCCTTCAAGTAGATTGTCATAATTCTTTTCATGAAATATTCTTATATATCGTGTGCCACCTTTGTCAAGTCGCCATTCAAGTGACACGTCATCAATATAAGCTCCTGATTCATGTTCTACAGAACTCTTGTCGTCACTTACTTTTCCTCCGATAACCACATTGAGTCTGTTGCTGAAGAACCTTTTTGAGAATCTGAAAGAATAGTCGGTGCGGGTACTGCCGTCGTAATTGGTGTTCTGTTCCATACCCACGTTGACGTCTACTGCCGTGCTGAGTGCTTTGCCGGCAATGTTGTTTATCTCGCCTTGCAGGAAGTTATTGAGCGCATTACTTGCATTAAATCCAGAAGAATTGTTGCCGGACAAATACATGCCTGTGGCAAGCATAGCTATGGCCAGTTTGTTCTTTTCTTCTTTCGACATTCCTGCCAACTCATTTTGTATTCTTATGTCTTCAGGAGCGTCAATGGTGAAGTCAAGTGACATATTGTCAAGTGTGTTGGCTACTTTTAGTCCTACATCAAAGGATACTGTCCGGCTGCTACCATCAGTCTCGTTGACAGATGCTTTTGTCTGTTCGTAAGCCTCAAAATTCAGGACTGGATTCATTGGATTTCCTGTAAACTCAATATAGCTTCCTTTTCTTATTGTGAAGGTTTTGAGTGGGATTATTGGCAGTGAATATTTCATCTCGCCTTCATTCACTGTGTATCTGCCTTGTAGGGTGAGCACACCTTCGGGAGTATAGTCCATCGTGAGTGAGCCGCCTCCTTCTATGTTTACATAACTTTGTTTGTCCGCGCTGAACTCGCAATGGAACTGTGCACCGTCTTCGACTGTTAGTTGTACCTGCATGTCAATCCCCATGAATGATTTTTTCGGTATGTCTTTTGCCTCTTCCGGTGGAAGTGTGAAATCGACAAATGTGACAATGTCATCAAGTCGGTTGTCGATTGATAACGGTGTGTCAGCCATGATGTATGTCATGTCTGTATTGTTTAGTATATTGACAAATCCACGTACAGATAAGTCATCCGTTGTACCTGTAACCCTTGTGAAAAAATCACCGTACACTTTTCCGAAAAGAAGGGATTTGCGTGTACGTTGTGCGTCAACAAGCTGGAAGTTACGTCCGTAAAGTCCCAGACTCAGACGTATTTGTTCCATGTTGGCAAAATCGACATAACCGTTTAACGTAAGCGGGTTTTCCCCGGCTGCATATACCTTGTATTTGTCAAATGACAAGCGGCTGTCTGCTATTAATATTGGGTCGTCTGCAAATTTGAATTTGACTGCATATACATCTGATTCTGCTGTCATTCCTTCTGGGATGAGCTGTCCGTCAAAAGCAAGTTTGTCCATTGGGCCTATGGCATGTATCTGCCCTCCGATATGTCCGTCAAGCACGATTGTCTGTTCTGCGACAAATGGGGATGCTATTGACAAAGGCAGATTGTCAAAGACGATGGTTCCATCAAGCGAACCTTTTGCTTGACTGTCGTATGTCCCGTCCAATGTGACTACTTCTTGCTTGTTGTGGCTGAGTTTTGCTGTAATGATATGCGCTGTTGTTCCCTGAGGTGCATAGTCGAAGTCAGCCCTTATATCTCCAATAGGCATATTCTCAAAAGAATACTTGTCAACGGACAGATAACCGTTGATGGAGAAGTTCTCTTCTGTTGTCCGATAGGTGGCGTCAATATCCAGCATTCCTCCCATTTTTGGCATGAATGGGAATACGGTGAGTAACTCGTCTATCTTGAGATTTTCCACTATGGCAGTTGCTTCTTGCCGTTCTTCTGCTGTTGCGGTCAGATTGATGCGGCAACTGTCCGACATGGATGCCAGTTTAATGTTGGCTGATAAAAGTCCGTTTTTGTCCAAATCGACAAAGTTGTCTTTGTTGATGGTAAATCTGGTGAATGCTATTATTGGTTCCTCCGGATAAAGATTCAAATGAAGCAAACTGTCTGTAAACTCGGCTGCCACACCAATATCTATGCCTTTGTTTCCTTTTTTGTTTAAGTAAGTAAGGTGTACGTTGGCATCATCCAAGTTGACATGTCCGTCAATATATGTTTTGAATCCAGGGCATAATTTCTGATCGTTGCAAATTAAGCCTGAATAGAAAAGAATGCTGGTGCTGTCTTGTGAGATATTGAAATATACAGTATCCACTTTCACTGTGTCATTCGTGAATCCATACATGTGAGCATTACCCAGTAATCCCAGTTCTGGCGATGTGCTGAGTTGGGCTTTCATCTCATTAAACGAAATGCCTTTAGCCGCTAAGATTCTTGTCAGAGGATTTTTTCTTCCAATAGACGTTTCAAGGGTGGTGACAGGCATATATTCTTTCAGATGTTCTAAGTCGAGTTCTTTCTTGTCTATCTGTTTTTTTACAACAGCTGTTAGTTTTTCGCCTTTTGCAATTAGCGAGTATAAATTGTAAGGAGAGTGGAAGTCAAAATCCCAGTCTCCGGTATGCAGGGTCGCGAAAGTCGAGTCGGAAGTTGTTTCGGCAAAAATGTCAAAATCTTCTGTTCTTACACTGTCTTTTCCTATAATCATGTCAAGTCCGTTGATGTGGGAGTCGAACATGAATTTATTAGATAGATTGGATGTGAACGATGCCTTTCCTTTGGTTGTGACTTCTAAGCGGTCTTTGCTGAATCCTAAAGCATATAAGTCCGCAAAAGGTAGGTCTATATCCAGTGTGCCGTCCACATTATTGGGATACAGATGTCCTTCCAGATTAAATACGGTATTAATTGTTTTGTTGTCACATATACAGTTTACCAATATTTTGTTGCTTGAGATGGTTGCATTCGCATAGCTTTTGCTCAAATCCACCTCGCCCAGATGTGCTTTGTTCAATGTAACTATAGCATTTGCATTAGTTTTAGGGGAATAAATATCCACTCCGTGTCCGTTTGCTGTTACCGAACCGTCTATCAACAGTTCCTGCTCCATTCGTAGAAGACCGCTTACCAGAAACTCCTCAATGTCTACTCCCAATTGATACTCTTCTTTTTGGATGTTATAGTCAGCGGTCAAAATTGCGGAGCCGTATGAGGTGGATAAATCCGTATCCAATGTGGCATAGCCATCATTTATTTTTGCCGTAGCATCCAAATTCATGTAGGCAGGCAGAGCAAAAGACTGCATAATGTCAGCAGGTATAAAACTTCTGATACAATTGGTATTATGAATTTTTGTGCGCATATTGATGAAACCTCCTATGCGTAATGAATCTGTCACATTGGTAAGTTCTGCATGGGATTTGATGTCAAAACATCCGTCAAGTTTGGCTTCCAATTTGTCTACAACCATTTTTTGCATGTTGCCTTTAGCTTCTAAAAGAACGGATACAGGTTTGACAGGCCAGTGACGGACAAAGTCGCTGGTCACATCTGGCAGAAAGCACATGAGGTCTTGCTTGCCGATGAAAGCTGAAGTCCGGACATTCATTAGTCCTGGTGTCTGCTCATCGAATGTGTTCATGTCCATCTTCATTTGTATGCGAAGTTGTGAGTCACCGGTAATGAGCGACAAATCAGGAATAATCAGCGCGTTATCCTTCATCTCCATACTACCTTTGGTTTGAACGAATTGGAGTCCGCACCTTTCTTTTCCGGTCACTTGCGTGATGTGTGCTTTTAGAGTTCCCGTACCTTGATATTCTACGGAGTCAATAGCCATGTTGAAATCCGAGAGCAGAATATGTGTAGGGTCAAAGGATACCGTCTGATGACTAACAGAGTCTGTATATGGATTTGTCTCCACATCATATCTTACAGAAGAACTGTTGATATGTAGCTTGTCTACCTTGTATATCTCTTTCTCAAGGTCGATGAACGCTTTTATTCGGGCATTTCCGATGTTTGCCCCTACAGATACGCTGTCTGCATTTGGCGCGAGATTCAGATTTACATTGACTTGATGGAGATGAATGTCACACAAGTCAATCTTCCACAGAGCTGGTTGGGAGTCTGTGGTGTCTTTTGTGGTGGAGTCTGCCAGAGTAATATTCAAGTCAGTATTTTTCAGTACGGTCTTGTTGACTACGGCAACTCCTTTATTTAAATCTATATTGTGCGCATTGAGGCAAAATTCTCCGATTTCTCCTTTTATGTGGCATGCTTCTATTAGATTAGTGGTATTGACTTTCAGCTTTTGCAAGAGAATGCCGTCCACCTCAATCTGATTGTGGAGCAATGGCAGCATCTTTATGCTGACATCCAGTCTGTCTGCGCTTATAACTGTGTCTTTCCCCTGAATGGCGATAGTGCGTTCCATTGAGAGGTCTAAGGGAAACTTCAACCTAATCTGTCCTACTCTCACATCCATTCCCGTTTCCTGAGATAGATAACGTGCCGCATAGTCTATTGTAAATTGTTGGACGGAAGGAATATATATAAGGACAGATAAGAGTACAAACAACAAAACAGGACTAAGTGCGATCCAAGCGGCTACCTTAGCGACTTTATTTTTCTTTACATTCTTGACAAGAGCGTTTTTTACTTTCTCTTTCTCTTTTTCTTTATCCATAGGATGATGTTGGAATAAATCAAAATGTCGATTAATGATGTTTGTGTTGCAAACATACAACTTTTCACTGATTAAAGAACAAATAAAGTCTTGATATGTTCATTGTATGTATAAAAACAATGGATTATTATGTATGCGTAACTACACAAATCCGGTGACAAATATTCCGATGCGGATATTTGTCTATTTCATGACAATGCGGTCGCCGAGACGCTTGGCGAGTTCACGTTGTATGTTGCTTAAAATGATGTATTTCTGCATAATCTCATTACATCTTTCATGGTCTGCATATACGATAGGGTCGGACAACTGTGTGGAAATGATGCGAATCTCATCCTCAATCACGGCGAATTTGTAGTCAAACATCAGATGTACTATGTAGTCGGAAAGCAACTCACGCTCTGTTGGCATAGCCTGTCCTTTACTTAGCTGATAAGGCTCGCTGAGCAACTCAACGGCTTCCATGCTTATGTCCATGTTCTGATTGTTTAGGAAATAGCGGCTTGCCACAAAGTCTGTGTTCCTGACTCCTGCTACGGCGTCAGAAAGCATGGATGAGTACACGGGTGTCCGGAATTTCAAATCGTCTTTCTGTAATTCGCTATTTACATAATCCGCAATTGATATTTTAATCGGATTGCCCTCTTCATCCTCGCTGTCCATAGTTTGCTCGCCATATTTTACCACAAGCGACATAATCATTCGCTCAAGTCCCATGAAGCGTTTTTCTTCATTATGCTTGCGGGTAAACAGTTCTGCATCTGTTTTTTCAGTTGTAGGTGCCGGACTGTAGTCGGTAATATGCGGCATGTATGCCTCAATTGGAACTTCTTCAGGATGAGGCTCCTCGGATGGAATCTGTTGTGTAATGGCCTTCGCTTGGTTCTCGGTCTGTTGCTGCACTCCATTCTTTTCCGTTTCCTCCGAAGACGGTACACTTTCAGTAGGCGGAGTCGTAATGGCATTCCTGTTTTGTAGCCTGTTTCGTTCCCGCTCTTTCTCTTTCCATATCCGTTCCCGTTCTTGTGCTCTGTTCTTTTCTGTTTCTCTGACGAGTATCAGCTCGTCAATACCGAGAATCTCACTGCACTCATGTATGTATGTGGAACGTACTATTTCTTCCGGTATAACAGATATGCTGCGTACAATGTCCTTGATGAGCTGCGCACGTTTTAAAGGGTCGCGTCCGGCATCTCCAAGCAACAGGTTGGTCTTGAATATGATAAAGTCAGTTTGGTGAGACTCTATGTATTTTTTATATTCATCGGCAGTGTGTTTCCTTGCAAAACTGTCAGGATCATCCCCGTCAGGAAGCAGAAGAATCTTTACGTTCATTCCTTCCGACAGCAACATGTCCGTACCACGCAATGCCGCATGTATTCCGGCGCCATCGCCGTCATAGAGCAAGGTGATGTTCGAGGTAAAGCGGTGCAGCAGACGTATTTGCGCCTCATTAAGAGCTGTACCGGAGTTTGCCACCACATTCTCCACACCGCATTGGTGCATGGAAATCACATCGGTGTATCCTTCTACCATATATACACGGTCTTCCTTGACGATAGCCTTTTTCGCCTGATATATGCCGTAAAGCTCATTGCTTTTATGGAATATTTCCGATTCTGGAGAGTTGATGTATTTCTGGTTCACCCCCTTTGTCCGCGAGTCAAGTACGCGTCCGCCAAAGGCTACAATCTTGCCACTGACAGAGAACCACGGGAATATGACCCTTCCCCAGTATTTGTCACGTAAAGAACCGTCATCACGGCGATAGCACAGTCCCGTTTTCAGAAGAAACTCCTCTTTGTATCCTTTTCTTATAGCCTCCTTTGCCATCGCATCGTATTGCGACAGGCTGAATCCGAGACGGAACTTGTCGATTATGTCATCTCTGAATCCTCGTGAGCGGAAATAAGCCAGTCCGACCGTTCTTCCGTCAGCCGTATTCAGCATGGTGTCGTGAAAGTACTTGCTTGCCCATTCGTTCATGGCAAACATACTTTCGCGCTCGCTTTGGCTTTGACGTTGTGCCGGTGTCAATTGACGCTCTTCGACTTCTATTCCGTATTTCTTCGCAAGGAATTTCAGAGCCTCATAATAGGACATCTGTTCTTGCTCCATAATGAAATGTACGGCATTTCCGCCCTTACCACAGCTGAAGCATTTGCAGACTCCCTTTGAGGGAGACACATAGAAAGAAGGTGTCTTGTCGTCATGAAAAGGACACAATCCCTTATAGCTTGTGCCGGAACGGCGAAGCGTCACATATTCAGATACCACATCAACGATGTTGGCGGCATCCATTATTCTATCTATCGTAGACTGGTCTATCAAATCTGAATCCGGTAATTAAAAAGTCGAATACAAGAATTTAATGTGATATTTACGGTTTTGTTTCAATATCATTGTGTCGGGGATTATGACGCAATGAATGGAAAAGTGGTGAGTTATGTCTGTTTATTTATATACGTATATCTCACTGCGTACAATCATAGCGTCACTTCCCATGTTCATGTCGCATAGCTTTTTCAAATACTCAGCCGCTTCTTGTCGGGTGGTGAAGTCGCCTACACGGCATCTCCAGTGCGGAGACACAAACGAAGTGTAAGCCTGAAGCTCGGGGAAAGCTGTAGTCACCATTGTTCCGGCATGTTGTGCCCGGCTTTGGTCTGTACGCTGACTTCCGCCCCAGTAAACCTGTATTCTATATCCACGAACCTTTACTTTTGTCCCCTTGTTTACGACAGGCAAGTCCTCTTCCTCGCCTGTCTGAGTCTGCTGTTGCCCCACATTGCCGTTCAATGCGGCGTCGCCGTTGATTATGTTGGTCAGACGCTGGTCTTGAAGCACAGTGACCGTACCCTGTCCGTTTACTTTGCTCTCAAGGTGTTCCATGAAATTGGTTTGGGCAACTGCCGGTATAGATAGTAAAAAGAGGCAGGCAATGCTGAAAGAATATTTCCGATACATTGTATTAAGTCCGTAAGTATTGAATGTCATAATTTATTATTCTTGGCGGATGTGGGTTTGATTTACATTTCAACACGGCAACAGTATTGCTGCCGTGTTGAAAATGTCAGAGTGTAGAAACTCATTCTTTCTTTTGCTTCCCGTCAGGAATGCGTGTGAAAGCAGAGTCCTTATTATTTCCAAGCGTCGATAATGCCCTTGAAGTCTGCAACCTTCAAAGATGCGCCGCCGATAAGACCACCGTCGATGTCAGCCTTAGCAAAAAGCTCAGGAGCGTTTGAAGCCTTGCAAGAACCGCCGTACAGGATTGAAGTGTTCTCTGCAACTTCATTGCCATACTTCTCAGCGATGACTGAACGGATGTAAGCGTGGATTTCCTCTGCCTGGTCTGAAGTGGCAGTCTTGCCTGTACCGATAGCCCAGATTGGCTCGTATGCGATAACCACCTTAGCGAAGTCTTCAGCTGAAAGATTGAATACAGAACCCTCAAGCTCTGCCTTTACAACCTCGTTCTGCTTGTTTGCCTCGCGCTCCTCAAGGCTCTCTCCGATACAGAAGATTACTTTGAGACCGTTTGCAAGTGCAAGCTGTACCTTCTCCTTCAGAATGTCGTATGTCTCGCCGTAGTATCCGCGACGCTCTGAGTGGCCGAGAATAACATACTCAGCACCTGTTGATTTTACCATCTCTGCGCTTACCTCGCCTGTGTAAGCACCGCTTGCCTTGTCAGCGCAGTTCTCAGCACCAAGACCAATCACGTTGTGGTCGATGATGTCAGAAACAGGCGCAAGGTGGATGAACGGAGTGCAGATGATTACATCACAATTTGGTTTGTCAGCAGCAAGAGCCTCGTTGAGTTCCTTTGCAAGTGCTACACCTTCCTGAAGATTCTTGTTCATCTTCCAGTTACCAGCAACAATTTTCTTTCTCATTTTTCTTTTGTTTTAGTGTTAAACTTATTGTTAATGTTCTTTTCTATCTCGTTTATAAACAGTTTCTCCTCAATGCTTTCGAGTTTCAGCTCCTTCGACTTGCGTTTCATCATGCGGTAGAACGACCATCCCATAGCCAGACGGTCGAATGCGATGAACAATGCCAGCGGAATGAAGAACCAAAGCAGTATGTTTACGATTTTCTGTCTTGATTCTACCGTCTCTGTCTTTCCGGCAGGTATGTCCTCCAGTCTGCCGTCAAGCTCATACTCGTCAGGCATATTGTAGTTTCCCCATTTTCTTACTACTTTGCCGTCTTTGAGCAGTACAAGTCCCGGATTGGCGCGGACAATGGTTTTCAATGTGCGCTCATCTCCTGTGTAATAGGAATACTCTGCTCCGGTGTGGTCTGTCCAATAGTTTTGTGCTGTTGTGTCAGAAGCCGTGACACAATAGAATCCATATCCGTTTCTTCCGGCATAGTCGTATGCCTCATTGATAAGGTCTATACATCCCTCATCGGCATTTTGCAGAAGTGGGGCGACAAGCAGAAACGAATAGCCTTCTCTGTTCAGAACTTCTTCCGTTATGTCTTCCTCATCGGCATCCATAAGGTAGAAGTCCGCTGTGGAGTTGTGGCTGCCGCTCTTCAGCAATATGCGTTTTGTCTCCACATATTCCCACGAGTTGTCAGGCTCGTCATCGTCAATGTCAATCTCCATTGTCTCTCCCCCTCGCTTGTATACAAGTCTCACCTCATATTCGGGGCGCATCTCTTCTGTGGCTTCTCTTCCGTTTCTGATGTCAGCCCCGATATAATAAGGGCGGAAGTCGAAAACGGGAAGTCCTATGATGCAATATACGCTGTACGACAATATATATAATGTGGCGAACATGGTCATTATGCTGTCCATATTCTCTCTGACCAGCCGGAACTGGTGTCTGTACCATCGCAGCAGTGCCAGTGACGCAGCCAGCAGCACTATATTCTTCAGCAATGTCTCGCCATTGGTCAGCACAATGGCATCGCCAAAACATCCGCAGTCGGCTACCGGGTCGAAAATGAAGATATAGACTGTCAGCAGTGTCATAAGCGACATGAAAGTCGTGACCAGTCGCGACATGGGTTTTCTGCTGATTCCGAGCAGCAGGAAGATGCCCATCATAAATTCCACGAAAGCAAGGGCTACCGACGCTACAATGACCATTGACTCAGGGATTCCTGTCAGGTTGAAAGCCGTCAGATAATCTTCCAGCTTGTAAGTCGTTCCCATAGGGTCGTTGGCTTTGATAAATCCGGAAAAGATGAAAGTGGCGGCTAACACAAACCTGCATACATTCACTGTGATTCTTGCCGGAAATAGTCTCGTCTTCGCCTTTTTTGCCATAACCCGTCTTTGTTTTTTGCCTCTGTTGTGTCTTATTCCGTTTCCTGTAAGGAAGCCTCGTCCATTTTTATCAAGCCGAATGCCGAATAGTTTATCATGTCGAAGTAGTTGGCGTCTATGCCCTCCGACACTAATGTCTGTCCGTGGTTGCCCTCTATCTGTTTGGTCCGGTATATCTTCATGAGTATAAGGTCGGTATAGGAACTGATGCGCATACTTCTCCATGCCTCATCGTAGTCGTGGTTCTTGCGCAACATCAGCTCAAGAGCCTGACGGGCATATTTGTCATAATATGTCATGGCCTCGTCTGCCGTCAAGTCTTCCTTGTCCGCATATCCCAGCTCCAGCTGTATAAGTCCGACAATACCGTAGTTTACGATGGCTTGAAATTCAGGATAAATTCCTTCGCCTACCTTTGAGATCCCTTTTACTTCAATACTTCTTATACGGTTTGCCTTTATGAAAATCTGGTCTGTAACGGACGACGGACGCATTATTCTCCATGCCGCTCCATAGTCGTGCAGCTTTTTCGAGAAAAGCTCACGGCACTTTTCCATTACTTGCTTGAATTGTTCTTGTGTGTCCATAAATTACCACGTATAAATATATATTGCTGCAAAGTTACTGTTTTTTTTGGAAAGCCGTTTTAATTTCTCCAACTTTTGGGCGATGAGATGCCGGTGACAGTGTTGCGGTGACACCTTATGTAGATTGCCACGCAGCCGCAATGCCGGAATTTTATGCGTCTTTCCCTCAGGCCTTGCCGTTCTTTTCCGGCAAGGCTTACCATTCCTCAATGCTGGTTGCTCCGCGCCGGTGCAGGCATACGCGGAAACGGCGGAAACTTTCTGTGCCGTTGTAGCGGAAGCGCATGATGAAATGTATGTAATACACTTTCTCTGCCTGTACGGTGTGTACTCCTTTTTCCTCATCGTGCGAGAATACCGGCACGTGCGAGCTGTCCATACGGCGGAGAAACTCTCTCAGGTTGATGCGCAGAATCTCATTCACTCCGTGGAGCGGGTAGTGGCTTAGTCTGCCGAGTTTTTTGCCGAACAGCGAGAGCCGTTGCCTGAATATCAGCACACTCTCGTGCAGCGCGCAGTTTCCTGCCTCCAGTGCCGATACGCGCCCGCGCAGGCGGCGCACCTCTGTTGGCAGCTTGCTCTCGCCTACAAAGTCGCAGCCTGTTTTGCTCCATCCTATCGGCTCCTCTCCCATCGCAAGCTTTGTCTTGTAGTCGTAGAGCTTGCTTCCGAGTTTGGTGGCAAACCAATAGCGCAGCAGTTCCTTGAAGCGGTCTTTGAACATGTAGCTCACTACGAGGGCGATGAACAACGGCATGGTGAAATTGCCGAATGTCTTTTGAAAGGAAAACGATACGACTGTGGCGAAGACCATGCTCAGCCCGGCGGCAATCATGAACAGAATCTGTTGCAGGACGAAAGTGTTGCTGCGCTGATGCGCCAGTATATACAAGTCGCTTTCAATGTATTTCTTCAGTTGTCCCGCCCTGTACACAAAGTTGCGGTTGCGGCTCACATCGCCTGCCTCGCCGGGGAGAGGGTAGCCGTGCTCGCGCTCATATTTCATGGTCTGCCCGATATACTCCTCTATAGGACGTATGATGTCGGCGCATTCCGACGGTTTCCGCTGCTTGATTTCCTCCATGAGGCGGAACATATTCGTGTCGATGATGCGGCACAGGTACTCGTCGCCCAAGTCGAACCATTTGCGCGGCTCCATGTCAATGCCGGAAAGTCCGCTCGACACAAGAATGTGACGGTAGGCTTTCAGTATGAGGCCCGATTTCTCAGCCAGCTCCCGCACACGTCTCCGGCATTCGTCTGCCGAGGCTATGCGTCCGATGCTCCGCGCCTCGTCTCTTACCGCACTGCGCACAATGCTGCAAAACATCTTTATCTGGTGCTCATACATTTTTTCCGTTTTGGAGAGTTTGCGTCCTGTCTCCGTGTCGTGCCTCCTGCCCGACAGATTGCCAGCTATGTCTTTGAAAGAAAAGTCGGGAATGCCCAGCATGGCGCTGCCTCCGGTTTTTGGTGACGCTTTGTCATCTCGTTCCGGTTTTGAACCGTTTTGTGCCGCGCATTCCTCCGCCATCCGCCTGCTCCATTTGCTCAGTCGCGACAGAGGCAGACAGTCGGGGTCGCCAATCTCTCCAAGCGTAAACTCCGGAGTGATGAGCCTTACGAGGATGCGTACATCCCTGTAAAAACTCTCTTTCGGGTAGGTGCTCGAGTTGATGCAAAGCGCGTCGGGAATGAACATCCATGAGTCCATAAAGAAATCGCTGACATCGTTCTTGTCCGAACTGCATGAGTAGCCGATCTTGAATTCTAATGTGTAGCGGTCGTGTATTTCTCCTTTTATCTCAAGCATATTTTTTCATGTATTAAAAGTGGCTGTCTTTTCATTGCTCACTCCGCTCTGCATGGGCGGTTGATTTGTTTACAAAGTTAGGAAAAACATGGATAATCTTTCGACTTTGCGCTAAGAAGCTTCGTCAGATTAATGAAATAATATTTGATGCGGTGGTCTTGTTAATGTGAAAGAGGAGGGCTTTGAAGTGCGTCTTCTTGGTTTTGTCCGATATTTCAAGTGGTTTGTTTTGCTTGTTGTAGAGTTGAAGATTATGTGCTTTTTTTTGATGTGTTTCTTGACTTTTTGTAAGCATGTTTTTAGATGAAATCAGACAGACTCCTCCGTCGCTTCGCGCCACCTCCTCTAACTTAGAGGAGGAACTATATACCTTGTAAATCAATTTATTAGTTACTATGCGAACATGGTGACCAGGTTCCTCCCCTAAGTCAGGGGAGGTGTCGCTTTGCGACGGAGGAGTCTGTCGAAAATATCAGTAAAATTCCCAAAATATTGACAATTTGATATGTTAAAACCGACCTCCGTAGAATCGCCTCAAAATGAACCGGATTCAACCTCGGTTGCAAAAACGCGATTCTACGGAGGTTTTCAAACCTCGAAAACAGAGAAGACAAACAGAACAATCCATCCGACTAAAAGATATATAAATTTCCCTCCAAACACACCCTTTCTCCCCAAAAGTGCCCAAAAAGTCAAAATTACAAGG
>JAMPEL010000003.1:39555-103633 GCA_023665185.1 Roseburia sp.
AGTACGCAAAAAACACAAACAAAACATCGCAAATATTAAAACTCAACTCTATAAAAACAAGATGAATCACGCAAAATGTCGGATACCCCCAAAAGCGGAAAAATCGGTAGTGTTTCACAGAGTGTGTCTGAATAAGAATAAAGAAAGGCCTTGCTTTCATTTCTGACAAGCAAAGCCTTTCTTTATAATAAATACAAATAGTATTATCTTGTAGGAAGCGGCAAATACCAGTTTCCGTTACTCAAAGCCTTATAAAGAGCTGCATCGTAATTGTCCTTACCTTTACGGTATGCCACAGTCTTAGCAATAAAGTCCTTATCATTGTTACGCATAGCACAACGCATCAGGTCATAGAAACGCTGTCCCTCAAATATACCCTCAAGAGCTTCTTCTTTAAGAATAAGTTGCTCTACACGCGGAATACGGTACGCACGCTGTGCATTGCCTGCCAACAATGCCATATTAGCCTCTTTTACAGCTTCATAAGCCAAAGTATCCTCATGAGTAGACTCTTCTGTCAAATCCGGAAGTTCCTGAATGCCTGTCGAGTCAGTAGGGAGAGTATAGTATTTGTTATATTCACTATAACCACTACCCAGACTATGAACACCCATTACAGTAGCTCTCTGGGATGGCTCACGCTCAGCGGTAATATATTCATCAATTGGCCAACTTGCAAGCGTTCCTCCACCAAGTGAAACTTGTACTCCTACCGCAGAGATGCGCTCACGCTCATCATCCGAGATTATGTCTGACATCACAGTTGAGGAAAGACCATACTTGAGCACGGCAAATGCAGTCTCCGGGAATCCCGCAAAATTAAGAGCCTCAGCAAAATGCAGATAAAGTATTGGCACACGATAGAATGGAAGATATTCTATTCTCTTATCCGGACCTGAATTTACTGTGCTGGCCGCATATTTCATAATATGCTGGCGGTCTTTGCTTAATTCGGCATGATAGCGGTCATTAACCGTAGATGTCTTATAAGTAGCATACAAGCGAAGGTCGCCTTTCAGCAATTCATCATCCCAGACAACCTTTGAGTTGCTATAAATATATTCGTAATTGCCTGTATTCCCTTCATAAGCCTCACAAAAGACCTCATCCATAGAAAGCTCCATGCTACGCTCAGATGGGTTTATAGGCACATAATAGTTATTCTTATACTGAGAATTGAACATTGCATAGATTTCACTATAAGTACCATCATAAGCACAGGTGTCAAGAGGCAAGATACCAATATTGACAGCTTGTATCGCACTGGTAAAACCATTAGAATAACCATCTGTAGGTCTCCCGTCAAAATCCTTGCTCATCCAATACATCTGATAGCTCCTGTCAAGCGGCACACCATTCGCTACAAAGAAATCATGATATAATTTGGCAGACTCAAGAAAATCACTTTGATTATTAGTGTATGAGCCTCTCCAAAGATAAAGTTCCGCAAGCATGACACGAAGTGGGATGAAGAAACTCATACTTGGAATATTCCTTATAGAGCCATAGTTTGGCAAATCGATATTCTTTGCCACGTAGCCTTCAAGGTCAGCAATGAGGAAATCGCATATACCTTGCATGTTTGCGCGATTAGTTGTAGAGCTTACGATTTCCTCTGCGGCATTAGCAGTAGTAACAGCCTTTGTCACGAGTGGCACCTCGCCATAGTTCATCGCCAACTGAAGATAAGTCCATGCACGGAAAGTCTTCACAGCCACAATTTCCTTCTCGTAATAATACTCATTATGAGTAATCAACATTGAATCCACATAATCAAGGAATATATTACAAGAATTTATCACAGAATAATAATCCACTACAGAGTTATACTCATTGTCAAGAGAAATGGCATTGTTAGCCACCTCCTGCAAGGTAGTTGAAGTAGACGAATTAATATCGACAAGGTCTGCACGCAACTCACCTAAAAGAATTGTACGGTCAGCAAGTTTCTGCATACGATTGATTATTCCCATCACCTGATACATAGAATCCTTTGGAGCAAGATCTGTAGTGACAAGGGAATTTTCAGTCGTGAACATATCTTCACAGGAAGTTGTAGCCGCTCCGACTGATGCCAGAAGCAGTCCTGAAAGTATTATAGATTTTGTTTTCATCATTGATTCATTTTTTACGTCAGAATTCAGTGTTCAGACAAGTCCCATTCTTCAGGAACAGGGATTGCCCAAACACCAAATCCCCAAACGTTGGTTACAAATTAATCTTAACACCAAGTGTAAAGCTACGTCCATAGGTAAGATAACCTGCATCTATACCCTGATAGAGGACACCATTCGCACATGACACTTCCGGATCGCTGCCAAGATACTTGGATATTGTAAACAGATTGTTTCCAGCAGCCCAAATGGTCAGTCCCTGAATGTATTGATTCTGTATAGGCAACTTATAGCTGACTGTTACATTCTTAAGCTTCAAGTATGAGCCGTCTTCAATCCAGCGGTCAGAGAAGCGGGAATTTCCCATAGCATCACCATACGATATCTTAGGAATGTCGGTAAGCTGTCCCTCTGCCATCCAACGACGTCCAAGCGAAGTTGTCTGATTCATGAAAGCAGAACCCGATTCAAGCAACGCACGCTGATAGTTATAAATATCATTGCCAATATTATAATTGAAGTTAGCAGAAACAGTCCAGTGCTTGCCGATAAAGAAATTAGCATGAATGTTACCGTATATATCCGGATTAGGGTCGCCAATCACAGTCATGTCAGCATCGCTTATCTCTCCATCTCCAGTCAAGTCAACAAAGTGCATGTCGCCAGCTCCAAAGTAATCTCTGACACCAGTTGAATTAACCTGATAAAGCCCAGCAGCCTCAGCCTCGGCAGAAGTAGCAAACACGCCGTCTGTCTTATAGCCATAGAACACACCTACAGGCATACCAACCTTAGACAAGATAGTGGCATTGTACATATCGGTTGTAAACTCGCTCTTTCCTTCTGGAAGTTTTGTAAGTTTGTTCTTATAATGTCCGACACTTGCACCCAATTCAAATTTGAATTTCGGAGCATCAACCACCTTCGCATTGAAAGCAAAATCAAATCCTTGATTGCTCATTGCACCATCGTTAGTCCAGTAGTCTTCCAGACCTGCCACATAAGCAAGAGTACCAAGCGTCAAGAGATTGCTTGTCTTTGAATAGAAGTAATTGAACTTCAAGTTCAACCGGTTGTTGATAAAGTTACCCTCAAGTCCCGCATTGAAACGATTGGTTGTTTCCCAACGCAATTTGGTGTTTCCGATATTTGTGATACCAATACCAGAGACAGAATTTCCGAGGAAGCTCTGGCCTGCCATATAAGTAATTGTCGCGTTATTGTCGATAGCGTCATTACCTACAGACTCAAAACCGGCATTGACTTTCAACATATTCACACCTTTATTAGGACGGAACCAGGACTCATTGCTGATAACCCACGCACCTTGTATTGATGGGAACAATCCCCATGCCACATCACAGAATTTCAAGCCGGCATCGGTATCCTTACCGAAACGTGAAGACGTTTCCATAGACACAGAACCCTGCAAGTAATATTTCTCCTTATAATTATAGTCAATGTTCGCATAGTAAGCAAGTGAGTTCCAAGAATCGTCCACACCAATAGTCTCCTTATACTGAAGCGCAGTGGTCAAGTTTGGAGTTTTGTCGTTACCAGTATTATAACCATAGAAATTAGAAGAAGAGAATGTATCATTCATATAGCGGACACCACCGAATATATCCATTCGATGGGCACCAAGCGGAATAGCCCAATCAAAACGAGTGTCGCTGAAGATTGCATTGTGCTTTGTGAACAATGACGACTTCGTGTTATCAATCTGTCCTTTATTCTCAAGATAGAATGTAGGCATACCCACTATAGGTGTATAATAATCCTCATTATAGCTCTCCATTGTGTAGCTGAACCTCTCCTGTACAGAGAAATTCTTTGTAGGCTGCCATTTTGGAGTCACTGCTATATTGACAATAGTATTATCCACCGAGTTTTTATTCTTATCATCAGCATTTTTCAGAATAGCCACCGGATTGGCAAGTGAAGCGGCATTTCCAAGCACCTCACTCAAATAGGTATCCGCATCTGAATAGAATGTAGACGGCTTGCCATCTGTAGAGAAATCATACGGACTCAAGAACGGAGCCTTTACCAATGCCAAGAATCCCGGAGAAGCAACGGAAGCACTTGAGAACTCAGAAGACAATCCGTTGTCACGCAGATTACGTGTAACATTTGAGTATGATGCATCGAAACGAGTTGTAATCCACTTGTTCAACACAATATCCGTATTAAAACGAATATTGAAGCGAGTGAAATCATTCTCTTTCAATGTAGCCTGTGCATTCGTATATCCTACAGAGAGATTATAGTTTGCCACGTCATCACCACCTTGAATATGTATTCCATAATTCTGTGTGATAGCCTCCTTATATACCTCGTCATTCCAATCCGTATTATTATGGTACATATTATAATAATAGTAGTTCGGATCATCGTTCAAGAACTTGAACTCAGTAAGTTTTGTTCCTGTAGAACCCAGAAGTTCTGATGTGTAAGAACGGTATTGAGAAGCATTCATCACATCCATAGACTTCGGCACAAGCTCCACTCCGGCAGAGAGGTTCACGTCAATGCGTGTGGCCATGCTCTTATTGCGTTTGGTATTAATCAAAATCACACCGTTTGCAGCTTTGGCACCATAGATGGCAGTACCATTCTTCAACACTTCCACACTTTCAATATCATCCATACTGATACCGGAAAGAATATTATTAAAGTATCCCTCATGTATCATGTTCTGGTCATAGAGCATATCATGTATGACGCCATCTACCACAATCAAAGGTTGTGCGTTTGCATTCAAAGAGTTATATCCATTGATGAACATGGACATACCAACTCCAGGAACAGCTGTGCGAGAAATGGAGCGTACATCCGCTCCCAGTCTGTTTTGTATTTCCTGATCAATGGAAACTGCTGTAGACTGCTCAAATCCAGCTGTACCCACAGACTTGCTTGCAGATGTCCGCAGAGTGTAATCACCAAGATATTTATCAGAATACAAACTCATATCAACATGTCCGGTACGTCCGCTGACAGGAGCCTGCACCAGTCCATAACCATCCAGTTTGGCACTCAATGATGTAACAAAAACAGGCACACTAATCGTATAGGTACCGTCCTCATCTGTCATGGCTGTATAATAACTATTGTTGAAGGCTTTTATCTGCACACCGGCAAGAGGTTCCTTCGTAGCTGCATCAATCACCTTACCCTTTATTTCCATCATAGGATACTTTTTCTGCGACTTCACTTCACGCTTTGCAGGAGCGACAGAAGCTTCCGCTTCATCCTGAGCCGACATAGGGAATGTTCCCATGAAGAAAATCATAGCTGCAAGTCCGTACTTACAAACCTGCTGCATATTTCTGTTTGGATATAATAGCATATTTTTCATTGTATCAAGATTATTCTTCATCAGTAACTTCATCTTTGTGAGGTGTGAATATAATTGACTCAATCAGCATCTCACGGGAATAATTCTTTCTTGCAGAAGAGCTTACATAAGTTGCCAACTGGAACATAATGCCCGCATCACTTTCTCCGTAGAATGTCTCAGGGAATGTATATGTATCAATATATACCGTATCCAAAAGCACATCCGGATTATTGGTGTAGTTCTTTCCACCGCCACAAGCATAATTTCTTGATTTAGGGAAATTGCCATTAGCGTCTTTAATAAAAAGATTCGCCCTGAACTGACAAGGTTTTATATCTCCTGCCTCCGTAAGTCCATTGTCAACGGTACCCAAGATAGACGGCAACATAACGACAGAAATATCATAAGTACCAGACAACAGATTATTTACATAGAAAGAGATGGTTGGGTTTGCTGAAGCTGTAGTAGGTGCCACATCCAAATAAGTATACACTGTACCATCATTCCCAGTAAGTGTAATCGGTGAATATGTACAAGTCTTCAAGTATTGGTCATCTGTATTGATATTCCTTACTAACTCCGGCCGCACTTCAACCTTAGTAAAGAAAGACTCATATATAGAGAATGGAATCTCATCGTACTTATACAGCACACCATTACTACATTCAATCTTCTCTGCCGGATTAGCCAACAGTCCGTTCTCCGCAAACGGCTTATAGTACACATTCTGTTCTGGTAGATACTTTGAATAAGTAGAAGACATCAGAGAGTCATTATAATGAATGTTCTCATTCATATTGAAATAACAGTCTATCATTGTGTAAATATTGGCATACAATTCCTGAAGAGAGTCTCGTCCAACAATCGTAGAGTGTAAATTGAACAGTTTCTTTGTCTCCTCATAACGCTTGCGGTAAGCCTCATTTGTTACACCTATAGCCCAATAGCTGGAATCCTCATTATTGATAATCGCATCAAGTATGTTCATAACTTTATTGTTGGCAATCATCACTGAATCCACATAGATACGGTTACCATCCTCGTCTACACCACGGTACACACTGCGCGCCTCATCAAGCGAATCCTCTTCATAAGCCAAAAGGAATTCGTACATGTCAGACAAGTCCGCATCCATACTCAGCTGCTCATACAAATTGGCACGGAAAGGCAATTCAGAGTGCATTACATGCAGCACACCATTCTTGCAAAGATTGTTCTTTGAAGAAACAAGCTCACCGTTGACAGAAGAACCTTCAATGGCAAACTTCTTGTCATTGAGCATCATAATGTCGTTAGATGCATTTGTAATGGAGTAATTATAACGTGTGATATGGTTTTGCACAAAATGCTTGATTACATTATCCTTGTCTCCTGACTCAATCTGTGCCAACAGCGCACTTTTATCAAAAGAGCCGTTGACAGGAGCAAAGACTGTATAAACCTGTTCTGTATTGAGTACCTCATCATATCCTGTAGCCCTGAGCACCTCACAGAAATCACTCAACGAGTCGGTTGTACTCAACTGTTGATATAGAGACACATTACTTACCCCACCAGCATTGGCATCATAATGTTCATCCCATGTGTCAGAACAAGAATAGCATGCAGCCACAACCATTGTCGCAGCCACTCCTGCATGGATTGTTCTTATTAGTTTTTTATTCATATCCTCTATACTCTTTTATTGAGAAAATCTTTTTATTCTGCCAGCTGTCCCTTCAAGAACAGCCGACAGAAATATCAGATTTCAAGTTTCAAATATTACTATTTTTAGTGTTTGTCTTCCGGATAAGCCTCATTGTTATATACGCTGCTTGGAACAAGCTCTATATAGTCAAATGCAAACTCGGCATCATCCTTCTCCAGTTTCTGCTGCACCCTTATGTAACAATTTGTCTTACCATCAGTATGGAACTGAGTAACCACCTTACGCAAGGTGTTACTCAGAGACCTAAAAGGCTCTTTACGTGCAGCTGTATTCGCATCTGAATGACAATAAGAATCTGGGCCTTTCATCCATCCAATATTATGGAATGTCTTATCGAAAGCAGAAATAGCGTCTTCATCTCCCAAAGCATCATCACTGCGCCATCCGATATTAGGACCACTCACACGCATGTCAAACGGAATGCCACAAGGCTGCAAAGCACCATCATCACCATATTGGAAATAGATTTGGATAATTCCACGCCCCGCAAAGTCCACACAAGTTGCAATACGGAACTCATAAGTACCTTCCGGTAATGGTGGAAGTTTGAATGTGAAGTCATAATTTCCAGATATAGTCAGCTCATCACCTTGATAAGACCAGAAATCCAAGAATCGGTTTCTCACATGGATATGCGTTTCCGGATTCTGGAACGTAAAGTTCTTCACATAACCGGTCTTGAATCCGATAGCATGAGTACCGTTCACATTAGGGTCTTTAGAATCAGACCACAAAGCATATCTATTATTAAAAGGGCCGCTTCTTGCATAATGTCCACGTGCGCCACTCGTCATAAAGTCAGGTGAAAGAGTTGTGGCATCAATACGGATACGTTCATTGAGCACCACTTCCTGTGTCTCACGTCCATAAGAAATAATATCGCTGATATAATGGTATGTACCATTTCGTGCATTGTGGTCGCCACCTGCCTCTGTAGAAGAGTACACTCTTGCGCCCGGCACCAAAGCCACCTTACCATCAGAGTTCTTACCGACACCGCGACGGTTCACGAATATACCCAAGTCGCCAGTACCCTTATCACCAGTTGTAGGGTGTGAGATTTTCATGATACTATGAGGCATCATTGTCTCATACCAGTCAGCAACGTCCCAAAGTCTGTGTTTGAAGTTATTCTTGAACAACTCATTGTTCTCCACAGCCATACCGTCATATTCAGCCAAACGATCCAGCAAATGATATGAGATGAAACGGTTCAAAGAGTTTCTTCTGTCTGTCATGTCTGTAATCTCTGCATCTTCTGGATACATGTCATCATAGATTTCAGCAGCCAGACGCTTCATATCGTCCAAAGACTTTACACCGTGAGCATGGAAAACAGAGTCCGGCTCCACAAATGCAGTGTATTTGATTTCACGGTTTTTGCTGTAATATACAATATCAAACTCACTTGCAGTTTTAATAGCAAGTCCTGTAGCTATTGAATCCACACTTGGAGTGGCATACGAATCGTCCTTCCAATCCATCATCAGTAAATCCAATCCTGTCGCACGCAAAGCCTCATAGAACAATGTAGCGTTAGCGTCCTTAGCAATCATATCAGGAAGCATATCTGTTGACGATACAAGCACCTTGTCGATAGTATGTATCACACCGTTCTTCACAGAGTCATCTATCAAATCCAATTTGGAAGCATTGTTCAAGAAATACGAAAGTCTGATTTCGCCTGGGACAGACACAGAATCGGCAAGATATGTCACACTTATCGGTCTGTCAAGCATATTTGTCAGCGACTCTCCCTCTGTATAGTCAGTAGTGTAGAAAGCCTGCTTGATAATATGCGTAAAGGCTATAGTATCACAATCTTCCTTTGAAAGCTGGTTTACAGACTCCAGTCCAAGCCCTGAAAGATACAGTTCAATCGCATCATTAGTAGGCGCAAACACTGTATATTCACCATAGGTGCCCAATAAGTCAAGCATTTTGGAACGGTCGAGGATAGTGACAAACTCACTGAACTGGTCACGCTCACTAAGATAGTCCTTTGCCATCTCACCGGTAAAGGTATAATAGTTCTCTGCTCCCGGATCATCAGAACAACTCACGGCGATTGTCTGCATCATGGACAACAGCAAAGCTATAAAAGCAAGATTCCTTATTTTTACAAACATCTTCATAATCCATTAATTTTTTTCAGTTGTTTTATCTTGTGCATAAGCAGGATTCTGTTTCAACATCGGATTTGCGTCCAACTCAGACTCATAATACGGTGTGTACATGAAATCCAACATCGCCATCTTAATTTTCATCACACTTGCGTTGCTGGCAAATTTACTGCTCAAACACTCTGCATAATGATTCGTATTACCTTCACGACGTGCCCTGCGCACAAGGTCGTAATAGCGTTTTCCTTCAAAAAGCAACTCACGACGACGCTCAACCTCTACAAGGTTCACAAAATCAGCCTGTGTCACATACTTACTTCTGTCTATGATATTAGAAGTAGAAGTCTGCAACGAAGCACGGTAATATACAGCACAAACAATATTGAAAGCATCATCATAATATTCCTGTGCCGTAGAATACACATTGCCAAATGCAGCTCTGGTCTTCACGTTCTCATTTTCAGAATTATCCTCTTCTGCATTCTGAGAGATATAACCGGCAAGCTGCACCTCTGCTTCCGCCTTCATCAGCATCACATCAGTCAGACGATAAACAATCCAATTCGCCACATCTTGGCTGCGATTGGTCATCATACCTGCACCCCAAGAACTGCTATTCGTACCAACTTTCACACCAACCATACTCGCCACATACTTACGGATATTGTAATTACCACTCTCACCCGGATAGGTAAATCCTTCAGCGGCACGACGGTCCAATGTAGTAAATATATCACTTATTCCTGTAGAATATGTGTTAGAAGGCCCGCTTTCTCCGAGCAGATTCTCACTTGCTTCCAAGAATGCGCCAACTTTATTCACAGAACCATAGAAATCAGCTATAGCCTCATTTCTCTCAGACTGGCTGGCAGGGAATGTAAGCTCAAATATACTCTCAAAACTGTTTCCATCACAGAAAATCTTATCATAGGCTGCCGGTACATCATAAGAACTACCTCCTGTAGTTGACATCGTCGAATTAGAACTCTCTGAAAGCAAAGGATAACCATAGGCATTGTAACCAGTAGTATTTACCTGACGCTTGATAGTATTGTTCTCATCAATATTGTATTGCTCTATCTTATACTCAATGACCTTATCACAATACTCCACACACTTCAAATAATCCTCACGTGCCTTTGCCTGAGAGACATTAGCGTCAGAGGCTCTCCAAAGATACATGTCGGCAAGCAATGAGTAAATGGCGTTACGAGTGATACGCGCTGAATTATCAATCTCTGATACATACTTACGCGGAGCAAACTCCTTAACCTCCTCCAAATCCATGATAAGAGTGTCGAGAATATTCTCGTGCTTTGAAGCCGGCACCTGATATTCCTGAGTGTCATCAATTGACGGGTCCAACACAAATGGAACATCCTTATATGTACGGATCAGATAGAAATAGCACAATGCACGGATAGCCTTTACCTCCGCAAGATTCGCTTTCAAATCCGACTCAGTATAATTAGGGTCTTTCTCCTGAACCTGAGGCGCATAAGCAATCACTGTATTACAACGGTTAATCGCCGTATAAACTACAGTCCAGTCACATGCCACTCCGTTAGACTCAAGCAAATTGCCATTAATCATGTTTCTGTAGTCTGTACTCTCCGTTGCACGAATACCCGCCTGTACATTGTCGGAACGAAGCTCACTCCAAATAATAAGCTTTGAAATAAAGCTTGTATTAGACATACCTGTATAGCAAGAAGTAATCACACTCTCGACATCGGACTTGTTTGTCCAATAATTTTCAAGGACAACTTCACTAAGCGGCAACATTTCAAGATCACAGGAAGTTACTGCAAAACCAGCGAAAGCTGCCAAGCCTAATATTTTTATTTTATTCTTTATATTCTTCATAACTGTAACCTAAATTAGAATGCAACAGTTGCACCAAAAGTGAAAGATCTCTGACGTGGAGTACGTGAATCATCATAACAAGGACTCCAACCTGCCTGTGCCACCTCCGGATCTGCTCCGGAATACTTGGTGATACAGAATACATTGTTCAGTGTCAGATAGAAACTCAACTGACTGAGTCCCCACTGCTTGATAAGTTTGTTAGGCATTGCATAAGAAAGCTGCGCATAGTTCAGACGCAAGAAAGAGCCGTCTTCTACAAAGCGGTCGCTACCAAGCCAGTTGTAACCTGTCTGGTACAATGCGCGAGGGACCAAAGCCACATCACCTTCCGAGTGCCAACGCCAGTTCACACCTTGTGTCTGGTTATTGTTGTCATACATGCCTTCAGCATTCATACGTGCACGGTTAATAATCTTGTTGCCTACACGATAGTTGAACTGAAGATTCAACGACCATCTGTCATACATGAACTTTGTACCAAAACCACCGGTGAGCTTAGGAAGTGAGCTACCCAAATATACAATATCAAGCTCATTAATCTGTCCGTCATGGTTTATATCCTCATATATGGCATCACCACCCTTGAACTCATATTCGCCTGTACCGCCATAGTTGAACATCATAGCCTTGGCACGTCCGTTCTCGTCCAAGATAACAGTTCCATCAGCAGCACGAGCCACAGGAGCATTAGGACCGCTCAATCCCTTGATTTCCTCCTCACTATACTCACTATACTGATACACTCCCTTATAACGGAATCCATAAATAGAACCAAGAGGATTGTTAAGCTGTACACGTGAGAGATAAGTACCATTTTCATAATTGAAATCACCATTGATGCTTTCCAGCACTGTCGGGTCCATTTCAAGAATCTCATTACGGTTGTTCGCGAATGTGATGTTGAAGTTCATGCTGAACTTGCCTGCCTTCACCACGCGGTTACCGTTGATATTGAACTCCCAACCTACGTTACGCATAGAACCAACATTAGACCATGCAAGTTCAGAGAATCCACTTGAACTTGGTATTCTGCGTTTCTCCATCAACAAGTCTGTAGTCTTCTGGGTATAGATGGAAATATCACCATTAATCATGTCATCAAAGAATCCGAAGTCAAAACCGAGATTCCAAGTTTCCTTGCTTTCCCATTTCAATCCAGAAAGACGGATGTTGTTCGGCTGAATAGAGGTGTTGCCCACATAAGCGTTGCCTGCACCATACTTACTATAGAACAGATATTCGGCACCAGGCTGACGACCAACAATACCCCATCCCGGACGAATAGACAACATACTGAGCCATTTTACTTTCTCCATCCACGGTTCGTCAGAGATGTTCCAACGGGCAGAGATAGCAGGGAAAAGTCCCCAACGGTTTTCCGCACCAAACTTCGTTGAACCGTCATAACGCGCTGTAGCAGTCACGGCATAACGTCCCTTGTAAGCATAGTGTACCTGCATTGTGTAATAGTTGCTCTTCCACTGACCGAAAGAGTTACTGAAGTCATTGATGACACCATCACTCATAGCAGAAGTAATGTCGCTTGTAGCCAGACCATATTTCTGAACATACTGTGCCGTAGAGCTACCATCAATATACTGCATACGTGCCAACATGAGCAATGAATGATCCTCATTATTAAAATGCGGCTGGAAAGTGAGAGTATGAGTAGTCGTCAGACCATGACTCTTATACGATTCATTAGAAGCACGGTTTGCATACTTGCCAGTCCATCCCTCAGTCGACAGAATTGCCGGCAAGAATGCGATTTCGTCCTTAGAGAATATATCAAAGATGATACGTCCCTCGTATGTAAGTTTTGTCTGTCCTGCCTCAATACCAAGAAGGTCATACTTCAAGATGAACTCAGGAGACAGCTTGAGCGTCTTCTCATCATTCTTTGCCATATTAGCCACAGCCACCGGGTTCGGAATATTCAGCTGGTCATTACTCAAACGTCCAGATGTCAAAGACTTGTTCATCGTGTAGTAGCGTCCGGTAGACACACCGTTGGCATCCTCCTCATACACTGCAAGGTTTGGCATTTTCTTGTATGCAATGGCAAGAAGGTCGTCACCGTCATTTGCATTTTTACCGTTTGTACGGTAGTTCTTCTTGTTCAATGTATAAGTCATATCAAAGTTTGTAGATACAGTGATACGGTCTGACACATAGTAGTCGAGAGCCACACGAGTGGTAAAACGATCAAGATGCTGCTTGATGACAGTACCATTCTGACTATCGTAACCACCTGATACACGGAAACGCGCCTTCTCACCACCACCGGTAAGAGAGACAAAATGCTGGTGGTTTGCACCAAACTGAGTCACTTCCTTGCGCCAGTCCGTATTGTTATTAAACATCTGATAGTCTGGTTTATCCTTATCATAGTTCAACTCCCAAACATAATTAGAGCTGTTCTTATCAGAGTAAGAGTTATCAAGATTCGGATTAAAATAAGCCTCCTTCAAGTACATGGTATAGTCATCGCCATTCAAAACTTTCAGTCCTTCAGGCGACCATGCTCCTGTAAAACGATAAGAATACTGAACCTTTGTCTTACCTTTCTGTCCGCGCTTTGTCTTGATTTCGATTACACCATTCGCACCCTGTGAACCCCAAATAGCTGTTGCGGCAGCGTCCTTGAGTACACTTATTGTCTCAATATCCTCCGGGTTCACGTTCAAAAGTTCAGCAAACTTTTCCTCATTGGCATTGTTATAGTCGAAGTCTGCATCCGCATCGTTTGTCCACACATTACCGTTGACAACAATCAGCGGGTTGGCATTACCGTTGATTGTACTGACACCACGAAGACGCATGGTTGTACCTGCACCCAAGTTACCGGAATTAGCCACGATGTCAAGACCTGCGATACGTCCTTGAAGCGCCTCGTCCACACTTGTCATGGCAAGACCCTCAAACTCCTTCATGCTGATAGTCTGAGAAGCCACAGACATTTCCGTTACCGGAATGGCAAGACCGCTTGACTCAGTTTTCTTGACAGCCTTGATGACGACTTCCTGCAACTGAGTTGCACTCTGCATCTTTATTTTAAACACTTTCTTGTCAATAGGAAGCACAACAGTCTTATATCCGATATAAGAAATCTGGATTTTGTCCTTCGGATTAACCACACGGAATGAGAAGTTACCGTTGATATCAGTAACTCCATGGGCAACGATACGTTTGTTATTGTCTACCTCGACCACATTCACCATCATCAATGGTTCTATATCATCTGAGACATTACCTGAAATTACGTCGCCCGCTGCCACTTGCGCCTTAGTGAATGTGCAAAAGCAAGCAAACAGCAAAAGCATTGATATTAATCTTTTCATGGTTGAATTTATTTACGTAGTTTAGCTTCCTCTTCTTCTCCACCTTCATCTTCTCCACCTATAAGCACATCATTAGGATCATATATAAACTGCTTGGCACTATACAACAACGGATGGTCGATGGCATGAACCACAGCAGTAGACGATGTGGAAATCTGGAGGTCTTCCGGCTTAGTAGAAGCTGCAATTGAACTTTTGTTTAGCCAGTATTCACGTACCATTGCATTATAACATACGCTCTTGTTTACTTTCTGAGCCGCGCTATATACACCTTTCACAGTGAGGTCATTCTCATCTACTGTCACAGCCAATTTATAAGGACGTCCGGTAGTAGTGTTGGCTCTTGCCGTCTCATAGTTACCACTATTAAAGCCCTTGTCTATATATATGGCATTATCCTGTACATGATATTTGATGAAGTTGAGCATCACTTTTCTCAGATGAGCGGCAGAGTCGGTTGTCTCTCCATTATCATCCATCTCAACAGCCTCCTCATACATTTCCAAAGTAGGAAGACCTGCCTCGTATGCCTCCTGCATTGCCGCATTAGTCGGTGCATACAATGTATAATGATATGAGTTGAACAAATATCCGATACTCTCTGTCTTTGTGTTTTCCGGAACATAGATGAAGTTTCCATTCTTTGAAGCGGAAGTCCAATTGTTCACAGTCACAGTACGTGCGAATGCGCCTACAGCCGACACATAATTATAAAATTCCGAGAAATCCTCTTTTTCTGCCAAAAGGTCGCTCAACGCATTTGTCGTAGTCATGACAGGCTCTTTCTTAAGGATATAAGCCTTACCGTTATTCATGTTATAAATCTCGTCCACGGCAAGAGGAGTGTTCTGGTCAATCTGCCATCCGCCATACACTTTCATCTGACTTACATCATCAGGATTGACATGTCCGTCCACTCTCAAATAGGACAGGCCCTTTGTCTGGTAGTAAGTCTTTCCGTCCTCAATCTCACCAATCACGATACAGTGTTCAAGCAAGTCGCGCAAACGGTCGTACACAGCATCATTAGGAATAGTGTAGAGAGGAGCGGCAGAAGATGTCACCTTTCTGATGAAATCACCTTTTACCCATGTACCGTCTGCCTGCTTCTCATATTTATATGTATCGGCATAAATCATCTGATGCTCCGACTTCGCTGTCTCATCATAATGGAACTCCCAAAGCACAGTCTGATTCAAGCCGAAAGAAACAGGGTCTACATAACGAAGCAGTCCGTCATTTGTCGGGATGAACAGGCTGTACTTTGTCACCATTGAATTGAGGTAAGCATCATACTGAAGCAGTTTCACCGCCTTGTAGAAGATGTTCATGTTCTCATTGATGAGCGAAGGGAACAACACCGAAGAATATGTTGTTGGAGTGTACACCTTATTTGTCACGTACACCGCACCGTTACATCCGAGAAGCACACTGTCGATACTCTCTGTGTTTACCCCCATCTCCATATTGGCATCGTCGAGAATAGTCTTGAACTTGCTCGGCACCGAGGCTGTAAGCGAAATCAACATGTTGTTGTTTATGAGCGCGGCCAACACAGTGTTAGGCACAGCATCCCAAGTCTTGTATCTGTCTTTGAGCACCGCACCACCACCGTTGTTCCACCAGTCTTCAAGGGCTGCATCAGTAGGAACGAGCATTACCGCCATATTCTCCATCATGTTAGATGTAGACTGAGCATAAGCGTTCCACCCCGGGTCAAACTTCAAGAGTCCGTCAAACAGGTTGCCGTCATTGTCCTTGTCAAGCGTATTACTTGTAGTAATAGTCGTTATTCCGCCCGATACAGTTGTCGTTGTTGTAGGCTGAGAAAGACTTGAGAAATAACGCTTTGCATAGACAGAATCATAATGAGTTCCCTTGTTCTCATTATATGCGTCGGTAGCAGTCCTACCAACATAAATAGGCGCGCTATAACGTTCAAGAAGTGAGCTATATCTCTGTGTAGCCGGAGATTTGCGTATGATTTCCGCCATATTGTCCAATGGCAGAATCACCTCATTCACCTCGTGCAAGAATCCGTTCTTACAGAAGATGTTGGCATCGATAATCTTTGATCTGTTCACATAGGCATCATCGCTCTCTCTCGTACCCTCCGGGTCATTATAAAGGAAGTCAATATCAGCACTTGTGATGTAGTTCTGCTCCAAGAAACGAGGCATGAAATGAATCATCGGCGCAGCACTGGAGGCATCCTTAAAGAGCACAAACTCGTCCTGACTCAAAACTTTCCATGGTGTAGTTTCCGGTATCTCCGCATCAGTTTTCTTATAAACAGACACTGAATCGTACAAACTCTGGGACGAGCTGCGACGCATACACTCGCCTTCGACAATACCCGACTCACCACCAATGCTGGAAAGCATACTTGTAGTGTAAGGGTTGTCAATCATTGCCGATCGCAACAACAGTTTCTTCTGCGACTCGGTCAAATCCTCATACCTCTTCACTCCCCACGAGTTGCTCTGATAGAACCTTGAAAAGGCATCATCATTGGCAACAAACAGGGTCTTTGAACCAGACTTGGACAGAGTCTCTGTCTCTCCCAGGTCATCAATCAGTTGCAGGAAATTTTTGAAGTCGCCTCTTTGCTGCATGTAGCCATAGATGCTGTTCAAGCCTGTCGGCTGCTCAGAATCCAAGTCGTAGCCATCTTTGCAAGAGAATGACGCAAAACCTGCCGCACACAACACACCTCCTACCAGAAGGTGTCTGCATAGTTTTCTCCTCTGAAAGTTATACAACATAATATTAGAATAGATTATTACTCTCTATTTGTTATTGATTAATTGTCTCTTGGTAATCCCCATACAGATGCAGCATAACGCACCTATATGCTCAATGCAAAGGAACGAATTTTCTATTAGAAAAACAATTTTTTACAGCAAAGATTGTATGGATGTTTCGTTTTTAACAATAAACGAGACAGAAAGTGAAAGAAATGGAGCGTATCAATAAGAATTTGAGGTGTTTAATAGGAAAAGAGTCACAAAGGTTTTGTTAATTCACCGGTCTGCATTTCAACATCATATTTCATAGAGTTCTCACATTCCGTATGACATGTTTATGTGTGGATTTACAGCTAAGAGTGTTGCAACGATGTTTTCCCCACAAGACGACGAATGTCCGGCTTCGTGTAACAAGGCACTATACCTTTATATTTTCACAAAAGTCTCCAGACTTCTCCGGCATATTCGCCAAAGAAGCCTGAAGACATGTATCTGTCGCCGACAGCCATTCCGACCCTTATATCCTCAACAAAAAGAGAACACACAGCCGCAAACGCCACTGCCGCCAAATTCGGAAAAAGTTATTACTGCACTTTCTTTCCCCAATAAGTCTTCGTGCCATTAGCGGTATATCCGCCACACACGACAGTTGCCTTGCGCGGGGAAGATTCCCAGTCAAGCTCACGTCCAATACAAAGTTCGATTTTCGCGCTGGTGGACGACAACGTGACATTGAGAATATTCTTGTCAGGATTAAACGTGGCAGAACCAGAAAGCGCGCCAGAGAGGGTCACACGGCTCGCAGACAGAGTGGAGGCCTTTATGACAAGTTCCGATGATGTTTTCTGCTTGCCATAACTGTAGCTCATATCTATCAATTCCCACGTACCAACGAGGTCATCACGTGTAATCGGTGCCTGCTCCACATTCGCATATCTTTCAGGAGAGACAACCGGCCACCCGGTAGAAGTCCAGTAGATTTTGCGCACATGCCCCATCATCAGCGCATTGGCATAAGCATTACCCTCGTAGTTTTCAGGCTTGCGCGCCTGCGAGCAGTAATACCAGTTGCCACGTCCGTCATCGAAGACCGCACAGTGTGAGAAGCCCACCCATCCGTCAATATCTTTTCCACTAAACTTGTAAGGATGTGTCACTACCGGATAGGCATCGCCTCCGGCTGTCGTGACATTTGTTCCGTTCATGCCGAGATAAGGTCCGGTGATGCTCTTCGAGCGCACCACTCGTGTATTGTATGCCACGGCAAGCTCATCGTAGGCAAGGAACAGATAGTAATATCCGGTTTCCGGATTGTATATGACCTCAGGTCCTTCCGAGGCTTGCCAGCGCGATGCCTTGTTTCGGGTCGCCACCAAACGGCCATACGTGGAAGTCTGTCCCGTTCCGATATTCCACGGATCGCCAAGCGGTTCGAGAGTCTTTCCCGTTTCCGGATCAAGCTGGATGGCAGCGATACCGCTGTGCCATGAGCCATACAAAAGCCAATGTTCTCCTTCCGGAGTGATAATGTAGCTCGGGTCTATGGCATTCCAGCGGCTATAAGCATTCCAGTCACTGGTACTGCTGCGTGAATATGCGTCCTTGCCTTTGTCAGAGGCAGAGCACAACACGGCTCCCTTATCTTCCCACTTGCCGGACGCGGGGTCGGAGGTTTCCATTAAGCCAATCCATGCCGGTTCGTTCCAGCTGCCGTCAAATGTGGTTCCTCCGGTCTTTATGTAGTTGCCATCCACCACTATGCTGTAATACATGCGGTAAAGATTATCATTGACACGGCGGATGGTTGGTGCCCAATAGCCTCTGCCGCCAAGTCCGTCTGCCGTAATCAGAGGCACTCCCCTACGCTCTCTCACAGCATTGATGGAATCGAGCATCCATGAAGGACCCGCTTCCGGCATCGGACATGAGTTGTTGTAACTCGTCACCGGCTCCCAATTGACAAGGTCTTTGGAGCGGCGCATATAATAGTGTCCCTTTCCCGACTGCGGATTTCCATATCCTGCATCGGTCTGCGACATATAGAAATAGCCGTCAGCAGCCTTCATCACCGAAGGGTCGTGAATATTGGCAAGCTGCCAACTGGCGCGTTGGTTCCATCCTGCCACACTGACATAATTATCGGAATATGTAGGATAGAACTTAGAATAATTCTTGTTCTGATATTCGATATGCAGACGCATCAAAGCATCCGGAGCAAAGAATGTCAGACTGTCCACTGTCCGGAGAGTATATCTCTCATTGGAACCGTCGACAAACTCAAAGCGCAGAGAGTCATTCAGATTTGTACGGTTGCCATGCGTCAATCCTATACGCTTGACATAATCCATATTATACACATCGGTTCTATTTTCCGTACCGCCACGGTTTACATACACTTTTTCCGGAGTCTGCGCCACACAGAACAAAGAAGTTGCCATTGAAAGGGTCAAAGGAAGTATCGTCTTTTTCATCTCTTCTGTACTTTTACGGATTTTCCATTTATGTGAATGATATATGTCCCGGCTGCAAGCGTGTCGAGAGTGAACGAGTCTCCGCTTTCAACTGAGAGTGTCTTTATCAAACGGCCATCAACCTGATAAACCTTGACCTCTCCGCCGACAAGGCAACGCACCGTCCCGCCAGTCCATTCCAGCACCTGCCCGCCAATCTCTTCCTGCAAATGCCCGATACTTGTTGCCACCGACTCAAAGAGCAGGGCATCGTATGTAAGAAGATTGAACTCATCGGAGGTTCCATCCACACGGTTCACAAACATTTTGTTCACATACGCTTCGTCCTCACGCACCCGGGCAAATTCCAAGCTGCGGAGAGTTGAATAGTCAAGACTCACATACTCCCCCTCTGAACTGAGAAGATACAAATCGTAGTCATCGGCTGACACAGAATTGGGACTAAAGACAAAAGCGGCGCACAGAAGTGCGGCAAGCTGCATTTTCTTTCTCATAATATCATGATTTACGAAGAATAAACGACAAACGCATTCATCCCCCGATATTTATTCCTGTCAATGAATGTATTGGCATAAAGCATACATGTCACTTTAATGTGCAAATTTACAAATTTCTGAGACATTCGCATTATTTTTATTGCTTTTCTTGAAGAATGGGACAAAAAGAGCTGAATGCATGGATTGACATTATGACAAATTCGGAAATCAGAGGTTTTTGACGTGTCCAGACAGACTCTTTGACTTTTTGCAAGTGTGTGTGTTGTGTTTTTAGATAGATTCTTTGACTTTTTGTAAGTGCGTATTTTTTTTGTTTAGACAGACTCCTCCGTCACTTCGTGACACATCCCCTAACTTAAGGGAGGAGCTGTATACCTTGTCAATCAACACGTTAGTTTCTCTGCCAACATGGTAACCAGGTTCCTCCCCTAAGTTAGGGGAGGTGTCACAAAGTGACGGAGGAGTCTGTCCGAAAAGTCAATAAAATTTAGAATATTCCTTACAATTTGATATGTTAAATCCCATCTCCGTAGAATCGCCTCAAAATGAACCGGACTCAACCTCGGTTGCAAAAACGCGATTCTACGGAGGCTTTTAACCCCCGAAAATAGAGTGGACAAACAGAACAACCCAGACGACAAAAAGACATATAAATTTCCTCCCAAACATACCTTTCCCATCCAAAAGCCCACAAAAACCCAAAATTACAAGGTGCTGAAAATTTATTTCCAAGGCACACTGATTTTTTTCGCAAGGTACACGAAATTTATTTTCAAGGTGAACAAAATTTTCAAAGCCCGTTTTTCGGGTCAAAATCGGACATTTTCCCGAATCACTTTCTCAAAAAGACGGTAACAGCCTTTTCAATGCCCCGAAAAACAAAAATGGATTTTGAACCCGAAAAAAGACAATTTTAAGACAAAATTTTCATAACTCGCTGATTATCAACACATCCTATTTTGACTCCAACCATGTGTTTTTGGTCTAAAACTGCATACTTTCTACCAAAAACACATTTAATTGATTATCAGTGACTTACCAACAAAACATTCAAAAATCAAGCACCAAGTCAAAGTCGGCAGCCGCCAAAATGTTAAAAATGCGCCTTCCCGCAAAAGTGACATAATGTCAAAACATCACTTGTCCGCATACCGCTGTCCTGCAATATGTGCGACTGGATGGTTCGGGTTGGAGACTTCCGTTTATAATGCACATAGAAGCGATGCAATGGATGCAGGGAGACGCTGCAATATATTTGAGGTCATCCGACATTTGGAATGGCTTGTTTTGCTTATTATAGAGTTGGAGGATTAATATGGGTGATGGCTTCCGATGTATTTGGATTGTGTTTTGCGGGTGTATTCTGTCAGAATACACCCGCAAAACAAAGTATGCATACGGTGTAAATGTCATTATCACTCCAAATGCCGGATGAGAACAGGCTTACAGACAATGATGTACATAGGCAATACGAAATGACGAAGGAGACTGCCAAGAATCATTCAACCATAAAGGTCACTTCTACATCTACAGCCTTGACTGAATCAACATCACGATATTGATATTGCATTGTCACCGTATGCTCATGCCCACGGACACAATATCCGGCTTCCGCACGGACTCCACAGTTCCAAGAGAAAAGATCGCTGAACACCTCTATATACACATGCCCGCTGTCCCAAGAGTCGGGTTCACCATTAACATCAAACCAGCCTCCGAACACACCATTTGTTTTGTTGGCACCTTCGGAACCATCAGACATCAGAGGAAGAATGACAAGATTGTCGGAATTGAGGATGGAGGCAGGAGCGACACCCAAGATTCCAGCAAGCTCAGCCCTGTCTATATCCACTGTAACGGACTGCGAATAACCAGCGGCATAGCGGAGAGACAATGTTTTCTTTATCTTTCCGACAACAGTTTTTTCCAATGGCAGAGGATAGGCATTGACAACCTCAGTCATGTAATTGGCGCGATTGTGCAGCCATGTCTTCATACGCGCAATTTCCGTAGCCGTCGTTTTGCCTATACTCCAACGTCTGGAGTCTCGCGCAAAAGCACCTTTGTTCAAGTTGCCTACATACTGCTCACACACCTCCCAGTTGCGGAAGAAAACAGAAGAGGCAATGCGACTCCATTCTTCCTTGTATTCTGCGACAAAACGGGAAGAGCCAAACATATCGGTAAAGAACTTAGGGAGAGAATAGGATCCATTCTGATGGAGGGGGTCAGTCCCCATCATCAGCTTACGGTATGAGGTAAAAAAATCGTGCTCACTGCCCCAATCGAAATCATATCCGGCATCCCAATCCCAGACAGGCCCCATAGTATATTTGCCTCCGGCATCACGGAACATGTACACACTGCGGGGGGCTGTAAAATCGACATTATAGAGGTATTCCTGCAATTGCAGCATGGAAATAAACGAAGGAAGGTCCATCAGCTCTGCCACTCTCTCGTAATCATGGGCTTTGATGGCAGTCTCAAGTTCGGCAAGCTCGGAACGAATCTGAATTATCTGCTCCTCTGTCGGGTCATCAGGATACTTTACGCACATAGGCATCTTGTAGACAGAAGAATAGAAATTATCCGTGGCGGAAGGACTCAAATCAGGTCCGTCATCGAGGTCGAAACTGAGCAAAACTCCGCCTTCTTCGGCTATATCCACTCGGCTGCTCCCCTGCTCCACTTGTTCGGTAAGCTGATAAAGCCCTATATACTCTGTATTCAGAAAAACCTCCACATAGCGGGTGTGGTTGGTAAAGGGCATACCCATCCACTGCGCTGTCTCAAAGGCAAAAGTGTTCATAAGGTCGGTCGGATCACGATAATTGGCAAGAAGCACCCAGTCCTTGTTTTTCTTAAGTCCAAGTATCTTGTCTTTCACATCAAGTTTTATCCGGTAGGGCTTTTTGGGATACCACAACCAAGTGGAATTGCCTCGTCCGCGTATGCGCGCCGAGCCGGAATAGTCGGAAAACTCTCCTTTGCCGTCAATGGAGATGTAGCAAGGAACATAATGGTCTTTTGAATCGACAGGAGACAAGTTGTCTGTCACAATGTTCATGGCAAAAACCTTATAATGGTCTTGTGTATGAGTGTCGGACGAGGAATAAAACGAGATGCTGTCGAGAGAAGAAACCGGAAGAGGTATATAGTTGTCGTCCGTCTCATCAGCTCCATAATGATACATCCGCAGGGTATCAAGTTTTTCGTTAAACTCAAAATAGGGCACATGCTCTATAAGGTAAGGGAAATGCCATTCTGCATCCATATCGTGGACGCTTATCCGAAACCATTCTTGTGATTGACTGCCAAGAGTGAGCAGGAATACCGCAACAAAGCAGAGGGTACGTAGAAACTCTTTCATATATCAGATTATTAGATTTTTACAAATAGTTTGGAAAAACATGTCTCAATGCTTGATACCAAATCGGTATCCGAGTCCAAGCATAAGATAGTTTGGGGTCTTCAAATCATGCAACGTATAGCCTATATGCAGGAATACAGGGCGGGCGACAGCCACCTTCAATGCAAGCACTTGGTACAAACCGCCCAAGTCGCCTTTAGAATTGATGATATTGGTGCCGAGACCTGCCACTATGGTAAAATATGGCATGACAAATTCGGCACGCGCGGACAGTCCTAATGACATTTGCCTCCATACGGACAGACGGTCGTTTTCTGACTTAATGTTCGCGCTTTGGTCGTAGGAGCCATCAAATGAAATCCCGGCTTTGAACATAGGAGAAAGGTTGTACATTGGAGAGAAATTGAATCCGCATACCGCATACGTTCCGGGTAATGCCATAGGTCCGGATTCGGTATAGAATCCTTTTGCTCTCCAAGAGCCGAAGAGCATCAGGTCGTAGGTCATATATTTGGCTGAGGAGGCAGTACGGAGAGGACGGATTGCCGGGAGCTGCTGTCGGTCTATATAATAGGCCAGTCCTATGTTTGCGCCACCGGTATTAAGCCCTGCATTCGGTATTTTGGTGTTTCCGTTTGAATAGTGCGACAAGGACACACCAATGTTCAAGTCTATGTTTCTTGACACAATCCAGCTGAGATACAGATTGGTGTTGATGTAGGCTGTCACCTTCGAGCCTATGATGCGGTTGCTGCTGTTTGCTATAGGGTCATAGGGATTCCAGCCCATCGCAAGTCCTAAGTTCCATTCATAGTTCAATGTGAGTTTTGGGGTCAGCGTGGCAATTCTTGCTCCCTGAAAAAGGAATACAGAAAGAGGATTTCCAAGCTGCACGTTGAAATCGTGATATGCCATACCAACACCTTGATAGCACTCAGGATAGGCGGTCCCTGTGTTCTGAGGCGAAAGTACAAAGGCATACTTCAGCTTATAGGTGAAGTCATGATTCATTATCCGTTGTTCTGGATTGTCGCCACGCAGAAATCGGTTAGTATGAAATATGAGGGAGGGACAGACATTCAGTTCTATACGATGTCCACCAAAAGACATTCCATGATTTTCCCCTATTCGCACATTCGCAAAGTCATCAATGGATGTATGGGACAATGTGTCGGTGTTTACAACAGTATCATTCACAGCAATATGTCCCGGGACACCTTCCACATCGTCTCCGAATGGAGGAGGACACGCGTATGTCTGTGTCAAGGTATATGGCAGCAATGACAACAACACAAAAAAGATATACATGTCCCAATGTTTCAGAGTTCGCGCGCCACATAGCACGGATGCCAATGAGCCGAAGGATTTATATATTATATGTAGAATTGTCACATTCATTGTATCCGACTATTATGTTAGTTGATGATGTGCTTAATTAAAGAAGAGAATTCCCTAAGGCAGCAATAACCGTTCCTGCTCTCACTATCTAACAATATAAGGCAGAGAGTACATGGGTGTCACCATTTAACTGTTTTATATTCAGTTGCAAATATACGGACAAGTGAGAACAAAAGCCAAAAGAAAGCTTGCTTTTAACTTTGGGGTATGTCGAATGACAGTATATCCAATGGAGCCGGATATACGGACAAGCTGAGATTTATGTCAATTCTATTTGAATATTACTGAGCGGCATATATTGAACATTCCTCTAAGAAAAAAACAAATTCTTTATTCCACCTGTATAAAAATCCAAAGATTTATGTATTTTTGTATTGCTATTTCTGATGGACAAATCCGTCTTAGAAATGCAGGATACATATAATAGACTTATTTAAAGAACTGATACAAATACAGCCATGACCGTATATTTCTACCACACACGGATCTTAACTACATCTATCGCGAATGGGAAGCAGGACGGTTTCCGGGACATCTGCTGTATGGAGCGACCCATCTTGCAAAAGAAGGCATCGGCATGGTGATGCACCAGCATTCAAAAGGAAATAGTAACCGCATTACTGCCACCATTAGAAACACAGCTAAAATACTCTTCTGCAAACAAAAAATCGATGCTGTGTATGCGACAAAGTATAATGGCATAGAGCTTCTTATTCTCCTCCGCGCTATTGGTCTGTATCGTAAACCTATCATCCTATGGCATCACCAACCTGTTGTTGTATCGAAAGGATGGGTGAAAAACTTGTTGTCGCGACTCTTCTATAAAGGAATGGATCACCTGTTCTTCTTCAGCGACTATCTATTAGAAAAGTCTTTGGCTACTGGAAAAGTAAGTAAAGACAAAGTGGAACAATGTACTTGGGGAGCGGACCTCGACTTCTATGACCGACTGACAGCCTCTCTCTCAGTTGAGAGAAAAGACTTTATATCCACGGGAAAGGAACGAATGGATATGCCCACTCTACTCAATGCATTTGAGAAATGCAAGGATCAAAGGCTTGAACCTCATCACTGCCACCGACTGCTGTGGCACAAACTATGAAAAGATGCTCAGCGTAAGGAGGATTCCGGAAAATGTGTCTGTGACAATAAACCGGACTATGTGGATTCCGGAACTTGCAGAAAGAATACTTCCACACAAATGTATATGTATCTGCTGCAAAAAAACAAACTATACCGTTGGTCTTACAACACTTGTAGAGGCTCTTGCCTTCGGTATACCTGTAATCATTTCCAAGAACCCCAACCAACCTTTTGACGTGGGGAAAATGGGATGTGGCATAACTGTAGACTACTATGACACTGATGGATGGGTTAATGCCATACGCTTCATTGCCGACCACCCCAATGAAGCTTCACAAATGGGAAAGAAAGCACGTGAACTTGCGAAAATGACCTATAACATTGAGCATTGTGCGCATATAGTGGCAAATGCGCTAAAAAAGTTCGAGAAGAAATAGTCTTAAAGAACATGAGCTGGAACAACACAGGGCTCTCCAGCTCCACAAAGTAGCTGTAGAACACAGCAACCAGAAAGCCGGACTTGTGGGACTCTCTTATGAAAAACAGATAATAGTGCTTGAAGTTACGGAAGAAGCCGAAATGAAAATACAACAATACAACCATGATCTCACTGTCAGACAAGGAGGCGGGGCGTCTTCCGAGAAGGACTCCATTGTCGGACAGAAGCTGTCTCCCCACATTTTCTTCCTCAAAATATTTGCAAGACTCATCTATAGCGCAGAAAAAGCTCTGCTATTTTGTAATCGGTAGTCATAATAAAAATTTTACAATCATCTGATTATCACCTATAAAATCACAAAAAATCATTAGACTATCAACTTTTTTCACCCCGTTTTATGCGTTTCCTTATCCCGAACAGAGGTATTCAAGACACAGGTCTATAAGCAACTTCATCATGAATCCCATATCTGCAATAGAGGCTTACTGCTTCTTTGAAAACAAACCGGAGGCTCTTAGAGGATACACTATCAAAAATGATAAACAGCTTGCTTTATTCTAAAATTTATACCGAACTGAGGTCAATAATGGCAGTCCGCACTTGCCAGCATATCAAAATCGGAGCGAGGTTTTCCCCTTGCAAGGGTGTTTTGAAGGGCGAATGTCCGACAAAAATACATCTTGTAATATGAACAGAAAAGACCCGACAAAGTCGTGGTCTTCATAATTTGTTATAATTGTTCTAATGCGATTGGCACAAATCTTTTCGCATTAATTGGGGAGTTGTATAATGGAAATAGTACTTTCATTTTTGATTGTCAGTGTCCGATAAACGCGTTTAATCGGCGATTCCAGACGATCTTTATGCATTGACAAGCCCCTATTTCTGTGATAGTATCGGCTGTCCGATAAAAATATTCTCCTTTCATGGGGTATTCATTGACAAGGATGCCGTATTTGCCCAATTCTGACTCTTCTGATGGTCTTTTATCTCCCAAGAAAGTTCCTACACATTCAAAACATCGGCTGCCCGAGGAAAATAAAATGTCAAATATGACTTGAAAGGTTTACCGGACACCAATAAATGGAAATAGTACCTTCATTTTTGATAGAGTCTTTTGATACTATATAGCCAAAACGGGCTGACTCCACCAAATGGAATCAGCCCTAATTTTGTCTCTACGTTTTTTTAGCAAACAGTAATTACTCAGAAAAAACGTAGTCCTATTTTTATTAATAGAACTACGTTTGTCAAATATAAATATAATAAAAGTACCCTACTTTATAGCATTAAAGCAAGCACCCATTATATAGCATCAAGTTTCAATCTTACTCAGCAGACTCAGGCTGTGCCTCTACTGTAGCCTCCTCAACAGAAGCCTCTGTAGTCTTGGCTGAAGACTTTCTCGAACGACGAGTACGAGTCTTCTTTACCTCAGCCTTAGCCATGTTCTCATCGAAGTCTACAAGCTCAATGAAAGCCATATCTGCATCATCTGACGCACGCTTACCAAGCTTGATTATACGTGTGTAACCTCCTGGACGGTCTGCAACCTTTGTTGCGATAGTTCCAAAAAGTTCAGTAATTGCATACTTGTTCTGCAAATAACTGAAAACAACACGACGAGATGCTGTTGTGTCATCCTTTGATTTTGTAATCAGCGGCTCAACATACATACGAAGAGCTTTCGCCTTTTGAAGAGTCGTTGTTATTCTTTTATGCTCAATCAAAGAAATGGCCATATTAGCCAACATGGCAGCCCTGTGAGAAGCCTTACGACCCAGATGGTTAAATTTCTTATTGTGTCTCATCTTTTAATCTTTGTCTAATTTATACTTAGAAATATCTGTTCCGAACGACAGGTTCAAGCTCTCAAGCAAGTCGTCAAGCTCTGTGAGTGACTTCTTACCAAAGTTACGGAACTTAAGCAAATCTGTTTTGTTGAATTGTACCAAATCGCCAAGGGTTTCAACATCCGCCGCCTTCAAGCAGTTGAGCGCACGGACCGAAAGATCCATTTCAACGAGTTTAGTCTTAAGCAACTGGCGCATACGCAATACTTCTTCATCGAATTCCTCATTACCGTCAAGATCATTGTTCTCAAGAGTAATCTTCTCGTCTGAGAACAACATGAAATGGTAAATAAGAATCTTTGCAGCCTCTTTCAAGGCATCTTTTGGATGAATTGAACCATCGGTCATGATTTCAAGCACCAACTTCTCATAGTCAGTCTTCTGCTGTACACGATAGTTTTCAACTGCGAACTTGACGTTGCGTATAGGAGTATAAATAGAGTCAATAGCTATCTCATTCACTTCATTGCAGAACTCTCTGTTCTCCTCAGAAGGAACATAACCACGTCCCTTGTTTATACTCAATTCTATATCCAATGTCGCTTGAGGATCTAAATGACAAATTACCAAATCAGGATTTAACACTCCAAATCCACTGAGATACTTATTAATATCTCCTGCCTTAAACTCTGTTGAATTTTCGATAGCAATGGAAATTCGTTCAGACTCATTCTCATCCACTATTTGCTTGAATCTAACTTGCTTCAGATTCAAGATAATGTTGGTAACGTCCTCCTTAACTCCCGGAATTGTCGAAAACTCATGCTCAACACCTGCTATACGCACTGTGTTAATTGCATAACCTTCAAGAGAGGAGAGAAGAATGCGGCGAAGTGAATTACCAATAGTAATTCCAAAGCCGGGTTCCAAAGGACGGAACTCAAACTTTCCGTACTTGTCATCGGCTTCCAACATTATTACTTTTTCTGGTTTTTGAAATGCTAATACCGCCATTGTTAATTATTATTTAGAGTACAACTCGACAATCATCTGCTCTTTAATATTCTCCGGGATGTCAGCACGCTCTGGCAAATGCAGGAACTTTCCACCCATAATGTTCTCGTCCCATTCAATCCACGGATATTTGCTGTGGTTGAAACCAGCCAAAGAAGCAGCAATTACCTCAAGTGACTTAGCTTTTTCACGAACCGCAACAACCTGTCCTGGCTTTACAGAAAAAGAAGGGATGTTCACAACCTTACCATCTACTGTAATATGCTTGTGACTAACCAACTGACGAGCAGCCGCACGAGTAGAAGCCAAACCAAGACGATATACTACATTGTCAAGACGTGCCTCAAGTTTCTGCAACAAAACCTCACCAGTAATACCCGGAGTAGAAGCTGCCTTCTCAAACAAATTACGGAACTGACGCTCAAGCACACCATAAGTGTACTTTGCCTTCTGTTTCTCTGCAAGCATGAGACCATACTCAGAAGACTTCTTACGACGGTTGTTACCATGCTGACCTGCAGGATAGTTTCTCTTAGACAATACCTTATCCGGGCCAAAAATTGCTTCGCCGAAGCGACGAGATATTCTTGATTTAGGTCCAATATATCTAGCCATTATTCTTTCTGGTTTTTGAAAGTATATCCCATTGCATTGCAGCCGCGACTACAGAAAGGAAAGATGTAGTCAAAATAATGACAATGGAATACACAAATAAATAATAATTATACTCTTCTTCTCTTAGGAGGACGACATCCGTTATGTGGAAGTGGAGTTACGTCAATAATCTCAGTAACCTCAATGCCGACACCATGAACACCACGAATAGCAGATTCACGACCATTACCCGGACCTTTCACATAAGCAACAACCTTTCTCAAGCCAAGGTCGTAGGCAACTTTAGCACAATCCTGTGCTGCCATCTGAGCCGCATAAGGTGTGTTCTTCTTAGAACCTCTGAATCCCATTTTGCCTGCTGACGACCATGAGATAACCTGTCCTTCACTATTTGCCAAAGTAACAATGATATTGTTGAATGACGAATGAACATGAAGCTGTCCCTGTGCATCAACCTTGACATTTCTCTTCTTAGCAGAAGTTGTTTTCTTTGCCATATCTGATTATTATTTAGTAGCTTTTTTCTTATTTGCAACAGTCTTTTTCTTACCCTTGCGAGTACGAGCATTATTCTTAGTACTCTGACCACGAACAGGGAGTCCGATACGATGACGAATACCACGATAACAGCCTATGTCCATCAAACGCTTAATATTAAGCTGTACCTCAGAACGAAGGTCACCTTCAACCTTATACTCCTTAGCAATTATTTCACGGATTTTTCCAGCCTGCTCATCATTCCAGTCTTTTACCTTCAAATCCCTGTCTATGCCAGCCTTATCCAATATTTTAGCTGAACTACTGCGGCCTATACCATAAATGTATGTCAACGCAATTTCGCCTCTCTTATTCTGCGGGAGGTCTACACCAACAATTCTTATTGCCATATATCTTTCTTATTTATTCTCTAACAACAGAATCATCCCTGACGTAATTTATACTTAGGATTCTTCTTATTAATTACAAACAAACGTCCTTTACGTCTAACGATAACGCAATCTGGTGTACGCTTCTTCAAAGATGCTCTTGTTTTCATATATTGATTCTTTTTATTTATATCTGAATACTATTCTACCTTTTGACAAGTCATAAGGAGACATCTCTACACGTATCTTATCACCAGGAAGAATTTTGATGTAATGCATCCTCATCTTACCAGATATGTGAGCGATAATCTCATGACCATTCTCCAATTCTACACGAAACATTGCATTAGACAATGCCTCTACAATAGTTCCATCTTGTTCAATTGCTGACTGCTTAGCCATAGTCTCTAAAATGATTTATCTCCTAATACTTTTTCTATTTCCTCAAACGACGATAAAATATCCGCTTTTCCTTTACGCACACATATCGAATGCTCAAAATGTGCAGCTGGTTTATTATCACGAGTGACAACACCCCAACAATCGGGCTGCAAATAAATATCCTTCTTGCCCATTGTTATCATAGGCTCTATTGCAATACAAAGACCGTTTTTCAAAAGCATACCGTTTCCTCTTTTCCCATAGTTAGGAACTTGGGGAGACTCATGCATCTCACGACCTATTCCATGACCGACAAACTCTCTGACAACTCCATAACCATTCATCTCACAATGTGTCTGAATTGAATATGAAATATCACCTAATCTGTGACCAACAACAGCCTGCTCTATTCCTTTATACAATGCCTCTTTCGTTGTAAGCAACAAATTTCTGACTTCATCAGAAATTTCACCTACTGCAAAAGTATAACAAGAATCACCACAGAAACCATTCAATAATGTACCGCAATCCACTGATACGATATCACCTTCCTTTAAAGGCAAATCATTAGGAATACCATGCACAACCTGATTATTTACAGAAGTACAAATGCTGGCAGGAAATGGCTCCCCATAGGGATTGGGAAATCCTTTAAATGTCGGTTCCGCCCCATTATCCCTGATGAATGTCTCAGCCAAAACATCTAACTGCTTTGTCGTCACACCAGGCCTGATAATTTTAGCAATCTCTGCCAACACTCTTCCCACCAACAAATTGGCTTCTCGTAAAAGTTCAACTTCCTCGTCAGTCTTAAGATATACCATCTTCCTATTTAATAAGCAGTATTAGCCGCATGAGCACCACGGATACGTCCAGTCTCAAGAAGCCCATCATAATGTCTCATCATCAAATGACTCTCAATCTGCTGAAGAGTATCAAGAACCACACCAACAAGAATCAACAATGACGTACCACCAAAGAACTGTGCAAATTCACGCTGCACTCCAAACAAACCAGCAAATGCAGGCATTATAGCTATAAAAGCCAAAAACAAAGAACCAGGCAAAGTTATGCGAGACATAATCCTATCAAGGAAATCCGCAGTATTTTTACCAGGCTTTACTCCTGGAATAAAACCATTGTTCCGCTTCATATCTTCTGCCATCTGAGTTGGATTGATAGTTATAGCTGTATACAAATAAGTGAAAACAACAATCAATACAGCAAATATCAAATTGTAGATTCCACTTGTATTGTCCATCAATTGAGTCATGAATGGACTCAACTTTCCGCCAGATATGTATCCTGCAACAGTCACAGGAATAAACATTATAGCCTGTGCAAAGATAATAGGCATTACATTTGCCGCATAAGGCTTCAATGGTATATACTGACGCGCACCACCATACTGTCTGTTTCCAACAACCTTCTTTGCATATTGTACTGGCACTCTACGTACACCCTGTACAAGCAGAATTGCAGCAGCAATAACAGCAAGAAGTACAACAATCTCCACAAGCAAGACAATAAGACCTCCCTGCCCAGGAGAAGAGAAACGAGTCGTTAGCTCCTGAATAAATGCCTGAGGAAAACGAGCAATAATACCAATCATGATAATCAAAGAGATACCATTTCCAATACCCTTGTCCGTAATCCTTTCACCCAACCACAAAATAAACATACTACCTGCAGCTAGAATGATTGTCGCTGTAATCAAGAACCAAGTCCAATCCAATGACGGATAAAGAGCTGTACCTCCAGTCTGTATTCTCAAATTGATAAGATATGAAGGGGCTTGAAATAGCAAAATCAGAATTGTCAAATAACGAGTGTACTGATTCATCTTTCTTCTACCACTTTCACCTTCACGCTGCATCTTTTGGAAAAAAGGCACAGCAATGCCAAGCAACTGCATCACGATTGAAGCAGAAATATATGGCATGATTCCAAGTGCAAAGATAGATGCCTTAGAAAAAGCTCCACCTGAGAACATATCAAGCAAAGACATAAGTCCGCCTTCCGTCTGATTGCGCAAACCTTGAAGTGCTTCAGTATCAATACCTGGCAAAACAACATAGGAACCAAAACGGTAAACGACAACAAACATAAGGGTAATGAGGAGTCTCGTTCTGAGATCCTCAATTTTCCCTATGTTAGACAATGTCTTAACAATCTTGATATTCTTAAGTTTATCGATTGCTTTTCCCATTATTTTAAAGTTTTACCGCATTGCCACCCTTTTCTGTAATCATAGCTTCAGCCTTCTGTGAGAAAGCATGAGCTTCAATATCCAGTTTAGAGGTCAATTCGCCATCAGCCAAAACTTTTACACACTGTTTTGAATTTGCCAATCCTGCTTCAATAATATCAAGAAGAGTAATCTTTGTCAATCCCTTGTCATCAGCCAATTTCTGAATGTCATCAAGATTTACAGCCTTATACTCAACCCTGTTGATATTTTTGAATCCGAATTTAGGTACACGACGCTGCAACGGCATCTGTCCACCTTCAAAACCAATTTTCTTTTTGTAACCAGATCTTGCCTTAGCACCCTTATGTCCACGTGTAGATGTACGTCCCTTACCAGAACCATATCCACGTCCAACACGTTTGCTATTATGCGTTGAGCCTTCTGCCGGTCTTAAATTATGCAATTCCATTTTATTCTCAAAATTAAATTAGTTCAATTAATCTACAACCTCTACAAGATGGTGAACTTTGCGAATCATACCACGCAATGATGGTGTATCCTCACGCTCAACTACCTTATTCATTTTTTTCAAGCCTAATGAATCTAGAGTACGTTTCTGATCAATCGGTCGACCGACACGACTTTTTATCTGCTTAATCTTAATTGTAGCCATTACCAATCCTCCTTTATCCTCTAAAAACTTTAGTTAAACTAACACCGCGGTTCTGCGCTACAGTCTTAGGATCACGCATATTAGCAAGAGCTTCAATTGTAGCCTTCACCAAGTTATGCGGATTTGAAGAACCCTTAGATTTTGCAAGAACATCAGTAATACCAACACTCTCAAAAACAGCACGCATTGCACCACCTGCTACAACTCCTGTACCGGCAGAAGCAGGCATAACAAGTACACGAGCACCACCAAATTTAGCATAAACCTCATGTGGAACAGTGCCCTTGAGAACAGGAACCTTGACTAGATTCTTTTTAGCGGCTTCAACACCCTTTGCAATAGCAGCAGTTACTTCGCCTGCCTTTCCAAGACCATAGCCAATCACACCATCACCGTTTCCAACAACTACAATGGCTGCGAATGTGAATGTTCTACCACCCTTTGTAACTTTTGTAACACGATTAATAGCAACCAATCGATCTTTCAGCTCGACATCGTTTCCTATCTTAACTCTATTAACCATAATTTCAATTAAAATTTAAGTCCAGCGTTACGGGCAGCATCTGCTACCTCCTTAATTCTCCCATGGTACAAATAACCGTTACGATCAAATACTACAGTAGTAATACCAGCCTCTATAGCCTTTTTCGCAATCAGTTCACCAACTTTAGCAGCCTGCTCGCACTTAGCGCATTTTTCCATACCGAGTGATGATGCAGCAACAAGAGTATTTGCTTTCTCATCATCTATAATCTGTACATAAATCTGCTTGTTACTTCTGAATACAGACATTCTTGGACGTTCAGCGGTACCAGATATCTTATTGCGTATTCTATATTTGATTTTAATACGTCTTTCTAACTTTGTTATCATACTCGTACAATTAAAAAATTATTTAGCACTTGCTGACTTACCAGACTTCCTTCTAATAACCTCACCCTGGAAACGAATACCCTTTCCCTTATAAGGTTCAGGCATACGGAATGAACGAATCTTAGCACATACCATACCCAGCAACTGTTTGTCACAAGACTCGAGCATGATCAGAGGGTCCTGATTTCTCTCAGACTTTGTCTCCACCTTGATTTCCTTAGGCAATTCGAAACAAATAGCATGAGAATATCCCAAAGCAAAATCAAGAACATTACCTGTATTGGAAACACGATAACCAACACCTACCAACTGCAATGTTTTCTTGTATCCCTCAGAAACACCTATAACCATGTTGTTAACAAGAGCACGGTACAATCCATGAAACGCATGACGCTGTTTCGGATTATCAACCATCATATCCACATTCTCCTCCATTGTCAACTTTCCGTCCTCAATCACAACATTTATAGCAGGATTTACATATTGAGAGAGTTCTCCTTTAGGACCTTTTACAGTTACAATGTCATCCTTATGAGTAACAGTTACTCCTGCAGGAATAATAATAGGCAATTTACCAATTCTAGACATTATATTTCCTCTTTTACATTAATATACATAACAAAGAACTTCACCACCGATTTTCAATTCGGAAGCTTCCTTATCTGTCATCACACCCTTAGATGTAGATATTATAGCAATACCCAATCCATTTATGACACGTGGCATATCTTTATAGCCAGTGTACTTACGGAGACCCGGACGAGAAACTCTCTTAAGACTAACAATCGCATTAGTCTTAGTTTCCGGATCATACTTCAAGGCAATCTTAATAGTTCCTTGAGGTCCATCTTCTACAAACTTGTAGTTCAACAAATAACCCTTGTCAAAAAGGATCTTTGTAATTTCCTTTTTCAAATTAGAGGCCGGTACTTCCACAATTTTGTGTTTAGCCATAATGGCATTTCTCAACCTCGTCAAATAATCTGCTATAGGATCAGTCATAATAAAATTAAATTAATCGGGAATCTCCCGACAATATTTAAATAAAAAAATTGTTTACCAGCTTGATTTCTTTACACCAGGGATAAGACCTGCAGAAGCCATTTCACGGAACTGAATACGTGAAAGTCCAAACTGACGCATGTATCCTCTTGGACGTCCTGTAATCTTACATCTGTTGTGCAGGCGAATAGGATTTGCATTAGCTGGTATGCTCTGAAGTTCACGAGCTGCCTCATAAGCCTCCATCGGTTCACCAGTGTTTACAATCTTTTTCAAAGCTGCACGCTTTGCTGCATATTTAGCTACCAGTTTTGCTCGCTTAACCTCGCGAGCTTTCATTGATTCTTTTGCCATATCTGTTATTTTTTTGCATCCTTAAATGGTAATCCAAATGCTTTAAGAAGAGCGTATGCCTCCTCATCAGTCTTAGCAGATGTAACGAAAGTAATGTTCATACCCATAATCTTATCAACCTGATCGATATTGATTTCAGGGAATATAATCTGCTCCTGAATACCAAGCGTATAGTTACCACGTCCGTCGAAGTTAGCACTTATACCCTTAAAGTCACGAATACGAGGAAGAGATACACGAATAAGTTTCTCCAAAAATTCGTACATTGTATTGCGACGAAGAGTAACCATTACTCCAATAGGCATCTTCTTACGAAGGCGGAAATTAGAGATATCCTTCTTAGACAATGTTGCAACAGGCTTCTGTCCTGTAATCTGTGCAATCTCAGCCATAGCGACTTCTATCATCTTCTTGTCAGCTGTAGCCTTACCCAGTCCCTGATTCACAACAATCTTCTTCAATACAGGAATCTGCATAGGAGAAGAATAATTAAACTGTTTCATCAATGCCGGCACAATCTGCTCAGCATACACATTCTTTAGATTAGCAGTAGTACTCATTAAATCTCCTCCCCTGATTTTTTTGCATAACGAACTAATTTGCCATTCTCACCAATCCTTCTTCCGATACGTGTAGGCTTTCCAGTCTTAGGGTCAAGCACGTTAAGGTTAGAAATATGGATAGGTGCCTCCTGCTTAATAATTCCTCCTTGTGGGTGCTTAGCACTTGGTTTTGTGCTCTTAGACACAATGTTCACACCCTCAACAACGGCACGCTGCTCTTTAACAAGCACAGAAAGAACTTTACCTGTCTGGCCCTTGTAGTTGCCAGCGTTCACGTAAACCGTGTCACCTTTCTTTATATGTAACTTACTCATTACTATAAATCTTTATAAATTAAAGAACCTCTGTAGCCAAAGAAACAACCTTCATGTTAGCAGCACGGAGCTCGCGAGCTACAGGACCGAAAATACGGCTACCTCTCATCTCACCAGCATTGTTCAAGAGAACACATGCATTGTCATCAAAACGGATGTACGAGCCATCAGCACGACGTATCTCTTTCTTTGTGCGTACAATCAAAGCCTTTGACACTGCACCCTTCTTAATTTCACTTGAAGGGATAACATTTTTAACTGCTACAACAATCACATCTCCAACAGAAGCATAACGTCTTCTTGTACCTCCGAGAACTCTTATACAAAGAACCTCACGTGCACCGCTGTTATCAGCAACTGTCAATCTTGATTCTGTCTGTATCATATTTTACTTAGCCCTTTCTACGATTTGTACTAATCTCCATCTTTTAGTTTTGCTCAATGGACGAGTTTCCATAATCAACACTGAATCGCCAATGTTGCACTCGTTATTCTCATCATGAGCATGGTATTTCTTTGTCTTGCTGACAAATTTACCATAAATAGGGTGCTTTTCCTTAAACTTTGCAGCAACGACAATGGTTTTGTCCATCTTATTGCTTGTAACCACACCCATTCTCTGTTTTCTTAAATTTCTAACTTCCATGTAGCCGCAATTTTATTTATTAAGTTCTCTCTGACGCAACTCACACTTCATCCGGGCAATATCACGACGCAATTTCTTAATCTGTGAATAATCCTCCAAAGGAGAAATATGGTGGTTGAACTTCATATTGCTATAATTTGCAACTTCTGTATCAATACGCTCTGCAAGCTCTGCAGTTGTAAGTTCTCTTATTTCCGAAATTTTCATAATCAAGCATTTTTGTCGTAATCACGCCTTACAATAAACTTAGTAGTTGTCGGAAGTTTCTGTGCTCCAAGGCGCAATGCTTCTTTTGCGATTTCATAAGATACTCCTTCAACTTCAAAAAGAATACGTCCCGGTTTAGCAGGGAACACATACGCATATGGATCTCCCTTACCTTTACCCATTCGCACGTCAGCTGGTTTTTTAGTAATTGGTTTGTCAGGGAATATTCTAATCCAAACTTGTCCCTGACGCTGCATATAACGTGTGATTGCCACACGGGCAGCCTCTATTTGACGTGCAGTAATCCAACGTGTCTGCAAAGCCTTAATACCAAAACTACCAAATGCCAATTCAGTACCTCTATGTGAAACACCTTTCCAACGACCGCGGCCTTTTTGCGGTCTTCTATATTTCTGTCTTTTTGGCTGTAACATAATTCAAAAAAATTAGCGGTTTGACTTTCTGTTTCTGAATCTCCTACCACCGCCATTATTACTGCGGCCTGTCTCTTTTGTCTGAGTGTAATCAGGAGTCAAATCCTTTTTACCAAACACTTCTCCTCTGCATATCCAAACCTTAATGCCAAGAAGTCCGACCTTAGTCAGTGCCTCTGCAAGACAGTAATCAATATCAGCTCTGAAAGTATGAAGCGGAGTACGTCCTTCCTTGTACATCTCAGAACGAGACATCTCAGCACCATTAAGACGACCAGAAATCTGAATTTTTATACCTTCAGCACCAGATCTCATTGTATTTGCGATTGCAGTTTTAACCGCACGTCTGTAAGCTATTTTGCCTTCAATTTGGCGTGCAATATTATTAGCTACAATTACAGCATCAAGTTCCGGACGCTTGATTTCAAAGATATTAATCTGAACATCCTTATCCGTAACTTTCTTGAGTTCCTCTTTCAATTTCTCAACGTCCTGTCCACCTTTTCCGATGATTGCACCCGGACGAGCTGTGCAGATTGTAATTGTCACAAGTTTGAGTGTACGTTCAATGACAATTTTAGATACACTTGCCTTAGCAAGACGAACATTAAGATACTTGCGGATTTTGCTGTCCTCAAGAAGATTGTCTCCGAAGTTACTTCCTCCGAACCAGTTAGAGTCCCAGCCTCTTATTATTCCGAGACGATTACTTATTGGATTACATTTCTGTCCCATAATTACTTTCAGTCATTAGTAGTTTTAGCGTCCACAAAAACAGTAACGTGATTCGAACGCTTGCGAATTCTATAACCTCTTCCCTGTGGAGCAGGTCTCATACGCTTAAGCGTAGCACCCTCATCAACAAATATCTTGCTAATATACAATTCGCCATTCTCAGCCTTACGCTCGTTCTTCTGTTCCCAGTTTGCAATAGCAGAACGCAACACCTTCTCCAAGTCTTTAGAAGCATCTTTTGAGCAGAATTTCAGAGTTGCCAGAGCTTTGCCAACTTCCATACCTCTTACAAGATCTGCCACATAGCGCATTTTGCGAGGTGATGAAGGGATATTGCGAAGAATAGCATAGTAAGTAGTCTTTTTGGCCTCCTTAATTTTCTGGGCCATTATGTGTTTCCTTGCTCCCATTATATAATTTTCTTTTTATCAAGTTGTAACCTGTTTACTTCTTCTTGTTACCGGCATGTCCACGGAAAGTACGAGTGAGTGAAAATTCACCAAGCTTGTGACCAACCATATTCTCCGTAATATAAACAGGAATAAATTTATTTCCGTTGTGAACCGCAATGGTGTGTCCCACAAAATCAGGGGAAATCATTGAAGCTCTCGCCCATGTCTTTATAACGCTCTTCTTACCGCTCTCATTCATATCAAGAACTTTCTTTTCGAGCTTTACATTTATATATGGACCTTTTTTTAATGAACGACTCATATTTTACTCAATTAACTTTTTATTTTTTACGTCTTTCAATAATGTACTTGTTAGAGCTCTTCTTAGGCGCACGTGTCTTGAGACCCTTAGCATACAAACCATTGCGTGAACGTGGATGTCCTCCGGTGTGACGACCTTCACCACCACCCATAGGGTGATCGATTGGGTTCATAACAACACCACGGTTGTGCGGACGGCGTCCCAACCAACGAGAGCGTCCGGCCTTACCAGAAGACTCAAGTGCATGGTCTGAGTTGCTTACGCTACCGATTGTAGCCTTACAAGTACTAAGTACCTTGCGGATTTCACCTGAAGGAAGTTTGATTACACAAAAACGTCCCTCACGAGATGTTAACTGAGCAAAATTGCCGGCAGATCTTACCATCTTGGCACCCTGTCCAGGACACAGCTCGATATTGTGAATAACAGTACCGACCGGAATGTTCTGGAGTGGAAGAGTATTTCCCAAGTCTGGAGTTGCATTTTCACCAGACATAATGGTAGTTCCAACCTTCAATCCATTAGGAGCAACTATATAACGTTTTTCACCGTCAGCATAGAAGAGGAGTGCGATGCGTGCCGAACGGTTCGGATCGTACTCTATAGTCTTCACTACTGCCGGTATTCCGTCTTTATCTCTCTTGAAGTCGATAATACGATAAAGTCTCTTGTGACCGCCACCTCTGTATCTAACAGTCATACGACCTTGATTATTGCGACCACCTGTACTACGCTTACCGTAAACAAGAGTTTTTTCTGGTACAGATGTAGTAACATCATCAAATGTACCAATAGCTTTGTGTCTTTGACCTGGAGTAATTGGTCTAAATTTACGAATACCCATTTTGCTTATTAAATGTTACTATAGAAATCAATAGTTTCGCCTTCACGGAGAGTAACTATAGCCTTCTTAAAGGCATTAGTTCTTCCCTTGATAACACCAGCCTTTGTATAGCGGCTCTTACGCTTGCCAGCGTAGTTCATAGTGTTAACAGAAACTACGTTTACATTGTATTTAGCTTCTATCTCTTCCTTTATCTCAATCTTATTGGCTTTAGGATTCACAATAAAGCCGAACTTATTGTTCTGCTTTTCTGTGATAGCCGTCATCTTCTCAGTAATTAACGGTTTGATTATATAACCCATATTACAGCCTCCTTACTTATTAAAAGTTTCGTCCATCAAACTGAGCGCATTTTCTGTAACGACAAGTACATTTGCATTCATCACTTTGTAAGTATTGAGTGCAGATGCTGTCATAACTTCTACGCGCTGTATGTTACGAGCAGACAAATATACGTTTTTATTATTCTCTGGCAAAACGAGCAAAAGTTTCTTACCCTCAATTTTGAGATTATTTTGCATTTTTACAAAATCTTTAGTCTTTGGAGTCTCAAAATTGAAATCCTCAACTACTATAATAGCATTTTGCTGTGCCTTGTAAGAGAGGGCACTTTTACGTGCAAGGCTCTTCACCTTCTTGTTAAGTTTAAACCAATAATCACGTGGTCTTGGACCAAACACGCGACCACCGCCTCTGAGAACAGGTGACTTAATATCACCACGGCGCGCACCGCCACCGCCCTTCTGACGAATAAGCTTGCGAGTTGAACCAGATATTTCGCTTCTCTCTTTTGACTTATGAGTTCCCTGACGCTGTGCTGCGAGATACTGCTTTACGGCGAGGTAGATAACATGATCGTTAGGTTCAATTCCGAAGATAGCATCATTCAATTCAACCTTCTTTCCAGTGTCCTCACCATTAATGTTCAAAACTGAAACTTCCATTACTTCTTAATTATTACGATTGAACCATTGTATCCAGGAACAGAACCCTTTACAAGAAGAAGGTTATGCTCCGGTATTATCTTTATCACCTGCAAGTTGTGTGTTGTAACCTGCGCATTACCCATTTGACCAGCCATAGGTACGTTCTTGAATACACGTGAAGGTGTCGCACACGCACCGATAGAACCCGGTTTACGCTGACGGTCATCCTGACCGTGTGTCATCTGACCTACACCACCGAAACCATGGCGTTTAACAACACCCTGGAATCCCTTACCCTTAGAAGTTCCTACAACGTCAACATAAGGAGCGTCATTAAAAAGCTCAACAGTGATCACATCACCCAAGTTGTGCTCCTCATCATAAGTGAACTCGGCCAAGTGTCTCTTTGGAGTTGTACCTGCCTTCTGGAAGTGTCCCATCATTGGCTTAGTTGTGTTCTTTTCCTTAGCCTCCTGGAAGCCAACCTGAACAGCAGCATAGCCATCTTTCTCAACACTCTTGATTTGAGTTACAACACAAGGACCTACTTCGATAACAGTGCATGGCAGATTTTTGCCATCAGCACTGAAAACGGATGTCATTCCGATTTTTTTTCCTAATAATCCTGGCATTTCAATTGCTTTTAATTAATTGTTCTCAAAATATTAAACTTTAATCTCGACCTCAACACCGCTTGGCAATTCAAGCTTCATAAGAGCATCTACAGTCTTTGTTGTAGAGCTGTAAATGTCAATAAGTCTCTTGTAAGTGCAAAGCTCAAACTGCTCGCGAGACTTTTTGTTTACGAAAGTACTGCGGTTTACTGTGTAAATACGCTTGTGTGTTGGCAATGGAATAGGACCGCTTACGATAGCGTCTGTTGCCTTCACTGTCTTTACGATTTTCTCAGCAGACTTATCTACCAAGTTGTGATCGTAAGATTTCAGTTTAATACGAATCTTCTGACTCATTTGTTTATTATTTAGTTTGTTATAATATTTGCAAGAGAAGGAGGTATGCAAGTTAAGAGTCGTTTGCTAACTTGCACCTCCCTTTCTTTTTATTTATGTCTGTCAGTTACCCAACAGAAACAAAATTACACGAGATCTACGCGACCATTGCATTCCTGAAGCACAGCCTTTGCGATTGAGCTTGATACAGGAGAGTGGTGGTCATACTGCATAGAAGAAGTAGCGCGTCCAGAAGTAATTGTACGGAGAGCTGTTACATAACCGAACATCTCAGCAAGCGGAACCATAGCCTTTACGATACGAGCACCAGAACGGCTTGACTCCATACCCTCAACTTGTCCACGACGCTTGTTCAAGTCACCAATAACATCACCCATATTCTCCTCCGGAGTTACAACCTCAAGCTTCATGATTGGCTCCATGAGAACAGGCTTAGCCTGTGCGCACGCGCTCTTATAAGCCTGAAGAGCACAGATTTCAAATGAAAGCTGGTCGGAGTCTACCGGGTGGAAAGAACCGTCCACGAGAGTCACCTTCATTGAGTCCATTGGGTATCCACCAAGCACACCATTCTTCATAGCATTTGCAAATCCCTTCTGAACTGACGGAATGAATTCCTTAGGAATGTTACCACCCTTAACTTCGTCAACGAACTGAAGTCCGCCTTCCTTGTAGTCTTCGTCAACCGGACCAACATTTACAATGATGTCAGCAAACTTACCACGACCACCCGACTGCTTCTTGTAAACCTCGCGAAGGTTGACAGTCTTAGTGATAGCCTCCTTGTAGTTAACCTGTGGCTTACCCTGATTACACTCAACCTTGAACTCACGCTTCAAACGGTCGATAATGATGTCAAGGTGAAGCTCACCCATACCAGAGATGACAGTCTGACCGCTCTGCTCGTCAGTGTGAACAGTAAATGTAGGGTCTTCCTCAGCAAGCTTTGCAAGACCTACAGAAAGCTTGTCAAGGTCTTTCTGAGTCTTAGGCTCTACAGCGATACCGATAACCGGATCCGGGAAGTCCATAGACTCAAGTACGATTGGAGCAGACTCATCGCAAAGAGTATCACCAGTGTGAATATCCTTAAGACCTACTGCGGCACCTATATCACCTGCGCTGATAACCTCAACCGGATTCTGGTGGTTAGAGTGCATCTGGAACAAACGGCTCACACGCTCTTTCTTTCCTGAGCGAGTGTTGAACACGTATGAACCGGCCTCTACCTTACCTGAATAAACACGGATGAAAGTAAGACGACCAACATACGGGTCAGTAGCAATCTTGAATGCAAGAGCAGCAGTCTTGTCATCCTCATCCGGCTTGCGGTCTTCCTCTTCCTTAGTTGTAGGGTTTGTACCTACCACGTTAGGAGTGTCGAGTGGAGAAGGCAAGAAAGCACAAACATAGTCAAGGAGAGTCTGTACACCTTTGTTCTTGAATGAAGAGCCACAAAGCATCGGAGTACATGCCATAGCCACAGTTGCAGCACGGAGAGCGCGAAGAATTTCCTCTTCTGTAATAGTAGAAGGATCATCAAAGAACTTCTCCATGAGAGCGTCATCATACTCTGCCACTGTCTCAAGCATCTTTCCGCGCCACTCCTCAGCCTCGTCAACAAGGTCAGCAGGAATTTCCTCTACAGAATATTCTGCGCCCATTGTCTCATCGTGCCAAAGGATGGCCTTCATCTTGATCAAGTCAACAACACCCTTGAACTTCTCTTCTGCGCCAACAGGTATAACAATAGGGCATGGGTTTGCTCCCAACACCTCCCTCATCTGGCGTACAACCTCGAAGAAGTCAGCACCAGAGCGGTCCATTTTGTTTACGTATCCGATACGAGGTACGTTATATTTGTCAGCCTGACGCCATACAGTCTCAGACTGAGGCTCTACACCTCCGACTGCACAATATGTAGCAACAGCACCGTCAAGAATACGGAGAGAACGCTCTACCTCAGCTGTAAAATCGACGTGTCCCGGAGTATCGATCAAATTAATCTTATACTTGTTACCGTCCCAATTCCAATATGTAGTAGTAGCAGCAGAAGTAATTGTAATACCGCGCTCCTGCTCCTGAGCCATCCAGTCCATTGTAGCAGCACCATCGTGTACCTCACCGATTTTGTGTGTCAAACCAGTGTAGAACAAGATACGCTCAGAAGTGGTAGTCTTGCCCGCGTCGATATGCGCCATGATACCGATGTTACGCGTCAAATGCAAATCACGTTTTGCCATAATATAAGTTTGTCTCTTTTAGCTTGTTAATTTTAGAATCTGAAGTGAGCGAATGCACGGTTAGCCTCAGCCATACGGTGCATATCTTCCTTACGCTTGAATGCGCCACCCTGCTCATTGAATGCGTCCATGATTTCAGAAGCAAGCTTTTCAGCCATGCTCTTTCCAGAGCGCTTGCGTGCGAAAATAATCATGTTCTTCATTGAAATAGCCTCCTTACGGTCAGGACGAATTTCTGTAGGCACCTGGAAAGTAGCGCCACCGATACGGCGGCTCTTCACCTCCACCTGCGGAGTGATGTTCTCAAGAGCCTTCTTCCATATTTCTACAGAAGACTTCTCTTCGTTCTTCATCTTAGCCTCCACTGTCTTGAGCGCATTGTAGAAAATAGAATAAGCTACGCTCTTCTTTCCGTCATACATAAGGTTATTCACGAACTTAGTAACCTTCACATCACCATAAACCGGATCCGGCAGGATCACGCGCTTCTTTGGTTTAGCCTTTCTCATTGTTTTGTTTTGAATTTTCTTCAGTCTGAGGTTGCAAATTGTGTTTTCTTCAACGTCCCCACCGGAACATTTACTCAACCCTTTTAGCTTTCCAACAAACCAAAACTTAGTTAAACGTTAATTTCTTATTTGAAAGAATTACTTCTTCTTTCCGCCTGCAGCTGGTTTTGCACCTGCCTTAGGACGCTTTGCTCCATACTTTGAGCGACGCTGTGTACGACTTGCAACACCTGCGGTATCAAGAGCACCACGGATAATGTGGTAACGTACACCTGGAAGGTCTTTCACACGACCACCACGTACAAGTACGATTGAGTGCTCCTGAAGGTTGTGTCCCTCTCCCGGAATGTAAGAGTTCACTTCCTTTTTGTTTGTCAAACGAACACGAGCGACCTTTCTCATCGCTGAATTAGGTTTCTTTGGTGTAGTTGTGTAGACACGGACGCAAACTCCACGACGCTGAGGACAAGAGTCCAAAGCCGGAGATTTACTTTTGTCTACCAGCACCTGTCTTCCTTTTCTTACTAATTGCTGAATAGTAGGCATTTTGTTTAATTTTTAATTTTTATATATTATAATTTCATTATTTCGCATCAAATGTAATGTCCTTATACACGTGGCAAAGGGACACAACACACCAAAAAGCGGTGCAAAATTAGTAATTTTCTATCAAATAGCACATTATTCTTGAAAGAAAAACCTTTTCTTTTACAAAAGAGGTGCCATAAAGCCGTATTTTTAGTATTATTTAACCCTAAAAGCATGTTTCAAACACTTTTTTATGGGTAAAAAAGCACTTCTAAAGCATGAAAAGAGCGACAAGGCAAAGTGAATGGAGAAAAATATCGAACCGCGTTTCCATATCTTTTCCTCGCCAATTGGCACGGGCAAAAGCTATACGGCATATAGCTCTTACACCTTATTATATAATATGTGGGAAAACAAAACGGATACACACCGCGTAAATCACGATAAAGCCGCTTGCCTCGTGTGTGTGTTCAAGCACGGTCTTTTGGATCAGCACACGTCCTATACTGGTGTATTTGCCCGATGCCTCTGTCACAAGCCACCTATCCATCACATATATCACCGGAACAAAAAATTTGCCAGACATATAAAAAAGCAGCAGCAAACTACAAAATCCTATCAAAAAAGCCAAAAATTTAGACAATTTGATATGTTAAAATCAAATTCCGTAGAATCGCCTCAAAATGAACCGGACTCCGCCGAGGTTGCAAAAACGCGATTCTACGGAGGGTTTTGAGTCTTGAATTTCAAGTGGACAAAAAGAACAATATGACCGACTAAAAGACTCATAAGTTCAAGCAAAAATGCGCCAATTCCACCCAAAAGCCCAACAAAAGCCAAAATTGCAAGGTGCTGAAAATTTTTTTACAAGGTACACCAATTTTTTGCGCAAGGTGAACGAAATTTATTTTCAAGGCGCACAAAATTTTCAAAGCCCGTTTTTCGGGTCAAAATCGGGCTTTTTTCAGAATCTTCCTCTCAAAAAGACCACAATCAGCTTTTCCATGCTCCGAAAAACAAAAATGGATTTTGAGTCCGAAAAATGACGGTTTTGAACGCAAAATCTCATAACTATCTGATTATCAACACTCTCTATTTTAACCCAAACCCTTAGTTTTTAGGCTAAAACTGCACACTTTTTGCTAAAAACATATTCATCTGATTATCTGATACTTAGCACTAATTGGAATCATTTTGAGAAGATTTCAAAGCACAAGCGAATGTCCGGAATGTTAAAATCGAGCATTTTCGCCAACTGACATAATGTCAATTAGTTTAACCGAGGCATCCGACAGGAAACCAATATCAGACACATTCAAGCCACCTGCCAAACTCTATAAAGGTATATTCTTCAAATATCAAATCGACACAGAGTTCTCGTCAGACAAGCCTCTGTTATCGCGCAATTCGGTCAGGATGCCACACAGTTCAACAGGAGCAAGAACCGTTTTGTACGGTTTAGTACCCCACTCGAATGTACAAGCGTCATGCCTCGTGTCTGCAATCATCAAGCACCCGGTGCCAGTTCCTCATTGCGAGCAAAGGAGGCCTGCAAGAAAAAGCACAAATACAGTTTCTGAAAACCTTCAGAATGAAAGTATCCGCCACAAGGCGAAGTCCAACAGCCTGCGGCGAAAAACACCCGCAACCGCAAAGCGGTGCCAAACCGCCACAACCTACAAAGGCTGCGGAATGGTTATCAACTGGAAACATCAAAATATTCAAGCTTTTGAATGGCTTCTCAGTGAAAATACATATCTTTGCACAAAATAGCAAGAATCGCCACACATCTATTAAAAGCATGGCAATTCGCTCTATGAGTTTTTCACAAGACGGGTGCGCGAATATCGTCATACAAGGCATAAAGGTCTGTATATTCCACGACAAGTTGCTTTTATGACAGTTTCACGACAAATAAGAAAGTCCACCAGAAGACGTTCATACACCCGCAAACAGAAGGAGTCATAGCCAAAACACTGAAAAAATTACCGGTCAAAAGACCGACTACGACAGTCAACCGAATATAAATTAATACATAAATAAAACTATGAGACGACTAAGGAATGTTCTGACACTATTGTCGCTCCTGATAATAAATATGGCAGGAGCACAAATGCAGAATCCCGTTCAGGTGAAAAATTCCCTGAAAATGCTTTCAGATACGGAAGCAGAGATTGTTTTTGATGCCACCATCAATGCTGGATGGCACATGTATTCAACGAATGTGGTGCCTGACGGACCAACGGCAGCCACTTTCAACGTAGAAAACATCAAAGGCGCAAAGACAAACGGCGCACTTCGTGCTGTCGGTAACGTAAAGCAGCACTATGAGGAAATGTTCGGGGCTGACGTGTACTTTTTCGAGAACAAAGGGCAGTTCGTACAGAAGATTACATTCACCGGAGGTCCTTACGAAATAGAAGGATATCTGGAATATGGCGCATGCAATGACCAGAACTGCATTCCTCCAACCGCAGCCGACTTCAAGTTTACCGGTGAGGCAAAGGCGGCAGCTCCTATCGCAGAAGAAAAGGCAAAAGAAGAGCCGACTGTAAAAGAAAAGGAAAAAACAGAAGAGACCGCCGAGGAAACTCCGCAAGCAGCCGACACGGCAGCAACAATTATAGAAGCTGATACGACTTCCACTCCGGCAAAAACCTCTGATGAAATCGGCAGCGGCAACCTGTGGACTCCTGTCATCAGCCAATTGAAACAATTTGAAGACGGAGGAAATGCAACAGCCACAGATTCCTCACTTTGGCAGATATTCCTGCTCGGACTGCTTGGCGGTCTTGTTGCACTGGTCACCCCATGCGTCTGGCCAATCATCCCGATGACCGTAAGTTTCTTCCTCAAACGCTCAGGCGACAAGAAAAAAGGTATGCGCGACGCATGGACATACGGTGCGTCAATTGTCATCATCTATCTTGTACTCGGACTTGCCGTCACGGCTATATTCGGTGCAAGCGCGCTTAACTCGCTTGCCACAAATGCCGTGTTCAACATATTCTTCTGTCTGATGCTTATCGTTTTCGCCGCATCTTTCTTCGGAGCATTTGAGCTGACCCTGCCTTCATCATGGAGCAATGCGGTCGATTCCAAAGCGGAGAAGACAGGCGGTCTGTTCGGTATCTTCCTCATGGCATTCACCCTGACATTGGTCAGTTTCTCATGCACAGGCCCTATTATCGGCTTCCTGCTTGTCGAGGTATCTACATCAGGCGACATTCTGGCTCCGACAATAGGCATGCTCGGATTCTCCATCGCACTTGCCTTGCCGTTCACCCTGTTTGCCATGTTCCCAAGCTGGCTCAAGACAATGCCAAAGAGCGGAGGCTGGATGAACAATGTGAAGGTGGTTCTCGGATTCATCGAACTTGCTTTCGCGCTCAAATTCCTGTCAGTCGCCGACCTTGCATACGGCTGGCGCATACTTGACCGCGAGACTTTCCTTGCTATATGGATTGTACTGTTCGCACTTCTCGGCATGTACCTTCTCGGAAAAATCAAATTTCCTCACGACGATGATGATGACGGGCACATCAGTGTCACCCGTTTCTTTCTTGCGATGATATCTTTTGCATTCGCCGTGTATATGGTTCCGGGACTATGGGGCGCGCCTCTGAAAGCTGTAAGCGCATTCGCTCCGCCAATGAAGACACAAGACTTCAACTTGTATGAGGAGAATGAAGTACGTCCTCAGTTCATGGACTACGATGAAGGTATGGCGTATGCGCGTCAGCACGGCAAGCCGGTCATGATAGACTTCACCGGTTACGGCTGTGTCAACTGTCGCAAGATGGAGGCAGCAGTATGGGTAGACCAGAATGTGGCTTCCATTATGAATGACGACTATGTTCTCATACAGCTTTATGTTGATGACAAGACACCACTCACAGAACCGGTCATTGTGAACGACAACGGACAAATTCGCAAATTGCGCTCAGTAGGCGACAAGTGGAGCTATCTGCAAAGCTCTAAATTCGGAGCCACAGCACAACCTTTCTACGTGCTTCTCGACAATGAAGGCAACCCTCTTACAAGAAGCTACTCGTATGATGAGAACGTAGACCATTACTTGAAGTTCCTGAAAGAAGGACTCTCTAATTATTCGCAGAAATAATAAAGAATTGAGGTTATAAGGTCAGAAGACAGAAAACACTGTAGGTTTTACAGCTTGTCTTCTGGCCTTATAACCTCAAAATCGTATATCTATGGAAAAAACAGAAAGAGAAAAAATCATTTCCTTAATAAAAAGCGAGGTGGTTCCGGCAATAGGATGCACGGAACCTATAGCCGTGGCCCTTTGTGTAGCCAAAGCCACACAAACATTAGGATGTATCCCCGAGAAAATCGACTTGCTACTCAGCGCAAACATCTTGAAAAACGCAATGGGTGTGGGCATACCAGGTACAGGCATGACGGGACTGCCGATAGCCATTGCTCTCGGCGCGCTCGCCGGAAAGCCGGAATACAACCTTGAGGTGCTCAAAGACATAACTCCCGAAGATGTGGAAAGAGGCAAAGACTACCTTGCCAAAAACAGCATATCCATCAACTTGAAAAAGCACATTGCAGAAAAGCTCTATATCGAAGTGTCAGTGAAATCGGGCAGTTCAACAGCAAAAGCCATCATCAGCGGCGGACACAGCCACTTCATACTGGTAGAGAAAGACGGTGACAAGCTGCTGGACGAGCATGTCAATGTAGAAAGTGCAGAAGAGTCGGAATGCGATGACAGCTGGCTGAACTTACATAAAGTGTATGAATTTGCCACTACCGTACCATTGGAAGAAATAGAATTCATACGAGAAGCACGCGAGCTGAACGAAAAAGCAGCGCAAGAAGCTTTGAAAGGATGCTACGGGCACGAACTGGGCAAGACCCTTTCCCGTCCTCTTGGAAAGGGCATCATGGGCGACAGCATATTCTCGCATATCATTTCAGCCACTGCAAGTGCCTGCGACGCACGTATGGCAGGAGCCATGATTCCTGTAATGAGCAATTCTGGAAGCGGCAACCAGGGTATCTGCGCCACACTTCCGGTTGTGGTCTTCGCAGAAGAAAACCACAATACAGATGAAGAACTTATGCGCGCACTTATATTCAGCCATCTCACAGCCATATACATCAAGCAAAGCCTCGGCAAGCTGTCGGCTTTATGCGGTTGCGTAGTGGCGTCTACTGGCAGCAGCTGTGGCATCACTTACCTGATGGGAGGCACATTCGAGCAGATTACCGCTGCGGTGAAAAACATGATTGCCAACCTTACCGGGATGATTTGCGATGGTGCAAAACCAAGTTGCGCACTCAAACTTGCCAGCGGTGTGTCTACCTGCATCCTGTCGGCAATGCTTGCCATGCAGAAAAAATGTGTGACAAGCGTAGAGGGAATAATTGACAACGATGTGGACAAAAGCATACACAATTTGACAAAGATAGGCAAATATGCCATGACAGAGACAGACCACTGCGTGCTTGACATCATGACCAGCAAAGAATAATCTATGTTTGCCACAGAATAATATACTCAAAACAAGAAAAAACAATGAGCAATACTATTAATAATGTGAAGCATGAGCTTCAAGACTATTGTTACATCACTTTCGGACTGCTGCTCTATGCTTTGGGATGGACCGCATTCCTGCTTCCATACGAAATAGCGGCAGGCGGAGTCACAGGTGTATCCGCCATCGTCTATTATGTCAGCGGAATAGAGATACAAGTGACTTATTTCGTCATCAATGCCATATTGATAATCATAGCCATCAAGATTCTTGGATTGAAGTTTTGCATCAAAACTATTTACGGTGTCGCCATGCTCTCGTTCATGCTGTGGATTCTGCAAATAATCTTCCGCAACGGAAACGAGAAGCTCCCTCAGATTCTTGGAGAAGGACAGGAGTTCATGGCATGTGTACTTGGTGCAGCCCTGTGCGGAATCGGACTCGCACAGGCATTTCTTCATCAAGGCAGCACGGGAGGCACGGATATTATCGCTGCCATAGTCAATAAATACAAGAATGTGTCGATGGGAAGAACGATACTCTATTGCGACATCATCATCATATCCTCATGCTACCTCATTTTCCACGATTGGAAACGAGTAGTATTCGGATTTGTCACCATGTTCGTATTGTCGCTGCTGGTCGACTATGTAATGAATTATGTGCAACAGTCAGTACAATTCTTCATCATATCAAAAAAATATGAGCAGATATACAAATCCATCATCAGCGAGGTAGATCGTGGTGCGACTCTGATTCCGGGAACAGGATGTTACAGCGGACAACCAGTCAATATCATCATGGTCATAGCAAAAAAGCAACAGTCGGTGGCAATATTCCGATTAGTGCAAAGCATTGACCCTCATGCCTTCATCTCGCAAACCAAAGCCGCAGGTGTCTACGGAGAAGGATTCGACAAAATAAAAGCATAAATACACAGGCATTGTTGACACAATTATAAAACGCTCCGTTTTTCTAATAAAAGCAACGATGCCTGTGTACCGTTTTCCTCCTGATAAGACCAGTATTTGGAAATATTACTTTTTCATAAAATGTCGCATACAATTTGCAGGAACGATTAAAAGGACTATCTTTGCAATACAAAACAGAGGCAAGCAGGAAAAAAGAGCGGTAGAAGAGCAATGTCGAAGACCTGCGATTTTTATCCTACAGCCTTATAAAATGAACTATAAATTAATCATTAAACTAAAATTATGGCAAACGAAAATCAGTCAAAGCAGCTACAAATAGAACTGAAACCAGAAGTAGCACAGGGAACTTATGCAAATCTTGCAATCATTACTCACTCAAGCTCTGAGGTTATACTCGACTTCATTGGCATGATGCCGGGAATGCCAAAGGCTGAAGTAAAGTCACGTATCGTAATGGCTCCAGAGCACGCAAAGCGTCTGCTTTTCGCTCTTCAGGACAATGTTCAGAAATATGAGAGCCAGTTCGGTCAGATTCAGTTGCAGCAGCCGCAGCAGCAGGACGGTCCTCGCACAATCGCTCCTTTCAACGTAAAGAAAGGCGAGGCTTAATCAAACAAGAATTGCAAGAAGGCACCGTACTTTGCCGATAAAGAAAAAGTACAAAAGACCATTCGGGACAAAGGACTTTTACTTTAAGTCTTTTGTCCCGATTTTTTTATCATATAAGCACAAAAAAGTCTTAAGCACACAAAAACAAATGAAGCAGCATACAATAAGGCACAAAAAAGGCAGGATACACTTCATTATACGCAACGTTTGCATTATCTTTGCAGCGCAAACCTGTCATTAAGACACAGAAACATCACAAGCAACAGAAAAAGGACAGCGATATGATTAAAAAGATAACAATCAAAATAGGCAGCAATGTACTGACGAGAAAAGACGGTTCACTCAATGTGACACGTATGTCTGCGCTTGTAGATCAGATAGCAGAGCTAAAACACAGTGGAATAGAGGTAGTACTTGTCTCATCGGGCGCAGTGGCAAGCGGAAGAAGCGAATTGGGGAAAAGAGGGAAAACAGACAACCACAGGAAAAGCTCAAAGAAGCTGGACAGCGTAGACCAAAGACAACTGTATTCGGCTGTGGGACAGGCAAAGCTCATCAACAGATACTTTGAGTTGTTCAGAGACCACGGAATTACTGTCGGACAAGTGCTGACAACCAAAGAAAGTCTGGGTACGCGACAGCACTACCTGAACCAGCGCAATTGCATTAATGTCATGCTACAATGCGACGTGCTTCCCATTGTGAACGAGAATGATACTATTTCTGTCACAGAGCTGATGTTCACGGACAATGACGAGCTGTCCGGATTAGTAGCTACAATGACAGACAGCGACATACTGATTATCCTGTCCAACATTGACGGAATCTACACCGGCTCACCTTCCGATACCCACTCACAGATAATAAGGAAAGTAGACAAGGAGCAGGACATATCAAGCTATATCCAGACCGAAAAATCCGGATTCGGACGGGGTGGAATGCAAACAAAGAGCAAAATCGCATGCAAGGTGGCAGAAGAAGGTGTAGCAGTAATCATCGCTAACGGGAAAAAAGAGAATATCCTGACAGACTTGATTGCGCAAATACAAAAAGAGCCGGAAAACATCCACTGCATAGCCGAAGGCGACACACCTTGCACGCTCTTCGTACCCTCCACCTCTGAGATGTCCAGCATAAAAAAATGGATAGCACATAGCGAAGGATTCGCCAAAGGTGCGATACATCTGAACGAAGGCGCATCGGCAATGATGCAAGAAGAAAAAGCCATCAGCATTTTGCCGATAGGGGTGACACAAGTAGATGGAGAGTTCGAGTATCATGACATTATCAGCATAATCGACAACCACGGAAATACAATAGGAGTCGGACGAAGCGACTACTCAAGTGAGGAGGCACGCATGGTAGCCGGCAAACGTAACCAGAAACCGATTATTCATTACGACTACCTATATCTTGAATAAAAGAATTACCAAGAGAAACACAAAAGAAAGATTCAGACAAACACTTAAAACCATACAGGATGCTCACTCACACATTTGAACAGGTAAAAGCAGCAAGTATCAAGCTTGCTCTTCTTGAGACAGAGAAAATCAACCGCATTCTTTGCGAGATTGCAGATGCGGCTGTCAACCATACGGAATATCTGCTGGAGGAGAACAAAAAGGATTTGGACATGATGGACAAAGACAATCCTATGTATGACAGACTTAAACTGACAGAGGAACGCATTAAATGCATTGCATCGGACACACGCAAAGTGGCTGCGCTCCCCTCTCCTCTCGGACACATACAGAAACATATAGTCCTGCCCAACGGTCTTGATCTGAAACGCGTAAGCGTACCTTTCGGAGTCATCGGCGTTGTGTATGAGGCGCGTCCGAATGTCACATTCGATGTGTTCGCTTTATGTCTGAAAAGCGGTAATGCCTGCATCCTGAAAGGCGGACGTGACGCAGACCATTCCAACCGTGCAATTACCAACATTATCAAGAATGTACTCCAAAAGCATGAAACAGACGAACATATCATCGAACTTCTCCCTGCCACTCACGAGGCAACGGCAGAATTGCTTCATGCCAACGGGTTTGTCGATTTGGTAATTCCCCGTGGAAGCAAACGGCTGATAGACTTTGTACGGCATGAATCAAGCGTTCCGGTAATAGAGACCGGAGCCGGAGTGTGCCACGCTTATTTCGACAAAAACGGAGATACCGCCAAAGGAGCCGCAATCATCCACAATGCAAAAACCAGAAGAGTCAGTGTATGTAACGCGCTCGACTGCATGATTATCCATGCCGACCGTCTTGCAGACTTGCCCCGTATCTGCCGTCCATTGGCAGACAGCTATGTGCTGATTCATGCCGACCTTCCCGCATTAGCATCGCTCACAGGGTGCTATCCGGACAATCTCTTAAAGGAATCAACGGAGGAGAGTTACGGGACTGAGTTTCAGTCATACACCATGGCTATCAAGACAGTTGGCTCAGCAGACGAAGCCATTGCGCACATCAGGAAATTCGGCTCAGGACACAGCGAATGTATTATCTCAGAGGATGAAGAGACGACCAACAGATTCCTGTACCAAGTAGATGCGGCATGTGTTTACAGCAACGCACCGACATCGTTTACAGATGGCGCACAGTTCGGACTGGGAGCGGAGATTGGCATATCGACACAGAAACTCCATGCCCGAGGACCAATGGCACTTGAAGAAATTACAACCTATAAGTGGATTATACACGGGAACGGACAGACACGAGAAAAATAAAAGAGCCCATTCCACACCGCCCTCCACACATTGAAGCCGCCTTGTACTCTTTCCATATATACGCAAAGCATTTCAAATTACACGGCAAAATGCATGTTGAACAATCAAAGACGAGTTGTCAATAATGACGGCTCGTCTTTTTTCTCCATGCATCCACGTCAATACCTTTTTTGCGCTTGAAATAAAATCCCACGTAGAAATTGAGCGAGCCAAAACTATTGTTCAACGAGAACCTGTCCTGCTTATAATCAAACGAATGCGCCACAAGCGACATTCCCGCAAAATACTTTGAGTCATTGTATACAAAGCCCAGACGTCCGACAAAATCCACATTAAGATTGTCAAAACTGAACTTTGATGTTTTCTTTTCCGGCAACAAAGCATCTCCGTTGTCCACATCCTCATCCATATCGTAGTAGGTATGAGTATAAGCCAAAGCAGGCATGAATGACAGACAAAGCAGGAAACGAGGCTTGAACACCCAATTATAAGAATATCCGAAACTGATATTATAGTCATCGTACTTCACATGATGAAACAGCAATGCGTCATCGAGTTTTTCTTGTATGACAGGAGCAAACTGTGTATGGTCAAAATCAATTTTATGATGAGAATAAGAAAGTCCCATCTTGAATGTGCCGCAACTGCGCCGCTGCACCGTACTTTGGGAAAAAGCCGCCGGATAAGAAAAATGACGATGGTTGAAGATATAGTACACATTCAAGCCGCGCGTCTGAATGTTCAGTCCCTTGAAGTCATCCGACAATCCCTCCGGACGAGGCTCGTCCTTACTGAACAAATTGTCGAGATTCCTCACCCTGAAATCATTTCCGGTCTTTCGGTAATAGATATCCACACCAATCTTTGAGGTGTAGAGACTGAGATCCATCTCCGTTTTCTTCGTATTACTCTTTTTGTTGCCCAACAATCCGCCCACATCAAAGGTGTATCCAAGAAAAATCCACCGCCATCCGAAATATCCGCCAAGCCTGAATGTAGGATTCGGGGCAAAAGTGAGCGACTGTCCCTTGCCGCCTTTCTCCTTCACGTAGAAACTCTCCTGTGTGCTTGTATTCTGCAACATAAGGGTGAAGTCATACAGATTGGGAATGATGTAGGCAGTATCAATATTATTAAACTCCTCAATCTGACTGCCTACATAGCCTCGTATAAGCTTCTTTTTCTTCTTTTTACTGACAGCTTGCAAAAAAGAGTCAGTGCCGTAATCAGCAGATAATGTATCAAGAGAAGACACTATTGTGTCCTCCACAGCGGCTGCAGAGTTCATACAACGCGCATTCCCGGCATTTGCCGCGCCGCACACAAAAAGCAATATCAGCAAAAACTTATAAGCCATATCCAATCCAACTATTCCTGCATTTCCTCACCTGTTTCCGTTCATAATCTTCCGAGTCTGCTTGTCAAAACGCATAAAAAACAATATTCCCGCCGTAGTCAGTCCAAACGGGAATCCATACCATATCCCGGCAGAACCTCCGCCCATCGGGAAGGCAAACAAATAGCTTAAAGGAATGGATACAACGATATAAGCAATGAACGCATACAACATCATCATCTTCACATCCTCTATGGCACGGAGAGAATTGGCAAAAACAGTCTGCATACTGTCGCCAAGCTGATAGAGCATCAGCGGAATGATTATCGGCATTACCGTAGCCACCACTTCCCCGCTTGTAGTAAAAGCGCAAGTCAGAGGCATACGGAATATATAAATGGCAGACGCAAGTATCACTCCTGAAAACAATGTCAGCCCAAATGCCACATAAGCGGCCCGTCTCACCTCCGCCCACTCTCCGCGTCCGCGAAAGTGGCTGATTCTGACAGCCGCAGCAGCACCGATGCCGTAATAAACCATGAAGCATAAAGAGCCTACCGTACACATAATCTGGTGGGCGGCAAGCGCGGCAGTGCCCAACCATCCCATCATCACAGCACAGACATTGAAAGAACCGGTCTCCATGCTCATCTGCAAACTTATCGGGAGTCCCACCTTGCTCAAATGCATCATTCCCCTTCTTGTCATCGCAAGCCTCAGCCCGTTGCGGTATGTACTGTATTTCCTCGTAAAAAGAACAATCAGCGCAAGAACTATCGCCATGACTATTCTTGACGACAACGTAGCCACACCAGCTCCGACAAGTCCTAACTCGGGAAAGCCGAAAGTGCCGAATATCAACAGATAATTGCCCACAATATTCACCATATTTCCACCAATCATCACCCACATGGGGGTGCGGGTATCTCCCACCGCATCGCAAAACTGCTTCAAGGAATTGAAAGCCGACATGAAAGGCAATGAGGCAAGAATAACCAAAAAATAAGACCGTATCAGTGGCAATATCTCTTCCGGCTGCCCAAGACGGTGCAGATTCAAATAAAGCACGGACATAAAAGCCACAATCCCGGCACAAACAAGCAGGTTCATCACCAGGCTCTCTTTCAATGTACGTGCCGCCTCCGCATATTGGCCTCTGCCGAAATGGCTTCCCACAATGGGGGTCGTGCTATAAGAGAAGCCGAGCAGAAAGAATATCACCAGGTTAAACACATTATTGGTGAATCCTGCCGCCGACAGTTCGTATGTACCATACTGACCGACCATTATCGTATCGGCAAAAGCCTGGGCTATATTGCCAAGCTGCCCTATCACAATCGGTATTCCGAGGGCGACAAGCGAGCGAATATGAGATTTATAAGAAATCATTCTGTTACCAACTTATTTGCCTGCATCCTTTTCATTGCAGGAATTACTTCTTTTTCAGAGAAACATCAAATGTCAAACAATCGTGCAAAGAAACGAAAAATATATGACATGAGCAAAAATCAACTGTTCCTCCCCATATTATCCACACAAAGTCCTCATATACTTACGTGAGTCCGGTAAAGGAATTTGTCAGGAAACTCAATTGTTTATTAGCATATTTAATGCAAAACAGCCATCAAGCAGCATAAATTCTCATTTCAGTTCCACATCACAGACTATTAGCAAACTATAATTTCATTATTTATCAAATACACATTATATTTGTATCGACAAACGTTCAGTCAATGCTCAAAACTATCATTATGAAAAATAAAGAACCTTTTTCTATCCCGGGAAAAACACTCGCACGACTTTTCCTTATTATATGTGCTTTCATGCATACAGCTACATATCAAACTAAGGCACAAGAGAACACGAATACAATTCCCGTAGGAAAAACCGCTGACGGCATTGAACTTTACGGCACACTCACATTCCAAAATTCACGGAATACGCCAAGAAGAAACCGTCCGACTCAAAAGAAGAGATAGGCATATTCAGTGCGGACAGCAACAAAATAATGCGGACTTTTGAATATAACGGAAGATGGAAAAAGATTATGCCCACAGCAAACGGCATCTTGTTCACATTAAACATCACCAGCACACTGATTGACAAGAATACGGGCAACGCAATATGGAAACGGCCGCTCATCCCAGCCTTCTATGATGAAGCCCGGCAGACTGTCATCGGCTACAAAAACATAGCATTGAAAGAAATGTGCTGCGTCAGTCTGAATGACAACACACTGCAATGGAAAGCAAAAATTCCGGCTTCTTATGGTTTTGCCGACATAAAACGGATGGACGACAGCCGAATCATCATCGCATCCAACGCATTGGCCGCTATCGATTTAGAGAAAGGGAATATCATTTCGCACCCAATGAAAATTGGGAAAAAAGTCCAAGCAAAAAAGTTGGATACGGATGAAATCATGATGTTGTCCGTATTCGGGTTATGCGCTGTTGCAAGCGGAACACCTTTTGTAATGATAACAAAAGTCAGATGGGACTATACCTCCACACTTCCCCAAAACGACAATCTTTATTATAATATGTGCTCCCGTATAGTCGTCAATGACCGCAACATCTATTTTGCCGACCAAAAGGGTATCCATGCCTACAACCTCGACCTCGAAGAGGTATGGAGTTCCTCATTCGCGACAGGCGATGCCGGTGAGTCGGGTATCATCGTGAGCGACAGCAATGTCATATTGATAAATACCGGTATCAGGACAAAAGGTGTCACCGGAGAGAAGCGGCAAAGCAAGAAGCTGTTCTACACTGTATGCAACAGGTTCAACGGAGAGGTCGTCAAAGAAGAGCCGTTGTCCATACTTATTGATGAAGCCCAACACATTACACAGACTCTGACTGACACTGTGTATGTCTATAATCAGGAAAAGCAGTCTTTCAGCAGAATATGCGCACCGCAGAACGGAACAGCCATTGCCACAGAGAACAACCGGATTTACACGATAGGGACAGACCTGAAGGTGACAAAAGTCTACGACAATGAGGGCGACATTTATTTTGTGGCTTCTTCCTTCCCGGCATATAATGTCATCAATCATGACGATGACACTTGGATTGTAAAGAAAGACGGAACACCTGTCGTACATATCCAGAAATCATTCTGCCACCCGACAGTAGCGGGCAAATACCTCATTGGACATACGAAACGAAAGAATCAGATTATAAGCATACCGTTAGAGTTCTGAAAATATCCTCCGACTATTTCCCGACAGAAAGACACACCTCAATAGCCCTGCACTAAACAACGGAATAATCCGACAAAAAAGTCCGGCACAAGACAATCGCTCTATTCCGCAATTGCCTTGTGCCGGAAATATTTTTATACACGGGTACGCTTCAACAACGTCCTTTCTCGTCAAGGTAGGAATCCTTGAAACCGAGGAAATACAACACACCATCGAGTCCGATAGTGTTGATTGACTGTTTGGCATTTGCCACTACACGCGGCTTGGCATGGAACGCAATGCCGAGTCCAGCCTCGGAAAGCATCGGCAAATCATTCGCACCATCGCCCACAGCAATGGTCTGCGCAATGTCCACCTTTTCCACCTGCGCTATCAGTTTCAACAACTCAGCTTTCCGCCTGCCATCCACAATCTCGCCCACATAATGCCCGGTAAGCTTGCCGTCCTCGTCAATCTCAAGTTCGTTGGCATACACATAGTCTATGCCGTATTTCTTTTGCAGATACTCTCCGAAATAAGTGAAGCCGCCCGACAGAATGGCAATCTTGTAACCATAACGCTTGAGCACATACATCAGTCTGTCCACTCCTTCCGTAATAGGCAGATTCTCCGCAATGTCTCTCATCACGCTGCTGTCGAGTCCCTTCAGCAAGGCCACGCGTTCCGTAAAACTCTCCTTGAAGTCTATTTCACCGCGCATGGCGCGCTCCGTAATGGCTTTCACCTCATCACCCACTCCGGCCCGCATGGCAAGCTCGTCAATCACCTCGGTCTGAATCAATGTCGAGTCCATATCGAAACAAATCAGGCGGCGCATACGGCGATACATGTTGTCCAACTGGAACGAGCAGTCCATTTCCATCTGGCTTGACAGTTTCAGCAACTCGGCCTGCATGGCGGCGCGGTCTTTTGGAGTGCCTCTCACCGAAAACTCGATACACGCCCTCACATTTTTCTTAGGCTCGGCAATGGAGATACGTCCCGACAAACGGCGGATAGAGTCAATGTTCAATCCCTGTTCGGCAATGACGTGTGTCACCGCCTCAATCTGCCGCGCCGACAGTTTCCTGCCCAGCAACGTAAGTATATAGCGGTTCTTACCCTGCATACTCACCCATCCCTCATACTCCTCTTTCGAGATGGGGAAGAACCGGATTATCACTCCCAGTTCCGAAGCCTTGAAAAGCATCTCCTTCATCACACGTCCCGAGTTGTCCTCGTCCACCCGTATGAGTATTCCAAGCGAGAGCGTACTGTGAATGTCCGCCTGTCCGATGTCAAGCACTGTCACGTCATACCGCGCAAGGATTGTCATCAAAGACGCGGTCAGTCCCGGACGGTCTTCGCCCGTGATACGTATCAGTATCAGTTCCTCTTCCTTATCATCCATCTTGTCCATTTCTTTTGTCGTCTGTTTTTTATCATGTTTCTTTTAGCACTTCATCAAGTAATGAACGACAAAATTAGCAAATAGTGACCGATGTGCCTAATTTATAAAAAAGAAAATACTGACAGAGATTCCAGAGTTTGTTAATGAATACGGAATGCGACAGGAACATTATACGTCACTCTAACAAGCTTTCCCCTCTGCATACCAGGTTTCCATTTAGGCATATTTCTCATTACTCTTACAGCCTCTGCATCGAGCAACGGATGTACGCTTTTTGTTACTGTCACATCAGAGATGCAACCATCTTTATTCACTGTAAACGAGACTCTTGGTGCTCCCTGAATCCCGTTAGCCAATGCAGCTGACGGATACTTGACATTCCGTGAGAGATACCGCATCAAAGCCTCCGTACCTCCCGGAAACTCCGGCATCGTTTCTACCACCATATACACTTCATCATCCACACTGTCGTTTTTTGCCTCCTCTGGTTGGGAAGCCGGCACACCGCTTTCGCCCATCGCCAAAGACGGGGTCTCTGATTCCGCCCCCTCACTCACAATTTTGAATGTGACAGGAACAGTATATTTCACCCTGACAGCCTTGCCATCCTGCATTCCCGGTGTCCACCTCGGCATCATCCGCACCACCCGTAGTGCCTCGCTGTCGAGAGACGGATGCACACTCTTCAAGACATGCGCACCGGACAGAGTGCCGTTTGTCTCCACGATAAACCCTATAAGTACCCTTCCTTGCGCATCGGCTTTCAATGCGTCTGCCGGATATTTCACATTCTCGCTCAGAAACTGAATCATAGCTTGCTGTCCTCCCGGATATTCCGGCATCTTGCCAGCCACCTCATACACCTCGCCAATACTGTCTGTCAATGCCGCCGCACTGCTTGCCGGGTGCTGCCGCGCCACGGTTGTGGCATCAAAAGCCCGTGCGGACATAGAAAGAAACACCAAACAAAGAGCACACACGGTCCTTGTATTCCTCAACAAAAGAGCTACCGGACGGAAAAAGTTTTCCACCATTCTATTATTCATAAAAATCATCTGCGTTTTCATTTTTCCATGCCTGACGACATGATTTTACTTTTTATTACTGAATACGAAACGCAACAGGAACAGTGTATTTCACCTTGACAGTCTTTCCTTTCTGCATTCCCGCATTCCACTTTGGCATAGAAAGTGCCACCCTTATCGCTTCTAAGTCCAACACTGGATGCACACTTTTCATTATTGTAGGATTTATCACACTTCCATCCGTATCCACTGTAAATGAAACAAGAACCCGTCCCTGAATGCCCGCATCAAGTGCCGCTGACGGATACTTTAGATTTCGAGACAAGAATTTCATCAAGGCCTCCATTCCTCCCTGAAACTCAGGCATTCTTTCTACCACCTGGTACACCGGTTCAGGCTCTTCCGCCGATGGATTTTCTGACGTATCCACCCGCTCGTAGCCAAAAGCCTTTAGTATGTCATTTGTAATTTGGAACACAACTGGAATACAATACCGCATTCTGGCAGGTTTTCCCTTACGCACACCGGGAGTCCATTTCGGCATAGATTTTATCACCCTTAGCGCTTCCTTTGCAAAAACAGGACTAACCTTATTCAGGATGTACATAGATGACAATGAGCCGTCCTTCTCCACAACAAATTCCACCATTACCACCGCTTGCCGCCCATCAAGCAAAGCATCCTTCGGATATTGTATATTCTCATATACATATTCGCCCATTGCCGTCGTTCCTCCCGGGAACTCCGGCATTTTGTCCGCAACAAAGTACACGGAATCAGTATTTTCCTCCGCCTCCGCTGCCACAGGATGCGCCACATTCAAAGTATCCAAATTTTCATCGGCCGCGAAAGAATTAGAGACAGCCAAGAGGGCAGAAATGCCACACAACAGTTTGGCATATTTCTGCCAAACACCAAACAAATTATTGCTCATAAAATATTCACCTTTTCTGTATTTATATAATTACACTTTTCATCCACAAGTTTTCTGCAATTAAAGAAGCACACCTGTAATCTCCTTCAATCTTTACCTCACAAATATACGACAAAGCATCCTCCCACACAATAAAAAGGCACGAAATAGAAGAAAGTGTTTCTAAGTAGATTACACTTCAAAACACTTTTGCCGCAATATAGCCAAACTGACGACAGTGTGCAGCCGTTTATGATATGCGAGGATATTTGCCTATTGCCGGACAACAGTATGCGGGCAAGGGCGGTTTTGACATTATGTCACTTTGCGGAGAGCCTCGTTTTTTAACATTTCCGCTGCCTCTTGCTCTTGTCTGATGCTTTATTTTTTAGCGTCTTACCTGTAAGTATTTGATAATCAATTGAATATATTTTCAGTAAAAAGTACGTAGTTTTAGTCCAAAAACCAAGGGTTGAGTACAAAATAGGATGTATTGATAATCAGCGAGTTATGAAAATTTTGTCTTAAAATTGT
>JAMPEL010000040.1 GCA_023665185.1 Roseburia sp.
TATCAATTTTGCCCATGCGGCTTAGTATAAATTAATTTTTACGACTTACTTATCTTCCATCGCTTTCCATACAGACTCCTTGTTGGCATCTGCCCATTCCGCACCTTTGATGAAGGAATAGGTGTTGGGAACAGGGTACTCACTTCCCTTGAACAACTCATCGGCCGCTCTTTTGATTGCTTCGTTTCTTGTCATAATCTATATGTGTTAAGTTATAAAAATGCTACTTACCGTTTCTGCGGGTATGCTCCTCATAGTCATACTCGTCCAATGGGGGCTTCCAATAGCCCCTTTTTCGCTTATGTTTGGGACGGCGGTTACGGAGACCTAACAGACCTCCGAGCCACCATATCCCCAGACAGAAAAGTATAATATCCATAATATTCAATGTTTGTTTATAGTCTTATCCATAGTACAAATCTGCGGATTGACACTCCGGATTACAGCGTGAGGCGGCTGCCACTCCATCCACCGTGCCTGTCCATCTTTGACGGAAACAGTTATAAATATCCGTACCGTCATGCCGGATATAGGTCAGTCGGCAATTGTCCACACCCTCGTAGCAGACCATGCTGTCAAATAGCATTTCCACGCCATTTGGATAGTTCAGATGGATGGAAGTATGGTTAATCCTCACGTCAGGCTGTTGTGGGGTATCTCTCGTGTTGAAATATCCCGTTGCCAGCATAACCTGCCGGGCAAAACGTTCCGCCTCTATCCTGTATGCTTTCATCGCTGTTGGTGTCCGTGTCTCATCACGAGGGTTGCCGATAAAATTACTCGGAAGCACCATGTCCTTATATGTCAGAAACACAGGCTTGAACGTCTTTTCCACGACAGGAAGGTTGATTGCATCATACTCTTTTCCGGTCACAAGATAGCTGTCAGTCATGGCATCATCCACATAGATACAATATGCTTTTTTAGCCCGGCTGCGCTTCTTCTCATACAAAGCCTGTTCCCTTGCATCCATACAGTTGTACCTATGACGTGCCACATGCTTGATGGCATTGACATAAGTGACACACTTGCATTTGGCGAAACGGTGAGCAAATTCTACTGCCGTTCCCACGAAATCATATCCGTTCCAGTTGTAAATCTTCATTGTTTATATTGTTAAATGTTTATATATATTTTCCCTTTCGTCGGCTGTCTTAGCCTGAACTGCTTGAGATTTTACAGATGCCACACTTGACTATCGGCACGGCTTTATATGGTGGCTTTTCTTGTCAATTACTCTCCTTGTGAGGAGGAAGAATTTACAAGAAATACATTTCAAGCTGCCGGATTAAGCGCGATAGAATACCTTTGCATCTGAAAATCAGGACAGTTCATAGACCTGAAAGGAAATGACTGCAAGTAACTTGAAAAATAAAACCGGTTAGCGACAGCGTCTTGATTGGATAGTTGATATTTGGTCGTTCAAAATCAACAAATAGTGTATATTTACGCATAAATTTCAACCATCATTCTTTTATATCACATTTTTGTTGTACCTTTGCAGTTGAAATTTATAGACTATTATAAACTATGAGTATAGTTTCAGGCTCAAAAATAAACCAACTGCTTGCGAATACGGATCCGTCAGGACTGTTTTTCTCGCAATGGCTAAAGACCAAGGGTTATTCTGACCAATTACAGAAAAGGTATCGTGATTCAGGATGGCTGACACCGCTGTCCCAAGGAGTCATGTTCAGAACCGGCAGCAGACTGTCGGCATACTCGGCACTGGCTTCATGCAACCTGCAAACCGGATCGAAATACCGTATCGCGGCTCATTCGGCATTGGAGTATACGGGATTCAACCACTATGTGCCAATGGGCAAACCTGTCCTGACCATAGCCGGCTCAACGCAAAGGCGTCCTTCCTGGATGAAAGACGATATGTTTGACATGACCTTCAGGATATTCCATACGGAAGTGTTCACGCATACCGAGGTTATCGAGACTCAGACATCCAGTGGTGTATTATACATCTCGTCTCCCGAACAGGCGTTCTTGGAGTGCCTGCTTCTGGCTCCCAAATTCTATGACTATATGGATTTATTCTACATCATGGAGCAGCTTACCACATTGAGAAGCGATGTCGTGCAGCGTCTGCTTGAGACCATGCAGAATGTCAGTGTCAAGCGTATGTTCCTGTATATGGCGGAAAAAGCAGGGCATTATTGGGTGGAAGAACTCAGTCTTGACAAAGTAAATCTCGGCACATCAAAAATACAGCTTGTGCCGGATGGTGTATACAATTCAAAATATAAAATAACAGTACCCAAAGCATTAGACAGTTATGAGGGATAAATACAAGAAGCAGGTGGCGTTGCTTATCCGAATAATGCCTTCCGTATATAAGATAAAGGAATTTGCCGTGCATGGTGGAACAGCCATCAATCTGTTTCATAAAAACATGCCGCGCTATAGTGTCGATATTGATCTCACTTACATACCCATTGAGGACTGTCAGACCAGCCTGCAGACAATCAACAGCAAGCTGTTGGAAATAAAGAGAAGCATTGAAAGAAGTATTCCCGGTATTGTGGTAAAGCACAAGCCGGATGTATGGAAATTGCTCTGTACACTTGGGGAGGCCACCGTCAAGATCGAAGTGAACGGAACGAAAAGAGGACTTATCGATGATGCCGTGGATATGCCTTTATGCGAAAAAGCGCGTCAGGAGTTCAGCATGGGATGCAAGGCCCGTACAGTCTCGTTCAGCCAGCTTTACGGAGGAAAGATAACCGCAGCCCTCAGCCGACAGCATCCTCGTGATATTTTTGATTGCAAGTATATGGAATACACGTCATTTGATGACGTTAAAGAAGGTTTTATGTTGTGTCTGTTGGGAAGTGACAAGCCCATCATTGAGTCATTGCAACCCAACGATGTTGACCAGACAGAGGCCCTGGAAAACCAGTTTCAAGGGATGTCGGATATAACTTTTACCTATGAAGACTACATATCTGCAAGAGCAGACCTGCTAAAAGAAATCAGTGACAGCCTGACACAAACAGATAAGGAGTTTTTTCTATCCTTTGAAAAAGGCAGTCCTGATTGGAGCAAATGCAGTGCAGGAGATCTTTCCAATTACCCGTCTGTGCAATGGAAAATGCTGAACATCCGGAAACTAAAGCAGACCAACCCGAAGAAGTTTGAGGCTGGAATCAACAAACTGGAAAAGTATTTGGGTATGAAAGAATGATTGCCAGATAAGAATTTCAGGCTTGGTCTTGAAGAAACAAACAATGTGAAATAAGAAAAGGCGGCTGTCCGGACTTCACAGTCAGGATAGCCGCATCGGTGTGTAGAAATCTGCATTAAACTTTCTGTTTTCACAAATAGAAAGTCTACTTCAAAAACATTCAAACACATTTTTAAGAACATGAGAAACAAAGCTTTTCAATGAAAATATCTATGGCAAATACAATTTTACAGTAGCATTTCTGTTGGCTTCATTGGGTGAATAGGTGTCTATGCCGCCTTCCGAATCCGTGATAATCATCTGCTCCCCGACACCACATTCCATAAGATAGTCTGCAATATAGCGGGCGCGTGAAACACCAAGTCCGTTGTTGATTTCTTCCGTTCCGGTAAGGCTGTCAGCCGCTCCTACGACCTCTATCTTCAAACCGTATTTTGTGGCAATCCGTGCGATTTCATTCAGATTCACCACCTGCGAATGATCCACAAGCCGGGTCGTTCCGAGTTCAAAGAAGAAATAAATCGGTGCGCCAAGACATTCATTTCCCGCTCTGATGGCATCCATGTAGTTGTCCGCCAATCCTAAACTGGCATTGTTGTCTGACCGGTTGTTATCTATGCTGTCATTCCTGTTTGAAGACCGGATTTTGGCAGTTCCTGCGTTTTTAGGCAGTCTTCCTTTCTGCTTCTCTGATGATTTTCGGGAAGACACCCCGGTCTTCTCGCTCTCACGAAGACGTTTGCGAAGCGAGTTGAGACCGGAATAATCATTGACCGGATAGCCGTTTCCTTGAGATAACAGACCGTTATTCTCATCATCAAAGCAGTGAAGATACTTATCGAGCAATCCCTCGATGTCGAGGATTTTGCGCAATTCCGCGATGATACGGGCATTGGCATTGTAGTTACGCTCCAGCTCCTCATTACGTTTTCCAAGAGACCATGCGTAGGCACACAAGCGTTCGTTCTGCTGTATATACGGAGCAGCGTCCACCACTTTCTTCCAGCCGATTTTGCGTCCGAAAGTCCATGACACTCCGGCCGAAAGAGACAACAGATTGTCTCCGAATTGCCGTGAGGAACCTATGCCGTCGGCATCCTTGAAAGTCGTGGCGTTGCCCAATTCAGCAGTGATGTGGAGTGCGTCTGAAATCCGGTAACGGCCTTGCACTCCGTAGTTGAAGGCAAACGGACGGTGATCGGCTGTACGGTTGTCAATCAGCCCAACACCGACAAAAGGAATGATGTCCCAGCGGCTGACACCGTTGCCTATGTGCAGGGACGGCATGACATTCCACAGCAAATCCGTGTGCCAGTGGCGGTAATCCTGCGGCTCAAGCTCACCGCTTTTCCATTTGAATCCATGAAACGATATGCGGCTGCCGATAGACGGAGTATGCCATTTCCCGACACTGAGCTGCAATGTAGGCTTGACACGTCCGAACATATCCTCACATCCAATCGGCGAGCCGATAAAAGCCGAGGCACCACCTGATACGTTGAAAAACCAGTTGTCTTTCCACGAAGGGATAACCGCTCCTTTGATGTATGTAGGGGCGATGGGACGCAGAAGTTCTTCCTGGGAACTGAGATTTTTCACTGCATCCGACAGGCGTGTCTTGACAATACCTGCATGGACATGGAGAGCAGCCGAGGCGGTGATGAAGACGGATAGAATAAGTTTTTTGATCATAATTCTGATATTTAATAAGTTGGTTTTTTATTTCCTTTTTACTGATTTTCCGGATGCCGGACGCATCATTCTCGAAGCCTGTGCAAGACATTTTCTCGCCCATCTGAGGTCATCGTCATCATCGTCACGTCCCCACGGAAGGTCGCTTGATGTTCCTCCGCCACCGCAGTCTTTGGCGATGGTTGTGGCACCGTCTATATAGCCCACGAACAGCATGGCGGCACATTTCAGGAAGGAATTGCCGTGCTCGGACAGTTCACGGATAAAGCTCCCGTCAAAGGATTCATGACTCAGAATCTCAGAAGGAATGAGGGTCTTCAGTTCTGAAATCGCCTGCGTGACTGCCGCGTCCGCGATACGGTATTGCACCTGTCTGGTCATATCGGCCGACGACTCCCGGATAGCCTGACGGTATTCTTCCGCCTGGTTGCGGTATTCATCAGCTTTCTCTTTGGATTCCTCGGCTAATGTTTGAAGTTCCGCCAGTTTCCTGTTCGCCTCGGTAAGTTTCTGTCGCTTGTCCGTAAGAGAGTTGAGCGTCTTCTCGTATTCTCCGGAGAGCTTGTCGATACGTTTCTGAAGCTCCAAGGAGTCACCCTCACCCGAACGTATCTGTGCGGAAATCTCTGTCATTTCGTGTTCAAGCTCGTCCTTTTTATGCTCCAGATTGGTTATCATGGTTGATAGTCCCTTGACACGTTTTTCAGCGAAAGCGACCTCACTGCGCAGTTGTCTGAGAAGCAGTTTGCTCTCTGAAATCCGTTCTTCCAACGATGTACATTCATGTGACAACGCACGCCGGTATTCCTCTGTGGTACGGTGTCGTGCCCCGGTCTCCGCTATACTGTCCCCACGGTTCAGCCCCCATTTCTCATTGACCGCCGCAAACTCGCTGTGCAGCTCAATCATGCGCTGTTTGTACTCGTATATGCTGCCTCCGGCGAACATTTTCTTGTAAGCGAACCTCTTGTCCTTGTCAATGGGAAGCAGCGTGCAATGGACGTGAGGATTTAATTCATCAAGGTGGACGATGAACGCCGCGATGTTCTCCTCGCCCCACTTATGAGCTACAAAGCGGTAGACATCCAATGCCCAGTTCTCAATGTCCGTATTGCGTCTGATATGCGAATTATCCGCGCCATGTGACAAATCGACCTCCTGTTTCCCAAATGCAAGTTCAAGCATCCGCTCACGACTTCCTCCGAAAATAAAGTTGGCAACAGTGCGGAACTTAGGCTCGGCAAGACCTTCGTTCGGGTCTTTGATACCACGTGCAGATAGGTTCTCCCGTATGCGTTCCGGGATTGATTTGCCCTTGTCTATCGGACATATTTTACCTCCAATAATCTCGAAATTCAGTCCCTCACGCGTGCGGTCATAGTTCCCGATCCGCACGGCATGCTGCCATCCTTTCTCTGTCCAGTTGCGCGTGTGCTCGTTGCTCTGTCCGGCGGAAAATCCTTTTCCCGGACGCATGTCAAGCACCTGTTTTTGTGAATTTGCCATCTGATTTTATTGTAAATTTCACTGTTAAAATTTGTAGAATACTGTTTGAAAGAAAGGGAAACAAGGTTTTGTTTTGCACTGCAAACGGTGTGCATTTCCGCATTTGTTCTGGCTTTTTACACCTGAAAATCCCTTCAAATCATTCCAGCTTGCTGTTCCCGGCCGTCCGCTCCCGAAAGAACTCCGTTCTTCCAGGGGGATTAGGCTACCCATTACCGGCAAAGCCGGCTTTTCGGGGCACGTCCCCTCGGTTAGATTGGACGGCAAGCCGCCGTTCCTGCCAATGCTGGTATAACGGGCTATCCGGAGGCGGTGTGCGGGTTCGTGTCAGGAGGGACATCCTCTTTGCCGGGCCAGACGGAATAGTGCTTCAGCACAGTCCGGAGATGTTCATCGGCTGCCTCCGACAGATGGAACGGGGAAACTTCATCCACGGAAGTCCGGAGGATGTCAAGCCCACCGAACGACAGCAGGGAAAGAAGTGACATGAGGTCGGAGCCGCACTCATCAACAAAGAGGTGGCGGAGCGCGGAGTCAAGTTCCTGACCGCAGGGATGGATGTTGGCGGCGTGGAGCATCAGATGATCGAGCAGGTGGCGGATACGTCTTCCGATGTTATCGGCCGCCGCTCCCTGAACTTCTGTTACAGACAATCCGGTCTCGGCTTCGGTCATGGCGGAATCAAACAGGGAGAGAAACTCATCCAGTGATGTCATGCCGATGATGAAGCGGAGCCAGCCTCTCTGCTCTTCGTCCAACAGCCTGACGGGGACTCTGTCTCCGTCGAAATGTAAGGGAAGAGTGAGCAGAAGTTTTTTACGGACACGCCCGGTTGTCAGGACGTCAAGTCCGGCAAGTGCCTGTATGAACTCCCGGACATGACTGCGGTGCCAGTTCCAGATTTCGGAAAGTTCCGAATACGAGGTGACGAACTCACCCTTGACCGTAGGAACGGTATCCCTGTCCGGTTCCGTCTGCCGTGGATTCTCCGCAGCGGAGTCAAGCAGATACAGGAAGGCATCGTATCTGGAGAACCGGCTGTCATCCGTGCAGGAGTCTTCCTGCAGAAATATCAGCAGGGAACGGCTGAGGGTGATATGGTAGGGTCTTGTGTTGTCCATACTTTATAAATGGATTATCAGTCCGTATATTCAATTACTTCCGCATCCTCAATCACATCCGGACATTTCCGATTGAGACGGGAATTTGTCTTAAAGTTGGCAGTACAGCCATCAGACAGTACGCTTTCCAGTGAGGACCAGCGGAAATACCTTCCGGCAACCGTTTCGGGTGTCCCGTTGAGGAAATCCATACGGACGTCCTCTCTCAGCAGGCTGTCACGAAGATGGGTTGACGGGAAGAACACGGCGGCTACCGCTATGACAAGAACGGTAAAGCCCAACGGCAAGAACTGAGGGAAAAACAGACAGAACATTCCCTGCAGACAAAACGCGGGCAGCGTCTGCCTGTCCTGCATGAAATGGAACATCCGCTCACTGATACGCGGGGAGTACATCAGTATCACCAGAACAGTGGAGGGAAGCAACCACTGCGGTTGTCTGTAAATGGAGAGATGGTAGAAATGGAAAGCGACCAGATAGAGGGTGAGCATGAGTGTGTACAGCCTGCGGAAAACGAAGCTGAAAGTCATTCTCCGGTAGAACGCAATCATGGACGGGCGTCTGCTCCTGTAAAGGAACGGTGCGAGAACAGGTGTCACAAACGAGGAGACATAAAGAAACAGGAATATCGTTGTCATGGCTATAAGGGTTTATACAGTTATTCTTCCTGAAGATTCAGGCTGAGAAAATTATTGGAAGCACGCAACACCAGTGCTTCCGCATCGGACACGGACAGTTCCTCCCGTTTCCAGCGTTCGGTGAAAGTTCGGTTACGCTTCATGGCACGCACGGCACGGTCGAGCCGTTCTTCCGGAATGTTCCACACATGTCCTTTGGGATAGACGCTGCGGGGTCTGAGGGCAACGAGTGTCATTACTCTCCTCCTGACTGTCATAAGGTCTACACCGGAACGTGCGACAAGTGTTGCGTCCTCTTTCGGACGCAGTACGTCCACCCAGCTGCGGTGACGGTGGATGATGTCCACCAGTTTGTTGTAATGGGAATCTTTCATGGCTCTTATCTCATGAAGTCACGGAGGACATCGTTCAGGCTTCTGGCGAAGATAATCTCACGGCTCTTGGCGGTCTGTTCCTCAAGCTCTGTCTGAACCTCTATTCCCAGCGTCTCAAGCGACTCGTAAAGCGTCACATACACCGTACCACAGGTTCCGTTGTCATCGGTGATACAGTTTACCTTGTAGATGAAATCCGCCACCGGGTCGGAATAGGCGCAGCACTGTTCACCCATCACAGTAGCGTCCGATGGTATCACATGATAGAGAATGACGAGTTCCATGTGGTCGTCAAGGATGTCGAGCAGGTCATTGATGGGCATCGGATCAGGAAGGTTAAACTCCAGCAAAGCAGACTCGGTGTCTATCTCCACTCCGGTATAGAACTGCCGGGACAGGATGGATGCCATCTGAAGATGGACATGGTTCAGGAAATTGTCGATTTTTGTGTTCAGCATATAAATGGTCTTGATGATGGTTTGACGGCGTATCACAGGGTGGATATGTAAGTCCTGATAAGCAGCGCAGGCAGCTCCTCCGTGTCAATCGGGAACTTGGGATTGCCAAGTTTGGAAAGACAGCCGGGCGTCTCGGTGGCGAGGGTGCGCATTGTGTTCATCTGTGCCTCGCTCATAAGTGAGAAAGACAAAGGGTCAAAGGACAGCCAGGGCTGCAGCAGCATCCACAGATAGGCGAATGCCCGCTCGTCCCTGCCCACTTTCCCGGCCCTGATGTCATTGACGCATTGCAGGGCGTTCTGCAAGAGCCGGCGGTTATTGCGCATGGTCAGAATGACGACCATCTCCGACGGAGTGAAAAGAGGCTTCTCCTCTGACGCCAGTTCCACAATCCGCGCCATCATTCTGGAGGTATTGTCACGCACACGGATGAGAGGGATGTTGCCGAGAGTCGGCAGATGGCTGAGGAAAGAACGGAAAGCCATGTCCTCGCCACGGAGGAACGTGAACACATCGGCTTTCGTTGTCAGTTCGCTGTCAAGGGCATCGGACAGGAACTGTTCATACCTGCTTATGGTTTCTTTGTTGCCCACCCCGTATGTGGAAGTCCTGTCCATAGAGCCATAGAAATGGTGGACGGAGGTAAGCAGTCCTGCCGTGAGCGTATCTGCCGGAAGCCGGCTGACGGCATTGACAAGCACAAGGTAGTCCGCGAGGGAACGGGGACGTGATTCTGCAAGGCGGCACAGCTCTCCGATGATGGAATCCCTAAGACTGGTATAGACGGAATCACTCCGTTCCGGTATCCCGGTCTCATAACCGGAAAAGAATTTTGCCGATATTGTGTCGTCAAGTGTCGTCCACTCGTCTGTGAGTTTGCCGAGTTCCCTGATGTCCGCTTTGTCTTTGGACACGATGCGGGAAAGATATGACGCGTAATCCTTCAGAGCCTCCTCCGGTGTATCGTACATGGAAACCACCTTGTCCGGGTGACTGCCACAACCGGAAAACACGGATGTCACTACAGCCAGCATAACCGTAGTTGTCCAGAGTATGAGTCGGGAACGTTTTGTTACTCTCTGCGGCGTCATCTGCCGCCCTGTCGGATTACTTGTCATATCAAAATCTGTTTTTTTAGCAATTACTGCCGATTGTTTTACGGTGCGAAAGTAGAGTTTAATTTTGATATGATTGATTGTTTGATATTCTTTTTAGTTTGATTTATATTATCATACTCTGGATGTAATTTTTGGATACGGCTTGCAGTCAATACGTTGTAGAGAATGTACACAGAACGCAGAAGAATATATTTTTGAAATCAAACTCAAAATCATTGTGGATAAATCCGCTGTTTCATGCCACATTTTCATCTGACAATCTGCCGGATTATGCCAATCGGAGTAAATACAAAGCCAAAGTATCATTCATGGCTGATGATGATTGCTAAAGAAATACAAATGTCATAGTCAGTATGATTGTAATCGAAATAATTTTATTACCTTTGCAGCTATAAATCAGACTGTAAAAGATGGCGAAGATTGGATATATCATGACAGCTCCCGGTTACAACGATTTTGAAACCGATGAGCAATGGATGAAAGAGTTCGGTTGCCTTGAGGTTGTCAGGGAGGAACTGCCGCAGAACGAGAAGACGCGCACGGTATGGGACTCACTTATCGGACGGCTTCAGTTTGGTGATACGCTGGTCATCCCCAAACTAAGCAACGCGCTAAACGGAGCCAGACAACTGGTGTTCTTCCTTGAACTGTGCCGGGTAAACAATATCCGGCTGATTTCCATTCACGACAAGATTGACTCCAGAAATGAATTGTTTCCCGATGCCAAGACCTCGGATGTGCTGACCGCCATCGCACTGTTGCCCAAAGAAGCCAATGCCATACGCAGATCCGGCCGTCGTGTGCCAAAGGTAAAAGTGGAAATATCCAAGATCTCGCAAAAGGCTGTCGCCAAGACGGAACGTAACAGGCGTGTGGTGAACATGTATCTTCAAGGCTTCTCCATCGACGACATATATGCGGAGTCCGGCTTCAAAAGCCGAAGCTCCGTATTCAGGATACTTAACGAGGCGAGGATCGAATTGAACCGCGGACGTACAAAGGGGCCTCTCGGCCCAAGAAGAAAGAAAGGGGAAAGTGAGGAATGAGAAAAGTAAAACAGGAGCATAACCGGCCAATAACCGTCCCATAACTGGCACTACATTGACAGGTGCGGCACACAAAGGCGGAGGTATCGTTGTCAATACCTCCGCCTTTTGTCATCTATCTGTCATAAAAAGAGCAGACGCCTCTGTTCTTCACAGAACTTGTCATACTCGGCTTTGTCCTTTCCCCGTTCTATCGCCTCGTCTATGGTGTCACCTAATTGTGTGAAGTCTATATCTCCGGCAATCTTGTTGGTATTGCCCGCTTTGTCACGCAAATAAACTTCATAGTAATCCGTACCCTCATTCAAGGCGATGATTACTGTACCTTTATGCAATCTGCCATTGACATAAAGTTTGAGAGCGGCCATATCGTCAATGACGGTTGCCACGATTTTGGATATTCCCCACGACATCAATATGTTCATGGGTGTCATGCCGACAAGTTGCTGTCGGATGGTCTCAGCGATGCTGAGGATACGATTATTGTTCATTCTCATAATTACATATAGTTTTTATGGTTATACTTTCGCTTGGCTTTTCAAGCAGGTAGAATGTCGGTTTCATATTCTTGTTGCTTTTAATGTTTATTTTCCCTTTCATCGGCTCCGTTCTGCCGGAACCTTTTGGGGTTTTATGATGCTTTCGACAGTCATCGCAACAGGCTTTGTGCAACGGTTTTTCCGGGAAATTACTCTCTGAAAGAGGAAGAATTTGTTGGAAATGCACTTCAAACCGTTGAACCAGACAACGATGACAGAACTTCGCATAGGTAAAACCCAATGGATCTGGCATGGTAAAGACAAGAATAGTGGCTTGGAAGGTAAAAACGGAGTGAATGGCGAATATAATTGGATTCCGGACGGATGTCAGAAAAGACCGGTTAGAACTGGACGTACCAGCTGTAAAACAGGATACGGACAACCTTAAACCGATGGGAACCATGATACGGCTTCCATCAGTTTAAGCAGTTTCCTTATCGTTAAGAACAATAAATGTTGATGACAGACAGACCGCACGCTTTGGCTCTCTTGACGGTGTATGACGTTCCACTTCTTGACACTCCGTCATAATATGCAACTACCAAACGACTGCGGTCAATCATATAATCGTTGCGGTCAAGGAAACAGCGGTCATGGTATTCATCATTGAGAATGACAACATTATCTGCCTTGCTTAACAATGCTTCATACCACGTTTTGGCTTTAGGGGAAAATCTTTCACTTTGCTGTCTGTAAGGGACGACAGCGGAAAGTGTAATATCAGGCAAGTGCTTTTTCATTTCAAGCACTGTTTCGGCTGCGAGCATATCAAAACCCATAGCCATGCCACAGTAGAAGTTACGTATGCCATTATGCTTATAAAGGTCTTTGATTATGTCTTTCAGGTTCTCAGTGATACGTGGATAAGCACTGTATGGTACATAACGGTGTCCTGTGAAAGCGACCGAATTTGATTTAGATTGTTGGGGCTGCATATTATCTGATTTTATAGAATGTCTTTCCCAAGAAGAAACCGCCAAGCACGGTCGCTCCGTAACTTTCAAGTTCGTTTGCCACCGTTGCGTATGACACGCCACGTGTTATCACATCGTCAAACAAAAGCACCGCCTTGCCCTTGAAAAAGTTCCGGTCATATTCAATGGTCTGCACTTTGCTGACGGTTTTCTCGCCCTTGCGGTCATGTACGGACAAGCGTTCTCCCGACACTCTGACATGGGGATAGCCGTTTATCGCACCCGACAACTGGCAGACCCTTTCGGAGAATTTCTTGTAACGCAGTTCGTTCTTCTCGGCTGATGAAGCCGGAACGCAAGAGAAAACAATATCGGCTGTCTTCTCGCCAAATTGCTCTTTCAGATGGCTTACTGCCATTTGTGCGACTTCCTCATACGCCCTGCCGTCCTTGAAATCATAGATTGTCTGCCGGTCTGCAATCTGTTGTTCACCCACATTGCGGATGCGTGAGGGATAATATTTGAGAAAATATACTTTTATTTTGCTCAACTGCCTTGCTATGTTTTCGTCCAACTTTGCCATTGTCTTTTTATTTTTCCCTGCTATCGGTCTATGACGACCTGCAGGCGGTTATTTGCCGCTTTCAGAATGACATGACGAAAATTCCGGCAATACCGGACAAGGAGAATACGCTCGAAAATTTTGAGAGGAAGATTGTCAGCAGATCCGACCGACAGGGTGTATTGCTGTAACGGGAGCATGGCTGTTAACTTTGCGGCGGAATAAACCCGGCCGGGTCGTTGCGGATGCCGGATGATTATAAATGGATTTGGAAGCGGTATAAGTGGTTATTGGAACTTTTAGAAAAGGGAAACAAGAATATGTGAGAAAACGGGCGGTAATGTTTTGAAAACCGGGGATGCCACATATAGACATCCCCGGCAGGGATTAACAGGGAAGCGAATATGACCGTATCAATATGGCGATGTTGTCACCCTCAGCGATAACGCTTTTGATGTCGAAATGCCGTTTGAGTTTATCAAGGTCGCACAGCCAAAGCGTCCCGCCGCCGATATTGCAACGCACGGTGTCAAACTCAGTGCGGTCAACCAGACTGTCGCACTCCATGATTTCATCGACAATATCCTTTATCTCAATCAATGTTCGGTTTCTCATAGCGTTCATTCTTCTGTTCTAAAAGTCCCATTTCCTTATCTCCAGCTCGTCACCGTCATTCATTCCGGCTATCGGGTCACAGATGAACGTACCGAAGAAGTTCACCATCACACACCCTCGTTTCAAGGATGCCGGTTCTGAGCCGTCATCGTCACAGTGGCGTATCTGATACCATTGCTTCCCTTTGGGCAGGGTCTCCGCCGTTATTCTGAGGTCGATAAATTCCCCCTCGGCTGTTATACCGTTCTCAAGCACCAACGACATGGGTGTCTTGTTTTCCTCGTTGTAATCGAATGTCATAATCCTCTTGTTTATTGATTGTTATTTATTGAGCCGTTTTACAGGCGGTTTGTCCCAGTCTGTTTTGTCATACTCATAGGTGGTGTCCTCGTCCTCATATTCGCGTTCATCGTATGATACTTGTATTTTTCGGGGCGCATAGAGATGTCTGAAAGCATTGATTATGTTTTCTGTTATAGCCTTTCCAACCGTGCTGACAAAGTGCAGTTCAAGCGTCCAGTAGTCGAAACTGAAATCTGCGAGTTCTCCGTCATAGCGGCTCTCAGTCTTGTACAATGTCACTGAAACGTAACCATTGGTGCCACTATGTAGTTCTACAAAATGTCTGTAGTATGTGAAACTGTCATTATTTGACTGACTGGACGCTGTTATACGTCCAATCAGTCGTTGTATGTATTTGTATGTCGGTACGCTCATATTGGTGTGACTTCTTCAATGGTTACAGTATAGCCGAAGCCGTCCTCGTTTCTCCACTCCCGGCATCGTGGCAGGTCTATCAGCAGGTCGCCATTCTGCCCTTCAAAGTTCTCTTGGCACTCATTGATTTCTTCCAAGAACGCATCTTCGGCTTTCTCCAATGTGCCGAAAAGTCGGTGTGTGTCGCTTATGCTTTCGCTTGACCTTTCAATCAGCGATGTAAGCAGATAGAATGTCCGTTCCATATTCTTGTTGTTTTGATAGTTAATCAGAGGTATGTTCCGCCCGTGCTTCTTGAGATACTCCATCATCCGCATGGCTTCCAGATGGGATGCCTCGTTGCGGTCGTCATACTTGTAGTTCTCATCCGCATATACCTTGATGCACTCCACAATGATGCGCCACATTGTTTGCTGCAAAGTACGGTGGAAATGAGGGAGGGAAGCCGCGAACACTTTGGGGCTGAAACTGTAATTGTTGATACCGATTGAAACCAGCCTTGCAAGTTCAAACTCTTTGGTCGATTGGATGTCTGTTGTCTTGTTCATAACGATAAATGTTTATTTTCCCCTTTCTTCCGGTCTTTTTCAAGACCTCTCAGGGAATTATTTCAGGGCAACATAAAGGGAGCGAGAGACCAACGGCAAGTCTGACGTGAGGAAAATACGCTTGCTGTGGCAAGGAAGATTTTCCCACATGAACCACCGGCCCGGACTTGACAGAGCCGGAACGAAGCCTTACCTTCGCGCTGACAATAATCCCGTGAGGTCATGGAAGCCCCGGCTGGATGCACTATATAAAAGGATGCTGCTCCAGTCATATCACAGTATTATAAAAGGGTATAAATGGCAGTGGTGAAATATGTAAAAGGATACTTATGAGCCGGAATTGGTCTTATAAATGGTTTCATTCCGGTAAAATGAAAACGACAGGAACATCACATGATGCTCCCATCGCTTACATTAACCACATCTAATATATTCTGCAGTTTAGTATCGGGTAGCGGTAGACCACCCGATACATTGTCTTATGCTGCCGTTTCTTCCGACTGCGGTTCTTCTGACGTGTTTTCTTCGGATGCTTGAGACATATCCTCCTCTTTCTTTTCCTGCATCATCAGAATGGCTTTCTTTTCCTCTATGCGCTGATGACGTTTGTCATAAACCTCATTATGGCAGTCCTCAATCTCCTTAAGAGTTTCGGGCATGTGCTTCTTGGCGAAGTCTCGCAGCAAGGTGGCTGTAACGTTGCCACGGTATGCACCCTCAAAATTCTTTATCAGGAAGTCCCTGTGGATAATTGCCTTTGTCTTGGCAGTCAAGTTGGAGACAATCATCATTTTGTCATCGTCCTTAAGATACCCTGCATTGTCTTCGGGCAGACCTACCGCTGTGTAATGCTCCTTTCGCAGAGCGGACAGCATAAAGAAGTGCAGCATCTTTTCTTCTTCGGCAGAGAACTTGGTATCTGTCATGTCCACATCCATAATCTGCTTCTTGGTGTCTGCAATGGTCTTCTCAATCGCAATCTCCTTGTTGCGACCGTCCTGCTTCTCAAGTTTTGCCAACGGAGTAACAACCTTGTCAGATGAACTTCCTCCGATAGATGCCTTTGTGGTGTTGTCCACATAACACAGGGTTGTGCGTGTCGCGCCAATCTTGATACATAGGGTAATCTCTCCGCTCTCACGCTTGCGGTCAAGGTCGGCTATGTCGGCTTGATAGCCCTCAAGTTCTGCCTTGTAACGCTCATTGTCCGCTTCGTATTCTTCGGTAGTATCGTAGTCCTCTGCTGACGGTGCTTGGGGTTCTTGGGGCATACGGCTTGTATAGTCATGTTCCTCAATCTCATAACCCATCTCGGCAAGCCGTTTCACTACGGTGCTGTTCGTGCTGTAGAGGTCTCGGCAAATAGCCATATATGGTTGTTCCGTCATGGTCGCAACAATGCTGTTCACCATATGGTCGGCAATCTTCTCCGCAAGACAACAGCGGTTTGTACACTTACCGCACCCTCCGTCACTGAAAAGAAGCAGGTAGTTGGTGTTCTGCGGACACAGGGCGCAGACTGACTTGTCAAAATCGTAACGCTCAAGGTCGCTGGTATAGTCACGTTGGATGGCATTTGCCACATCTGCGGCTTTCTTTCCTCGCCATGAATTGTAACCGTTGTCATCCTTGAGATGCTTCTCGTACACATCACGCTGAATGTCCTCGCTGTATCGGCATATCTCATTGGCTACCGCTATGGATATGGTATCATCTGCCATAAGTCCGGCTATTTCCGGAATAAGGGTTGTGAACTTGAGACGTGAGCGTATATAACTCTCACTCTTTCCGAAAAGGAGCGCAAGAGATTGGACATCGTGCCGTCCGCTGTCCATGAGCCGTTGATACGCTTCCGCTTCTTCAATCGGAGTGACATCCTTTCGCTGAAGGTTCTCGGTTATGGCGATTTCCTCCGCTTCCTCATCGGAATATGATGATATGATAGCAGGGATTTCCTCAAGACCTGCGACAAGAGCCGCACGGTATCTCCGTTCTCCGAACACAATCTCGTAACGGTCAGTGTCGGGAATGGGGCGCACGTTGATAGGTTGGAGTACCCCTTGCTGACGGATGCTGTCCGCAAGTTCATTGATGCCGTTCTCGTCAAAATGTTTGCGAGGGTTGAATGTGCTCGGCTGAATGTTTACCAGTGCTACCTTAGCGTTGTTCATTGCGTTTGCTGACTGATTTGTTGCCATAATTCTTGATTTTAGAGGGTTAATGTTGAAAATGTTTATTTTTCCCTTTCTTCGGCTCCTTTTGCCGGAACCGTTGTCGGGTTTTATGATGCCCCACACAGTCATCGACAACCGGCTTTATACAACGGTTTTTCTGGCAAATTACACTCCGAAGGAGGAAGAATTTGAAAGAAATGCACTTCTAACTGTTGGATTAAGCAGCGATGACAGAACTTTGCATTTATAAAACCAAACGGTCTGGCAAGGACTGAATGACAATGCCATCGTAGATGGCGGTATATAAAAAGGTGATCAGAATAATGGTATAAAATGACTGCTGACAATGTGGCAACGCAGGTATAACAGGATATAAACGGTAATCGTTTTCACCAATATACAGACAGAAATCAGCAGGGCGGACAACAGGGAGACTTGGTAAGGATTGCGATACTTGTACCGTAATCTGCGGCATGTCTCCGTCCACCCGTTTCTTCGGATGTCTGACCTATGGGGAAAAGATCCGGAGAAACTGATTTCATCCTATACCGAAAGGTGAAGAAGATGCCTATGAAAAATAAAAAAGGGAAATGAAATTTATAAAAGGCGGTCATTGGGCAAGGAGTATGGAAGTCTTAGCCTCCATACTCTCACAGTCAGAACTATCATTCAAAACATTCAGGAATGGTTAGTTTCAACTTTTCAATCAGTTGCCTGTCGTCAAGCAACAAATCTTCATCATCAGTGTAAAAGAAGATTTCCTCGTCAATATTTTCCGCCTCCTTACTGGCAAATCCATCGTTCTTATCTCCAAACTCCCCTGGAAGTAGAGCTTTGAGAAAAGAGGCACTGCCAACGATAAGTTCTGTACCCTCATTATCCTGTATGATACGGCAAGGATAAGTTCTGCCGTTGAACTCATAATCTTCAATCTGCATTTTTCACTTGTTTATTGGTTTAACATTATACTGTATGTCATAATCTTATCCACAGTCAGCCATTCCGGTTTTTCTGTTTCGGGAAAACTGTTATAAACAGCAGTCATCAACTCAATTTGCAACTTTTCCTTTCCAGCCCACAGGCATCTGGGACTTCTACAGCCATAGTTGATGTAATATTCACAATCTGATTGTAAACGACTTAAAAACATATATCTGAAACGCATATCACGTTTTAGAATATCATCTATGATTTTTCTGTTCGCTACGGTGGTTTCTGAGTTTGCCATATCTCTAATTTTTTATTTTCCCTTTCATCCAGTCTTTGAACGACCTTCAGGGAATTATTTCAGGGCAATATCAAGGAGCGAGTGATAAATCGGCAAGGCTGGCTATGAAGAAAATACACTTGAAGCAAGGAAGATTTTATTCACAGCCACTATACGGCATGGCCTTGCATAATTCAGAACGAAGCCTTACCTTCGCGCTGACAATAATCCCATAAGGTCCGTTATTATCCGGAAGTATTTCAATTATAAATGGATAAATCAGCTGTTATAATGGGATAAAAGTGGAAAAATACATGGAAAATGAACAATGTAACCCCTAAAAGTTTTCATATATTGAAACTTTTGCTAATTTTGAAGCATGAAAAGAATGAAATGAGTATTATGCAGACAAACGATCATCTGATAAGAAATTATGACCTTGTGCTTGATGCCAAATTTGGCAAATCAGGCACTCCTGAGAGGGAACAGGCTTTTGACAACGCACGGGCATTTTATACCGGTCAGATACTTCATGACGCCAGAAAGGAAGTCAAGATGACCCAGTCTCAGCTGGCAGAGAAAATCAATGTGACCAAGTCCTATATCTCCCGTATTGAGAACGGTGGGGTCATTCCCAGTGTCAGTATGTTCTATCGTATAATAGACGCTCTCGGCATGAGAATCGAACTTGTCAGAACCGTTGCCGCCCTATGATACCTTTGAAAACATCAATGGATTACTGTTCTAAAAAAGGAAGCCTATTGCCTTATCATAGGCAAGATATAAAACAGGTAGTTTCCCTGTAAAGAAACACTTCGAGTGCGCAAGCAACGATTTTAGGGGCTGGGGTATCACCCGGTCGGGAAGAGTTCCTTATATGGGAACTCTTTTTCGTTTTCAATGAAATATCGCTTTGATTTGGTGAGTCTACTTACCCATGCTTGGTGAATGGAACTGATATGTATATAAAAAAACGACCCGCCGATTTGAGCCTCATTGAGAGGCTTAGCAGGTTCTGTTGATGCAAAGGTACAAAAAAAATCTAATACAACAATGATTTGAATGTCAATATGCGATTTTTTTAATTTTATTTTGCTTTTTTAGAGCGCAAAAGGGCTTCTTAGTAACAAAACACGGCTTTGAACAGATATAAAAATTCCACTGCCGGACTTCACAGCCCGACAGTGGGAAAACGGTTAAATATATCTATGAATTACGCTGCCTGTTCTGAAGCGGAGACTTCAGTTTGTGACCGCTCCGCTTTCTTAAGTTCCTCATCAATCCGGTGCTGCAAGGCTTCACATTCCTGCTTGAGAGATGCAAGTTCCTCGCTTTTGCTCCATTGCCGTGCGGTGATTTCCTGAAGCACAGGCAACTCTTTTTCAAGTTGCGCTATCTGCTTGCACTGTCCCTCAATAAGAGACGGAAGTTTTTGCAGGGTGAGCCGTGGGTACTGCACCTTTTCCTCAAAACTTAACGGAAGTGCGCCCGATATGCCAAAACGGTATTTCAGTCCGTCCAATCCCTCCACATAGAAAGAATTGTGGTCGAAAGCCCCCAGCATTGTAAACTCGCTTTTCACAGCCAGTCCCAATCCCATATAGCTGCCTATGTTGGTAAATGCGGATGAGCGGTAGTTTTTTGCAATACGCTGAAGTTCACGTCCTATTCCGTCAATGGTAGGCTCAACATCGGAAAGCAGGGAAATAAATGCCTCTTTCTTGTAAGCCGTCACATGCTCAAGATCTTTTTCCATCCGGCTTTTTGTGAGCTGCGCTTTTTGCATGGCCTCACGGTTGGCTATGATGGAACGTTCCGCACGGATGCGCTCTTTCTTGAATATGGCACGTTCCTTTTCCAACTGCATAATCCTGTTGTCAAGTTTGGCCTTGTTCAACAAGTCGGTGTTTCCCGACAGGATGGCGACAAACTCCGCAAAATTCATTCCGTTGTTCTCGTCCATGCTGTCCTCGTCAATACGGCGCACCGCTATCGTACCGTTGTTTATCTGATTGATAAACATCTGCTTGTTCTTCAGAAGATTGAACTTGTAGGCATCCAAAGTCTTTTCCGTGCCGTAGATAACGACATCCACCGTATTGTTGCCCCAAAATTTGACTGTGTTGCCCTTGCGGACAGCCCGACCGTCACGCTGCTCCATGTCGGCAGGTCTCCAGGGCACCTCCAGATGATGCACTGCAACCGCTCTCTCCTGTGCGTTCACACCTGTGCCCAACATCGTGGTGGAACCGAACAACACACGCACCTTACCGCTGTTCATGTCGGCAAAAAGCCTTTTCCTCGCCCTTTCGGTGGTTGCGGTCTGAATAAACTGGATTTCATCGGCAGGAATACCGAGTGCTGTCAGTTTCATCTTGATTTCGCTGTAGATGTTCCACTGGTCAGGCTTGTATGTAGACAGGTCGGAGAATACGAACTGCGTGCCGAGATTGGCTTGCGAGCGTACATAATAGTCATGGATGGTACGTGCGCATACCGAAGCCTTGTTGTCGGCATCATCACTGAATTGTTCACCCAGCAGCCTCATGTCAAGCGACATTTTCCTTGATACGTTGGTAGCGACAAGCATCTTTGCCTTGTCCAGATTTTCAGGGGCAACGCTGTCAAGTCCGAGATATGACCATTCGCCTGTATTGGCAAAGGTGACAAGACGCTTAATCATATCTTCCTGTTCTGTTGTCGGCTTCAATGTAAGAAAACGCACATTCTTCTCCGGCACATCAAGGTTTATCACGTCCGCTGTCCTGTAATCGGTAATCTCACGCAGGAACATGGCAAGCTCCGGTACTTTGATATAGGAACGGAAACGCTCTTTGCGCTTGATGGATCCGGTCACGTTCAGCTCATAGTCGGCACATTTCTTTGTATAGATGGCCGCCCATGCGTCAAAGCAGGAAATGCACTGCCGTTTCAGTTCACACGGACGCAGATACTTGAACATCACATACAGTTCGGTAAGCGCGTTCACGACAACCGTACCCGACAGGAAAGTCGCACCCAAATCACGCCCTGTGCGTTCCTGAATATCCCTGATGGCAAAAAGCAGGTTCATTGACCGCTGCGAGCCTTTCGTGTTGCCGATGCCGGCAACTCTTGTGTGCCTCGTCTGAAACATCAAGTTCTTGAAGCAGTGGCACTCATCGACAAACAGGTGGTCTATTCCCATCGTGCGGAAATCAACGGTGTCGTCCCTGCGTTCCTCAATCTGACAGCGGAGTTTGCCGAGTTTGGCACGCAGGTTCTCGCGTCTTGTCTCCAGTCCCGACTGCATCTTTCCGGAACGGTAGCGCATGGTGGACTGCTCAAGCACCTCAAGGCAGCGTTCCACATCGGCAAGTTCCTCCGAGAAAATGCCTATCATGGTTTTCTCCGACTGGGGTATCTTCACAAACTGGTCGTGCGTGAGAATGATGCAGTCCCAATTATTGTTCTTAATCTTGGCGAACACCTCCATACGGTTGGCAGGTGTGAAATCCTCCTTGCCGGGATAGAGTATCTTGGCAGACGGATAAGCCTTTTGAAAAGTGTCGGCTATCTCATGCACGTTGGCTTTCAGCCCAATAATCATCGGCTTGTGGCATAGTCCGAGACGTTTCATCTCGTATGCCGCCACGCACATTATCATGGTCTTTCCTGTTCCCACCGCATGCCAGCAGATGCCGCCTCCGTTCTGCTTAATCATCTGCACGGCATCCTTTTGGGACTGATAGAGTTCCTTGTATTTGAACTGGCTGAACGATATGCCGGGAAATGTCTGCGCGGAGCCGTCATACTGCGGACGCACATAGCAGTTGAACCTCTCGTTATAGATGGTGACAAGCTCGTCACGCACAAACATGGGCTGACGGTCGAGCCATTCATTGAAAAGGCTGCGTATCTCCTGTATCTTGGTGGCGGCTTCCTGTATGGCTTCCTCGTCAGGCACACGGACTTTATCACCGTTCCGGTATACCTCTTTCGTTATTTCGGGTACAGTGTCCTGCAGGGCATGGGTGAACAACGCCTCACCGTTGTAGTTACGGACGGAATAGGTATTGTAGGCGACCGGCGAATAGCCACACAATGAGACAACGTAGGTGTCGTTCACGTCAAAGTACATCACTTCCGTTTCAGTACCGAACAATTCCGATGCGAACATGGCATACAGCCGTGTGTCAATCCACCGCTCGCCCATATTGATGCCAAGTTCCTCGTAGGGTATCGGTTCGGGGGTGGCTTCCTCCAGTGCCTTGACGGAAAGTCCGGCATATTTCAGTTCTTCACCGCACAATTCGTCCATGCAGGACAGGATGTCTTTCTGCTTGGCTATGACGTTCCCGGCTATAAAAGTGCCTTTGGCTTCCCAATCGCCCGAAAGGGGATTGTAGAATATCTCTCCCTTGAGTGCGCTGATGACGTCCTCACGGCTATGTCGGGAAGTCCTGATGATATACTCCATATCGACACGGCCGAAGAAATTAAGGCTGCCTGCCAATGCCTCGGACGGTGACAGGACAACATCGGTGTCTATCTTCTTGAACGCGACAGGCTCACGCATGATGTCTGATTTGGAAATCTCTGTGCCGGCAAGCGTCTCAATGGTGAACACCTCCACACCGAGGCTGTCAAGCATGAAGAAGTCCTTGTTGTCGTTGCTATGGAAACATCCCCACTTGGACACAAACGTATCATACAGGCGGTTCAGCCGTTCACGTAATTCCGGCTGTTCGGTCATTTCCTCCCTCTCTTTGGTGGAAAGTTCAAAATAAGCCTTACGCAAAGGCATATAGTCTTTGGCACGGTCAAGGGTCACACCGTCTTCCTGCATCGGGTCAAAATCAACCGCCACCTCACTATATTGCCTTGACTTACGCATCTTGAGTGTCCCAATCTGATGTTCAAACAACACAAGCGCACCCTCTTTCATCCATTCCTCCATCGTGTCAGTGTACTGCCGTCTGCCTTTCTCTGCTTTCGTTTGCGTATCTTCTTCAAATAGTGACATTGACATCTGGGTATCTGACTTGCCGCCGACAAACAGGCTTTTCTTGAAATATCGGTCCAAATCCGATTTGATGATGGCTGAGAGGTACTGCGCCATCGTATCGTTACCGTTTCCCCAACGGTACTTGCGGACATACCTACCGTATTGGTTCTTGGCAATGACGCTGTTTGTGGCAAGCGTGGTGTTGGGTAAGGTAAAAAACCGGTTCATCGGTTCGGTTACGATGTTGTCCGCACCTGCGCTTTCCTTTGAGGATTGCAGGAAAAGTTTCTCACGATGAGACTGCGACACCTTGCCTGTGTGCTTTTGGAATATCAGTAAATCACTGCCTACCTCGATGCCGCCTGTCTGCATGAAAAGGTTGTCGGGAAGACGCAATGCCGTGATAAGGTCGGCATGATTTACAAGATACTCCCTTACGAACTTGTTGCCCGGAGTGTCAGCGACACCCCTTGAGGTGATGAAGATAAGCAGTCCGCCCTCATTCAGCAACTCCATGGACTTTACGAAGAAATAGTTATGTATCGCTTTGGTGGACTTTTCATGCACACCGCCACGTTTCCACATATCCGCATCGAAAACGCTGAAATTGCCGAACGGAATGTTGGAAGCTATGACATCAAAGGTCTTATGCTTCAGTTCCTGTCCGCTGATTGTCTCATAGCCGTCAATAATTACTTTGGACTGGTCTTGCAGGGCTGACAATACAAGCCCTGTCAGCACATCTTTCTCAAAAGCATACGTCTTGGCATCGGCTGTGGCGAGAGGCAGAAAACCGCCTGTTCCTGCACTCGGCTCAAGAAACGACCGCATGGTAATACCGTGCTTATGGAAAAGACGGTGTATTTCCGTTGCAATGGTATCTATGATGAAAGACGGAGTATAGAAAGCCGTCAGTACGGAAGACTTCATACCGTCCAAAACATCCTTACGTACCGTGTCGTCTGAAAATCCGGCATATCCGTCAATCAGTTGCAGAAGTATTTTCGTCTGCTCCGTCAATCCGTCAGGCATGGGATTGGCTGTACCTATGCCCATTATGTCCTTGATACCTCCGAAACCTGTATATGCCGAAAGTATCTCCTTTTCCTCCTGTGTGGCAGACGCTCCGCTTGCGTGAAGCCTCATTGCAAGTTCGATGGCACGGACATTTGCCGTCAAAACTGTAATCTTGTTATATAACATATATTTAACCGTTTATAGAATTTGTACCTTACTCCTGTTTTTCAAAAATTACGATGCAGTCCTCCACCTCACAGGGCAGACCGAAAAACGGCATGCTGCTGAAATAAGGCAGGGGATTTCCCTCCACGCTTTCGGTGATGGGTGTCACCAGTTCGATGCCGTTCTTGCGGCAGACATCATCAATCATCTTCACTTCCTCGTCAGTGAGGTGGGTTGCGTCGCCGTTCACCAGATACGGCAATGCGTAGGTCGGAATACGTTCTACTGTCTTCATATCCTTTACTTTTTATTGGTTGGTTACTCACTTGGAATACACATCTTATTTTTCCCTACTGTCCTTCGGCTTTCGGGCTGTGCAATCCGGTTTTTCAAGGCATTCCGAAGGAGACGGCAGCCATCGGCAATAAGACAAGCCCAAATAGCGAAGCGCGGCTTGGCATTTGCCGGCCGTCTTCTAATTTCGCCGATGAAAACGGATGCGCAGTCCTGATGTGTCGCAGGCTGCGACCGTATAACGGGGATCGGCTGGTATAACCGGAGGGCATAAAATGAAAGGAGACCTTCAAAAAATAAAAAAGGATATAAATGTGAACGGGTGGAGTCCGTATCGGCAGACATGACAATCCGGACATGGAATGACGGCAAGGAGCGTGGACGGGCGCAAGTCTTGACCTGCGCCCCACATACCTTACAGGCAATCGGTGTCAGTCATGTCTGAACCGGACGGGTGATGGCTGTTGCCATGCGGAGCACGGTGACAGTTGTCTTCCGTAAGGTGTACGATACGCGGCGGGTGGGTGAAAGGTATAAACGGGTGGCGCAGTCAGAAAGGGGAATAATACAGTCTGATATAAACGTAGAAAAACCGTCATGAGCACGGACATAAAAAAAGCGGCCGGAGCCGCTTCTGTCGGTGGAAGTTCCTGGGTTAATCCTCGGACTTCCTTGATTTGGATTTGCCTTTCGGCTTTTCCTTCTTCTCCGGCTTCTCCACCGGTTCGTAGAACTTGGTTGCTACGAAGATGATACGGTTGCGCTTGACACCGTCGTTGCCGATCCACTCATCCGGCTTCATGTAGCCTTCAACGGTGATCATCTGGCCCTTCTTCAGAAGTTCGAAGGACGCGCTGTCGTTCTTGCGCCAGGCTTCCATGTTCATGAACGCCGAGACTCTGGTCTCTTCCTGAGATTCACCGCGTTTGTCTGTGCGGCCTATGGCGATGGAGAAGCGTGCCACGCTTGCGGTTGTGAACTGACGGATCTCTGCATCCTTTGCGATGAAACCTGTTACTGCGAAATTGTTTTCTACTTTCTTCATGACTTTGAATTTTAGAAGTTATACATCGATTTTACGATGCCAACAGGTGACATGGGCATAGGGAGCACCAGCGGAAGGTTCATACAATACTCTTTTTGTCAGTCTTCAGACCGGGAAAAAGGAAGATTGTCTGAAAGCCGTTGGTCAAAGGCAATCAGGCCGACCCGGAGGAACCACGTGACGCCATGTTCATAACTTTGCATCCGGAAAAACTATGTGATGTGACTTCGGTCTGAAATTCTGTCATAAGAAGAGAGTACGGGAAAACACCGCGACAGGTATGCTAAGGATGATAAAAAGATAACGACAGTAACCGCAAGTGTGCTTTGACGGTCGTCATAGGGTATGCGATATGCAGGATCAGAGAAGCCATGTGTCCGCATGAATATGGAAGCTGTAAGAACGACGGAGTCTTTCCGGTAAGAAAAGAGCCGGACCGTTGAATGGCTTTGGGAGTGGAAGGGTAATGGCAATGACGGCATCAAGACAGACCGGGACTGTGCAATCAACGAAGCTGTGCTCCGGAAGAAGAAGTGACGGAAGCCCAATATCAACGGGCAGGATTATCCTATGTAATCCACCGGAACGGCTTGTAACGCTGCAAAAGAGGAAGTGCAGCTGAAGGATATAAAAGGATTTTGCCTTCAAAAAAAATAAAAAAGGGGAACTGAAGGCGAAGGTCAGGAAATAAAGACAATGTTAATCCCGGTAAAACAAGAAGCTCCTTGAAGCAAAAGCGGAGACAGCAAACCTGATGCCGTCTCCACTCTCGTCCTCAATCAAAGATAAGAAGTTCGTCACGTTCATAGACAGCGACCTTGCCGTCATAGAGTTCCACTGCGATTATATTACCGTAATCGCCTACAATCCGACCGCATATAGCATTGTCGGGTTCATTAAGCATGGTGCACGAGCATCCGATTATCATGCTGTTTTCTTAGTAGTCCATATTCAGTGTTGTTTTTATCAGCCTTTCCCTACATTTGCCTTACTGTCGGGAACAGTCTGGATTATTATAGTGCCTACGAAGCTGACTCTATGAATGTAAGACAAGGTTTGGCTGCGAAGGATAGTGCCTGGCCACCATCCTGCAACAGACAATCCATGACGAGACCTTGACGTCATGAGGGAGACATCTAACTTTGCACTGTGAATATCCTGCTATCCGGCAGAAGCAAGGCATGAAACCTCATCCAATGTAAAACAGGAGGCCTTCAAAAAAAGAAAAGGTTTACAGCCGGTTGAACTTGGTCAGGAGGTCGTGTATTATATATACACGGCATCATTGACCTATTTATAGGTATAATGATGTCGGGGAGTAAATTGGGTTAAAAGTGGTCACGGTTCAGTTTGGTCGGAGGTCGTGTATTATATATACACGTACACACAGACCTATATATAGACCTGTGTGCATGTGTACATGTAGTCTCAATAATTATTGCTACCTTTGCAAAGCGAATTGAAAATGCTGCGAAGGAACCGGAGCTGCATCAAGCCTCATTTTTTCTTTTTTTGAAGGTATGAGATTGAAAATTCCGAGTAACAAAGCATCGCTATCGGCTAACATAAGACCATCTAAAATAACATTTCATTCCGGCTGTTATGTTGCTTATTTGTTAGTCACAAATTTTATAGCCAACATAAATTATTGATTATCAGTATTGTGGTGATGTTTTAAAATATCACCGTTTAATCTGTGACACCTTCCCTAACTTAGGGGGTGCCAGGTTCCCGTGCTTGTTGAGAATTTAACTATTTGATTGACAAGGTATATAACTCCTCCCCTAAGTTAGCTAATCTTTGTACACATTTTTTTGAGGCATAGAAACAC